>QWQY01000003.1 GCA_003670675.1 Chloroflexota bacterium
ACAACTGTATCGAACCCCGGTGCGTACGTTTGCTCAGGTACTGCAGCATCGACACGTCGATGCCAGTTGCGATCTGACGAAGGCATTTTTCGTTGTAGCATTGACTGCATTCCGTAGCGGGTGCGCTGTATGGACAGAAAACCGCACGCGGCGCGCCGCGTGCGGTGTGAGTAGCCACGTGTAGCCTGTGTTGCTATGGAATGGTGGGGGTAGCAACAACGGTCGCAGTCGTTGATGGGGTTTTGGTCTTGGTGGTGGCGCAGGCAGGAGTGCGGGTTTGCAGTTGTATTTTGTTGGAGGGCCTGCGGGAGGTTGACTCATCGAAAGAAAAAGTTGAAACATCTCTCTGCATGCAGGTGCTGCTCAGCGAAACAACTGCGCACCGATGTCCTCGTATGTCCCGTCAAATGGGCATGCGTTGCGTAATGGGCAGTTTTCGCAATACAGATTATTGGTATAGCGTTGCACATTTTCGCGGTTGAAAAAATAGGGTTTGTGACTGAACGTACTGGCAATCCATTGCCACGACAGGTTGTTGCTGGCGGGATCACCGTCGAGTAAATGTTGGAGGAACCAACGCGCACCGGCCTGCCAGCGCACCCGTCGCCAGTGCACCACATAGGCCGCCAGCCACATGCGCGCGTGATTGTGCAGGTAGCCCGTGGCATCCAACTCTGCCACGAATCCATCGATACACGCGAGCCCCGTCTGTCCCGCACGGATGTCATCCGGGAGTTGCTTGGCATAGGCGCTGGCAGGGTATCCGGTTTTGTAGGGCTCGCGGTCATACCAGACCCCATCGCCAATCGCTGCATAGACCCGTTGCCAGTAGTCACGCCAGGCCAATTCGTTCAGCAGTTTTTCGTCATCGTTCGCCTTGGTGACCCGAGCCAATACCACATCACGCACCTGTGCCAACGACAGCACCCCGTGGCGGATGTAGGGGCTCAGCCCGGTTACTGCACCGGTCAGATGATTGCGCGTTTGTGCATAGCGTTGTGGATCGATCGGTGCCAAATGCTCCTGTGCAGCAGCGAGCCCACCCAGCGTGTCAGATACTGCATCGTCCGCGCCGACCACATCGGCAAAGGTGGTGCGTATGTAGGCGATGAGTGCGGCGCGGTCTGTAAAGCTCCGCTGTAATGGTGCATCGGTCATTGTTCGGTCCCTTCGCTGAGGCGTTCGAGCCAGATGACTGCCTGCGCCTGTATCGCACTGCGCTGGTCATCATCCACGTGGCGCAGGCCGAGCACTGCCGGGCCCATGCGTGGATTGGCGTGTAGGCGGGGTTGATGGGTGAGGAGAAAGTTCCAGTACAACAGGGTAAATGGGCAGGCATTGGGACCCGTGCGTACGGCGGGGTCGTAGCGACAGCCCGCGCAGTAGTTGCTCATGCGCTTGATGTATGCCCCCGACGAGATATACGGCTTGGTTGCAATCAACCCCCCGTCGGCGTTGAGCCCCATGCCACTGACGTTGGGCCACATGACCCAGTCGTATGCATCAATATACCCCGCCAAGAACCACTCGTTCACCGCGACCGGGTCGATACCTGCCAACGTGCAGAAGTTGGTGAGGATCATCAAGCGCTCGATGTGATGCGAATAGCCGGTACGCCAGACCCGCGCGATGACCGTATCGAGGCAGTGCATGCCGCTCTGCCCCTGCCAAAACCATGCGGGCAGCGGTCGTGTGGCGTTCCATGCATTCATGCGCCGCAACCCGGGCATCAACTCCCAGTAGCGACGGTACATGTACTCGCGCCAGCCGATAATCTGACGGATGAACCCCTCGGCCGCTGCCAGCGGTGCCAATCCGGCGCGGTAGGCCGCTTCGGCGGCGCGGGCACAGGTAAGTGGGTCGAGCAAGCCCAGATTGAGGTACGGCGACAGGACCGAGTGGAACAGCACGTCCTCGTCGGCCGCCATAGCGTCTTCGTAGCGGCCGAAATCTGGGAGCCGCTCGCGGATGAACCGCTCCAACGCATCGTCGGCCTGTGTATGCGTGACAGCCAATCCAAACGTCGTCGCGTCGCCGCGCGCCTCGGGGTATGCGGCGACTTCGGTGATGACCTGCTGGGTGATGGCGTCGATCGGGTAGCGATAGACGGGTGGGATGGGGGCGTGTTTGGGGAGGGGCTTGCGGTTCTCGGCGTCGTAGTTCCAACTTCCGCCGACTGGCGAGCCATCTGGCTCGAGCAGGAGCTGATAGCGGGTGCGCATGCTGCGATAGAACGCCTCCATCGTCTGTCGTTTGGCCCCTGACGCCGCCGGGACATCTGCCGCCAGGAACTGCCGGTTGGGCAGTACCACCACGGGCCGTCCGAGCCACGTCGACCAACGCTCTTGCGCGCGCCGGGCGTTGTACTCGGCGCCGGCCATCGTGACGATGCTATCGGGGTTGATCTGCGCACATGCATCGGTCAAGCCAGCGCGCCACGAATCAGCCGTGCGGAGCGATACCTGCCAGCCCATCGCGTGCAACGCCGTGGCATAGTGCCGCAACGCACTCAACACCAACACCAGTTTGTGGCGTTGATACGGGCGCAACTGCAGGCGCGCGTGACTCTCGATCAGCACCACGTGGATGTCGCTGTGATCCGCCTGTGCCGCTGCATAGGTCAGAGCGGGGTGCTCACGCATGAGCTGATCGGCCAGAATGGCCACGAGGAGTGTCGGCATCGTTGAGCTTTCTCCAAAAAAAACAATTGAGCAGGGCTTATTGCAATAAGCCCTGCTCAATACACACGTCTACCCTACTCGTAACGTAGTGCTTCGATCGGGAGCAAAAGGGCAGCCCGTTTGGCGGGGTAATACCCAAAGCCCACGCCGATTGCCAGCGCGAACACGAGCGAGATGATGATTGCCGGGAACGACAGAATCATCCCCAACCCGGCAGCTGCTGCAATGGCAAGCACCAATGCAACCGCACTGCCAATGCCGATGAGACTGCCTATCAAGCTAATCGTGATTGCCTCGATGACAAACTGGCCGAGCACGTCGCGATCGGTTGCACCGAGTGCTTTGCGGACGCCGATTTCGCGCGTGCGCTCGGTCACCGCCACCAACATGATGTTCATGATGCCGATGCCACCGACGACCAGACTGATGCCTGCCACCAGCGCGATGAATCCCGTGATAGCGCCGTTGATCCCCTTGAGGATGTTGAGCGATTGGGTCGGCGAGTTCAGCTTGAAGTCATCGACCGCGCCGGCTGCCAACCGCCGGGTGTCACGCAGGGTCTGCGTAATCAATGCTTCGGCCTGGGTCACTTTGCCTTCGCTATTGAGACCGACCAAAATCGACGACATCTGCAGACCGCGACCCGGCAGGTCTTGGTTGCCTGCGATGCGCAGGCGTGCCGTGCCCGCCGGTACGAGGATGCGTTGATCCGAGCTGAACGGCCCGCCGGCGGCTTTCACCACACCGACCACCAACAGACTCTGACCATTGATGACCACCGTCTGCCCGACGGCAGCCGCTTTGTTCTCTGGGCCTTTGCCGAACAAGTCTTCGACCACCAGCCCACCAAGGACCGTCACCCGTGCGGATTCTTCGGACTCGCTGGCCGTAAAGAACCGTCCGTATTCGACTGGCACCGACTGCACCTGCTGATACCCTTCACCGGTACCGACGACGAGTGCGTCGATTTCGGTGGTTTTGGCACGGGCACGTACCTTGATCGACACTTCGGGCACAATCACGCGAAAGATGTCGGGGTAGGTGGCCGTCATGGTCTTGAGGGCTTCGTAGTCTTTGATCGACAACAAACCGTAGCCCGAAGTGATGCGTGCGCCGGCAGCGTCGGGGTCACCCGGCAGAATACCGATGCGCCGCGTACCCAAGTCGATGAAACTCTCGAACACCTGCCCTTGCAACGCATTGCCCAACGACAATACCGCTACCAGGGTGGACGAGCCGATGATGATACCCAACATGGTCAGCAACGAGCGAAACTTGTTCGCCCGTAGACTTTCCATCGCCATGCGAATTTGTTCACCCCACATTGACGACCTCCTGCACCGCAGTGCGTACCCGACCATGGTCATCGGTTGCAATGCCGTAGTAGTCGTGCAGCGCATCCATGTTGATGACGCCGTCGCGCAAACTGACAATGCGATCCATTTGTTTGCCGACTTCGGCATCGTGCGTCACGACGACCACGGTAATGCCCTGCGTCCGATTGAGCGTGCGGAACAGTTCCATAATCTCGTGCCCGGTGCGGCTGTCCAACGCACCAGTTGGTTCGTCAGCTAGCAAGAACTCCGGGTTGTTGACCAGCGAGCGGGCAATTGCCACACGCTGTTTTTGGCCGCCCGACAGCTCGTTGGGCCGATTCTTGAGGCGATTCCCCAGGCCGACCGCTACGAGTGCTGCCGTGGCGCGTGCTTCGCGTTCTGCGGGTGGGATGCGCCCATAGACCATCGGCAAGGCGACATTCTGGAGCGCAGTCAGCCGCGGGAGCAGGTTGAAGTTCTGGAACACAAAGCCGATTTTTTGATTGCGTACCGCTGCCTGCGCATCGCGATCGAGGGTGCTGGTGTCGATGCCATCGAGCATATAACGACCGCTGCTAGGGACGTCGAGCAGACCAATCACGGTCATCAACGTACTCTTGCCGCTCCCTGACGGTCCCATGATGGCCACCATCTCGCCGCGGTCGACGTGCATGGTCACGTTGTCGAGTGCGACGACGCGGTTGTCGCCACCGTCAAAGACCTTGGTCACGTTCGATACAGAGATGACCGGGGTGCTCATTTGCTCACCGCCGTGACTTCGACCACGTCACCCGCCTTGAGGCCACTGGTGATCTCGGTCATCTCGTTGCCGCGCAACCCGACGGTTACGGCACGCTCGACCCGTTTGCCGTCTTCGACGACCATCACCATGGTGACGCCGTCGACCTCGCTGATGGCACTGCGTGGCACACCAATGACGCCCTTGGCCTCTGCCGTGACAATCTGGGCCGAGGCAGTCATGCCGGATTTGAACGACCGCTCGTCGGGTGTGACGTTGACAATGACCTCGTACGAGACCACACCGCGGTCAGACTGTGCTTCGGGCGATACACGCACGACCGAACCGTTCAATGTCGGCGCTCCGAGTGCATCGACCAACACGATGACCGGTTGGCCGACGGCGATATTGGCCACGTCGACTTCGTCGACGGTTACTTTGACTTCGAACGCACTCAGGTTGAGCACGCTGACGACCGGTGCCGAACCGACAAACTCACCCACTTTGGCATCGACCTGGGCAACGACACCGGCAAACGGTGCCGTCAGAACTGTATCGTCGAGCCGCACGCCGGCCATCTGTGCTTGTGCCGTGGCCTGCGTCAATTTGCCGTTGGCACGGTCGAGGCCCGCTTTGGCTGCGGCGACGTTGGCTTCTTGGGCGGCCACAGCGGCGTCACGCTGGCTACCAATGACTTTGTTGAGGTTTGCTTCGGCACTCGCAACGGTTGCCTGGGCAGTGGCCAGATCAGCGCCGGCGCCGCTGGTCAACGCAGTCAGATCTGCTTGGGCTGTTGCGACACGGGCCTCGGCACTGGCAACGCCCGAGATTTCGTTCTGACGTGCTACATCTGCGTCACGCTGCGCCTGCAGCAACGTCCCCTGAGCATTGGTCAATGCACGCTCGGCTGTGGTGAAGGCATCGGCGAAGTCGCGCTTCTGGGCGTCGGAGAGTTCGCGCCCGGTGCGTGGGTCGGTGCCGTCTGCCTCGACATGCGCCAGGTCTGCACGGGCTGCATTGAAGGTTGTCTGGGCATCACGCACCGCATTAGCACGCTGTTCGACCAGTGTATCTGCCTGCGTTTTGGCGCCCGACAAGTTCTTGCGCTGGGTGTCCAACGTCCCCTGGGCATCGGTCAACGCGCTCTGGGCGCGGGCGATTTGCTCGGGGCGCGTGCCGTTCGACAAGAGCGCCAAACGCTCCTGGGCGGCGGTCAGGTTAGCCCGCGCAGCACCGATTTCGGCAGCGCCGACGCTCCCCACCGTCTGCACCAGGACCGCTTCTGCACCGGCCAGCTGGGCTGTTGCAACGGCGACGTCCGCTTTGGCCTGATCGACCACTGCCAGTGCGCTGGTCTGCTCGAGGGTCAGCATGGTCTGGTCGAGCTGCACCAGCGGTGCATCGACGGCGACAGTGTCGCCACTCACGACATATACCTTGGCCACCCGACCGCCGATGGCGTAGCTCAGATTGGCACTTTCGATGGGTGTCATCTTGCCGGTAGCAGTGATGTCGGCGCGGATATCAACGGGACCTGCCACCATGGTCGTCCCCACCGCACTCGCTGTAGATTGGCTCTGCAACGCCGGGATGGCGATGCCCACTGCAATCAATACGGCAACCACAGCGCCGATAATGATCGTCTTTTTGCTCAATTGTGGGAGGCGATTGCGCATCCCCTGTGAAATCGTGGCCATGTGTTTACTCCTCTGCGTGTATCTGTTCAACCCGAGTGACCCGTGGAGCAGCGACTCCATACAAAAACATCTCGCTGATATGATCTGCCGTCAGCCGCAGGTGTACTGCCATTGCCTCGGGCCCTGTATACGCCTCGATCAGACACAAAAACAGCATCGCCAGCTCACTTGCACTGCGGCCGACGAGTTCCCCGAGGCTGATACCGCGCTCCATCAATGTCTCGATGGGAGCCATCATCGACGCATAAAACCGCATCCCGATACGGTGTTGATGCGTTGCATCGAGATGCACGCGCATTTCGTGCCGCATCATGCGGAAATCCTCGCCGTTGTGCGCCTGGATGGCCAGAATCACCGCCCGTAGTTGGTGCGCAAACGGCATGTCTGCATCGCTGATTGCCGCCCGCAACTCGGTCCCCATCGTGTCCAATGCACGTTCGGCGACCGCTGCGTACAACGACTCTTTGTCGGCGTAGTGGTAATACAACGACGGTTTGGTGATGCCGACCGTCTGTACCACCTCGTTGATGGATACTCCGACGTAGCCCCGTGCCATAAACAAATGGTGCGCGGTCTCGAGTATTTTTTCGGCCGTTTGTTGCCCGCCTCGTACCATTTCTTCCCCTACACTACCGAACGGTAAGTATCACTATACAGACTTTGCACAGATTTTGCAATGTTTTGCACAGATTTGCTAGATGAGGATTAGTTGAGCGTTGATGACATTGGTCAATTATGTTTTTCTAAAGCCAAAAAACAATACGCAAGGTTTTGCAACGTTCGTGCACAGCTATCATTTGTTGCACAGGATTTGTCGATTTTTCATTGCATCATGCGAAAACAGTGTGCGCACACACCGCCACGAACGCAAGGGTGACGTACCCCGCTTCGCGGGGCATGACGACGTCGCCCGTAGAAGCCCATGCGCAGCAGCCGTGCGTGGCAGTGGGACAAACGGGCGATGCATGGCGAGATGGCCGGCGATGTATGGGGGAAAAGCGGGCGATGTATGGGGGGATGGCGGGCGAAGTATGGGGAGGTGGTGGGCGAGGAGAGGGGAGATTGCGGGCGAGGTATGGGAGAATGCGGGCGAGGACTGTGAGATGTCGGGCGAGGTATGGCGAGATGGCGGGCGAGGTATACCTCGCCCTTGGGCATGCAGGCCATCACATCTGAGTTAGGTGATATCACATCAACCAGTTGTTTGACGGATCATAACCAGTTAGAGGGACAATCCCACGAAAGAAAAATCATATGTGGAACGAATTCTTTCGTAGCGGTTCTGATTTCTGATTTCTGATTTCTTATCTCTGATCGCTACTAATTACTAATTAGTAATTACTCATTCCCTCCTACCATTGCTGGTGTACTCTGCCCACGATGTATTTGAGGTAACGTCCTTCGGGGAAGTGTGCCGGCACCGGATGATCCAGCGCATGGCCAGCCTCGTGCAACATCTGCACCGCCATCCCGCACTCACTGGCGGCGCTGGCCACCATGGTACGGAAGTCTTCGGGGCTGACCTGACTGGTACAGCTCGCCGTTACTAGCAACCCATTGGCCGTCAAGCACTTCATCGCCAACGCATTCAGGCGTGTATACGCCACAATCGCCGCCTCACGCTGGGTGCGGGTCCGTGCGAAGCTGGGTGGATCGAGGATGATGACGTCATATTTACGACCATCGCCGGTCATCTTCTGGAGCAAATCAAAGCAATCCGTCGTCACAAACTGATGACGTTCGGCGGGGAGATCGTTGAGGGCTATATTTCGGTCTGCTGCCTCGGCCAAGCCACGTCCGATATCGGTGCTGACCACTTTGCGTGCGCCGCCACGCAGGGCATAGAGCGAAAAAGCGCCGGTGTACGAAAAGCAATTCAATACTGTTTTGTCGGCCACCCAGTGCATCAGCGAGTGTCGGTTTTCGCGGTGGTCGAGGAACAGCCCGGTCTTTTGGCCTACCTGTGGGTCCACCACAAAACGCAACCCGGCGTGTTCGGTCACGATCAGTTCACCGTCGGGCATCGCGCCCCACAAGAGCGCCCGGCGTTGTTCGCCCGGGGTATCGTCGTCGCGGCTCTTGCTCCCCAAAATCGCCTGCAAATCCGGATTGGCAGCCACCAAGGCGGGGATGAGCAACGGCATGAGCTGGCCGGGACCAGCGCCATAGCTCTGTACCACTGCTACGGTGCCGTATAAGTCGACGGTCAGGCCCGGCAATCCATCACCCTCGCCGAACAACCAGCGGTAGGCAGTGACACCTTGGCGGCGCAACAACGAACGGCCGTTCCACGCGGCCAGCACACGCTGGTTGATGAGGGCGGCGTCGATGCGATCGTGACTACTGTAGATGCGGATGGCAATAGCCCCGGCGGCGTCCCATAGGCCAATCCCACGCCATCCGGCACAGCGCACCACGACCTCGGTGCCGTCCGCGTAACTCACTGCGGGATCGACGTGGTTGCGATAGACCCACGGGTGACCGCTCCGGAGCGTGTCGCGTAGATGGCGGGGCAACGTGACTTCTGGTCGCGCCATGGTGATATTCCTTCTCCGCATATTTCGTGACACTACATGCATCACCCACCCGATGCACGTCCCTGCAGGACGGCGCCGGGTGGGCGCGACAGTGATTATTTGGCTTCGTGTGACTTGTGATTGCCGTAGGTCGGGCGTACCAGACCATGCGGGGCTGCCCACTTTACCCCGTTGCCGATGACCAAACGGACGTTCTTGTCGAAGTACGTCGGGTACGACTCGTGCCCAGGGCGGAAGTAAAAGACTTTGCCATTGCCACGATGATAGCAGCAGCCACTGCGGAACACTTCGCCGCCGGTGAACCAGCTGACCATCACCAAATTGTCGGGTGCGGGGATGTCGAAGCGCTCGCCGTACATTTCTTCGGGCAGCTCGAAGTGCTGTGGCACGTTGGCAGCAATTGGGTGACTCGGCTCGATGACCCAGACCCGCTCGATGTCGTCTGACTCGCGCCACTTGAGGTCACAGGTTGTGCCCATCAACGACTTGAAGATTTTGGAGAAGTGACCTGAATGCAGGACCACCAAGCCCATACCACGTTCGACGACATGCTTCTTGACGCGGGCGACGACAGCGTCGTCGACCTTCTCGTGGGCGGCGTGCCCCCACCAGACCAACACGTCTGTTTCGGCCAGCACTGCCTCGCTCAAGCCATGTTCAGGCTCCTGCAAGGTGGCAGTCTTGACGGTCATCGAACCATCATATGCCTTCAAACCTTCGGCGATAGCGCCGTGGATGCCCGTTGGGTAGATTTTGCCGGCGGGATGCCCTGCTTCGTGCTCGTGAACAAATTCGTTCCATACGACTACACGCGTCATGGTGGTACTCCTCTCGTTGTGAACCGTGCCTTCTCAACTATACCACCAAGCACCGCCGCGCCCGTGATGCAGACACGTCTGTCTGCGCTATCCCGCAGCGCCGACACTGCGAGATGATTCATGCGCGCACCGGCAACCGAAAGATGCTTTGTTTGGCGATATTCACTTTACAAGAATAGTGATTTTTTTGCTTTATTAAAATAAAAAAACTGTGCAAGTGTTTACTAAATTGTGAATATCAACAGTACAAACCGTGGATGTGTGCGCCTCATCATTGGCCAGACGATGGTACAATCACAGAGATAAAAATAGTGCGGTGCGTGTGCAAATGATTCCACAGCTCGACAACATCCCACACATCATGGCACAACTCGACCGAGCCGGAGCGATTCTCCCTGCGGAGTTGGTCACCCATATCGATGCCCATGCGGCGCACTACGCTCCGTTGTTGCGCGAGCGACTCGCACAACGCTTAGCGTTGACGAGTGATGAGCTGGCCGTCTATGGGCGCTCACATGCGTTGATTTTTTTGGCGCAATGGCATGACCCGATGACACTCACCCTGATAGGCGAACTCCTGCTCCGCCACGACGACATGCTCGACGGCCTGTACGAGGTCTTCGAGGCGACTGTTCCTGCATATGGACCGGCAGCAATCCCTGTGTTGGCGCAGGTGATGGGAGATGCGACTGCACCAACGGCTTCGCGGATTGTCTGTACGACGACGCTTGGCTATATCGCCCATGTCCATCCGTTATCTGCCCGCGCAATTATCCGTACCTTGCGCGATGCACTCCCGGTCGGGGAGGATGTCGCTCATGACCATCACGAGGTGTGGTCGTGGGTAGTGACAACACTCGCCGAGTTGCGATCCAAGGCAGCAGCGGCGCAGGTCGACGAACTCTACAAAGCCGGCGTCCTTGACCCGAACATCTGTGGCCGCCCGGACGAATACCGCCGCGCGCTCAGGGAATCCCCGATCAAAGCAGTCTTTGCGCAACCACTGACCCTGTATTCATAAGGTGCCTATGCAGACTGCCTGGCACAATTTGACGCGGCCGAGCGACCGGCGCCCCCTGTGGGCAGTGCTCGGGGCGATTGTGGTGTGTCTCGCAGGGGCGGCAGGCGTCGTCTACGGGGCATTTTGGGCACCATTTGTGCTCATTGCCGCACTCACGGTCGGCTATTTCTCGCTCCGGAGCACACGGGTCATGTTGGCCACGGTGGTCATGCTGATTACCGTTTTTCCCTTCGGCACATTACCTTTTCGGGCAGTGATTACACCGGCGTTTTTGTCCATCGCGATTGCTGCGTTGTTGGCGATGCGCGTATTGCATCTATTGACCACGCCCAACTATCGGGCGAACTTCACCTCGTATGCACCGGTTGTGTTTGGCTACATTGGGTTTACGTTGTTCGCGCTGTTTTTGGGTGCACGTGGCCTGCCAGACAGCACGACGTTGCATAACTACGCGAAGTTTCTGCTCGGCATTATGATGATGTTTGCCATCCTCGATGCAGTCCACGACGACATCGATGTGCAATGGGCATTACGGCTGTTGTTGGTCGGCGGGGCAGTGTCGGCGCTGATCGGATTGGTGCTGTATGTTATCCCCGCCACGTATTCAGAGCAATTTCTGGTGCAGTTTGGGCGCTTCGGGTACCCCACGAGTGGGCGTGTGTTGCGCTATGTCGAGGATGACACCGACGGACTGATGCGTGCCATCGGGCTCGCGGTTGACCCTAACAGTTACGGTGGCATGTTGGCAGTCATCGGTGCAATCGCAGCGACGCAGACCATCGTCGAAAAACCCGTACTGCCACGCCCGTGGATGATTGCCATCAGTGGGATTGTCGTGCTCGTGTTGTTCCTGACGTTCTCACGGGCAGCCTTAGGCGGGCTGATGATTGCTGCAATTTATGTCGCAACGGTGCGCTATCGCCGTCTGTGGGGCTGGATTGTAGCAGCAGGGGTGTTGGCGACCATCCTGGTGGTGTTTGTGGGGATTGGCGAGCAGTTTGTCACACGCATCGTACAAGGTGTACAGTTCCAAGACCGTGCCAATCAGATGCGTTTGGCCGAGTTCAACAATGCCATTGCGGTCATTCAAGCCTATCCGTTCTTTGGGATTGGTTTTGGTACAGCACCCGACATCGACCTCGTCGCGGGCGTTTCGAACATTTATTTGGCGATCGCACAGCGGCTCGGATTGGTCGGCCTGGTGATCTTCGTCGGCATGATGCTCAATTTGTTTGTGCGATCGTGGCGAAGCCTGGGCCAGGCAGTGGCACAACACGACGAAGTCCATGCGAGTTGGCTGATCGGCTTGCAAGCCGGCATCGTGGCTGCACTCGCAGTGGGTATGTTGGATCACTATTTTTTCAATATCGAGTTCAGTCACATGACCGCGTTGCTCTGGAGTACGATCGGCTTGCAGCTCGCTGTGGCACGGAACATTGTGCCCGTCACCGACCATACAGAGGCGCTATGAAGCCATTCATCATCGGCATTGCCGGCGGGAGCGGCTCGGGCAAAACCACCTTGACGCGGCAGATTATCGACGCGAGTCGTGCAGCCTCGGTAGCGTGGATTCCGTTCGATGCCTACTATCGAGATTTGTCGGCGTTTGACATCAGCGAGCGCCAGAAGATGAACTTCGATCATCCCGATGCCTTCGACACCGCGCTGTGTCTGCAGCATCTCGATGCGTTGGCGGAAGGACAGTCGGTTGTCGTGCCCGAGTACGATTTCGCTGCCTATACCCGTGCCCACGGCGGGCATCTGGTGCAGCCACGACCGGTGATTATCGTCGATGGCATTGTCTTGTTTGTCGATGCGGCCCTGCGGCAGCGCTTTGACTTACGGGTGTTTGTCGATGCACCAGACGACATCCGTCTGCTCCGGCGCATCCTGCGCGACACCCAAGAACGTGGCCGCGATGTTGCGTCGATTTGCGCACAGTACGTGACAACGGTCCGGCCGATGCATCAGGCATTTGTCGCCCCTTCGCGTGAACACGCCCACATCATCATCCCCAGCGGCGATGACACCCAACCGGCAATTACCCTTTTGCGTGCCGAAGTACAGCGCCACATCGATAAAGCGGCACATCCGTCTGTGCGCTAGGATGCATGTATGCATATTTACCCGTTCCCACCCCGGCTCGCACAGAGCCCATATCTCGACGCGCTCTATGCCCAGTTGCCGGTCGACGTATACGTCGATCGGCGTTCGCCGCGGCGCTCCTTCTGGCGTATGCTGTTGAGCCGTGGACAGCGTCTGTTACACCTGCACTTTTTCGATGCCGTCGTCCAGCATCCCAACCGCATCGTCTGTTGGATGCGGTCCACTGGGTGGGTGCTTTTGCTCATGCTGGTGCGATTCTGTGGCGTACGAATCGTGTGGACGGTCCATAATCTGCAACCGCACGAGTGCTTTCACCCGGACATCGCCACGCGGACCGTCGGTCGGGTCATTCGTCAATGTCATGCATTGACGGTGCATCATCATTGCACCAAGCAGCGTATCCAAAAGGAATATCATGGTGTGCCGTCTATCCACGTCATCCCACACGGGCACGCCGACGCACCGTTTGGCCCAATGCCTACCCGGGCAGCTGCACGTGCCAGCCTCGGGTTGGACCCGGATGTGCCAGTTTTTCTCTATATGGGGATGATTCGGCGCTACAAAGGGCTCGAGCTCTTGATTGAGGCGATGCCGCTCTTGCCACAAACCATGCTGATTATTGCCGGACATCCAGCCGATAAGCAATATCTGTCCGAAATTCACCAACGCACTGCGCGGCGCATCAACATTTCGCTCCATCCGCGCTATATGAACGACAACGAAGCCGCCTGCTACTTGGCTGCCTGTGACGCCATGATCCTGCCATATACCCAAATCACGACCTCGGGCATGCTCGTCGCTGCGATGGCGGCGGGGATTGTCTGCGTTGTCCCGAACCTGCCACCACTCATCGAGCAGGTGCGGGATGGCGAAAACGGGTTTGTCTATTTGCATGGCAACGCACCGTCGCTCATCGCTGCCATGGAGCGCGTCAGTGCCACGCCACGGCGCGATCTCATCGGCCACCATGCACGCACATCGCTTGCGGCACACACCTGGCCGCACGTTGCAGGCCTCTTTCATGCCCTGTTTGTCACCGTGCTGCGGGAGCGCACATGAGCGACACGCCATTGGTCAGCATTATCTTCGTCATCTATAACAGCGCCCACCGGTTGCCTGCCTTGGCAGTGTCGCTCGATGCAGACCCCGGGATGGCTGCCTGTGAACTCATTGTGGTAGACAACGACTCGACAGACACACCAACACGCTGGCTGCAACACGCACAGTGGCTCGTGTTACCCAGCAATCTGGGCTATGGGAGCGCGTGTAATCGCGGTGCAGCGTTGGCTCGTGGCGACTATGTGGTCTTTTGCAACCCTGATATACTAGTCACACCGTATTGGTGTCAACGGCTTGTTGCCCATCTGGATGCGCACCCGTTGGTTGCTTGCATCACCCCCGAGACCCGCTATCCAGGCGAGTCCATCCCGCTGGGGACAGGGGTTGCCGATCGCGACGCCCTCCCCGGCGCGGCGCTGATGATGCGCCGGGCAGAATGGCAGGCGTTGGGTGGGTTCGACGAGCAGTTTTTTTTGTACTGGGAAGATACCGATCTCTGCTGGCGTGCCCAACGCGCAGGTCGACGTACCGTTGTGGCTCGTGATGTCGAAATAACCCATTCACGTAATGGGAGCGGTGGCGGTGCGCAGACATGGTTGCATCTCTACATCCAAAACGGGATCTATGCCCACCTCAAATCGCAATCGTGGGCGCGGGTTGTTTGGTTTGTGGGCAAGCAGCTCATCGCGTTGCCGTGGCGACTGTTGCGCAGTCGTGACCCACGCCTGCTCGCGGCATTTGGTTGGAACATCAGACACTGTGCAGCTACGCTCCGCCACCGACAAAATATTCTGGCCGGCTTGCACGTACCATCTAAAGGAACTCCATGAGCAATCACCGAGCGCCATTGGTCTATCTTATTGGGAAAGATGCCGCTGAGGACACTATTCACTACCTCGTCAATCTGGTCGCTCATAGCGCCGCAATGCCGTTCCATATCATCATCGTCACACAAACGGGTAACGTGCATCCGGCAATTCTTGCACTCACACAGCAGTCAGCGCATGTCGAAGCCATTACGCTGGATATCCCGCCCCACACGAAAGCACTCTTGCGCCTGCGTATTTTGATTGCCTGGCTGCTCTACACCAAACCCGCCATTGTACATTTGCTGGCCGCATCACCCGACACCGAAACCGAAGTCATTGCCGCGTTGTGGGTTGCGCAAATTCCCACCCGCATTATGACCTTGGCCGAAGTCGCGCCGACCGTCCGCAGTGACGGGGTACGCCCCATTTACAGCTTCGTCGTGCAGCGCTTGCTGCGCACATTCAGTGACATCATCGTCTACACCACTGCAGCCAAGCATATTCTGCAACAGGAATATCGCTTGACTCACACCCACATCGCCGTGATACCCATTGGGATAGATACCACAATGTATGCGTTACACATGACCCCCGACCGTGGTCGAGCGGCGTACAATCTGCCGGTAGATGGGCAGTTGATTGCGAGTGTCGGGCAGTTCGCTCCCCACAAAGGGCATTCGGTCCTCATACACGCCATGGATCACATATGGCAGTACAACCCTGAGGTGTCTCTTGTGCTGGTCGGGACCGGCGAACACAGCGCACACCTGCGTGGGTTGGCCCAGCAGAGTGCGCAACCTGAACGGATCCACTTTTTCGACGACATGCCCGACCGGTCAGGATTTCTGCGCTGTGTGGATGTCTATGTGCAACCTTCTTTTTCTGAACCGATGTCGTTCGATTTGTTGATGGCGATGGCGATGGAACGCCCCGTTGTTGCTTCTGCAATCGCAAACATACATGAAATCATCGAATCCAATGCGAGCGGATTGCTGGTGCGTGCCGGCTCCTCCGACGCACTCGCATCGGCTATTATGCGTGTCTTCAATGATGCTGCGATCCGGATCACGGTATCGCTGAATGCCCGTACCCGTGTTGCACAGCGCTTTACGATGGAACGCTGGCTCAATGCCACCGTCGCCCTGTACCGCTTTGTGTAGGGTAACCGCGTACCGCGTATCTGCAACGACCAAGGGAGCACCGTGATTACAACACAACCTCCCATCGGAGGTACACCCGACGGCACACCTGTTCATGCACCACGCATCGCGGTGATTATCCCCACCATGGCAACGACACCACTCGATGTCGAGGCGATGATGGCCGCACAGACGATGCAGTCGAGCCAGGTCGTCATCGTCTATCGCCAAGCGCCCAATGGGTACGCGCGCAACGTGGGTGCCTACCGCGTCAGTGACAGCGCTCCGCATGATCCCGTCGATTGGTACCTCTTCCTCGATGATGATGCGGTATTTGGGCATCCCGAGTGTATCGAACGACTCTACCTCGCGACCTGCCAACCGGGTGTTGCAATCGCCGGTGCAGCCCGCATCCTGCCGGCCGACGCAAGCCCCTTCGAACACGCTGTCGCACAGCAGGTAGCCCGCATCGTCAACCCCGTGGTACCGATTGATACGCGCACCAACCCGGATCCGCCGCACTACAGCTGCTCGATAACGACGACCTGCTGCTTGGTGTCACGCCGGGTCTTCGAAGCGGTTGGTGGCTTCGATCCCACCCTGACGCGGGGCGTCGATACCGAGTTTTTTGTGCGGGTGCGCCAGCTGCATCGAGCCGATGCACCGGTCCATTTGGTCCAAGCCGGCAATGCGTGGGTAACGCACCATGCCCCATTGACGATGGCTGCGTTGTGGCACAAGCACTATGCCTACGGCATGGGGCATGCCCAAGAAGTACGTCGCGATCCGCGCCGTGCTCGTGCGGGCAACAACTTCCGGTCACGTCTGCAGGCTGCAGTGTGGCTCCTGTTGCGGACCATCTTGGTGCCCATCCATTGTGTCATCCCGTTTTCGTTTAGTGATCCGCGCTGGCGGTTTGCCTGGTCACCGCTCAAAGCCTATGCCTCGTATGCAAGTGCATTGGGGTACATCGATGGCTGGTATCGCCATGACCACTGAGCGCCTGCGGATACTCGTCGATGCACGCTACGCGTGTGATGCGTACCCAGGCATTGGGCGAGTCGTAACCGGCATGGCCCACGCACTGGCGCACCATCCAGATGTCGCGCATCTGCACATCGTGACAAATCCCCGTCGTGTCAATACCCACCTGCAGCTCCCTACTGCAGCGGCGACCGTCACGCATCATGAGGTCAGCGGCCGTCCTGGGGGCGTGTGCGAGGGCCAACAGGTGCGACGGCTGGCAAACACAATCCCCGCTGATTGGTTTTATACGCCGTATCTGCGGTTGCCGTGGGGGCGTTTTGGTCCACGGACGATGGTGACCGTCCACGATGCCATCCCATTGCAGAGCGCGTCGACTCCGTGGCATCTACGCATCGGGTTTCGGCTGGCGCTCTGGTTCGCAGCTGCTCGTGCGAGCCTCCTGACAACGGTGTCGTACGATGCAGCCGTGCAGATAACACCATACATTTGGCCGCATAGACCGCCTGCTGTTATTCGCAATGGTATCGATGCACAGTTTTTTGCGCCGGTGCCGGCATTTGATCCGCACGCACACGGCATTTCGGGCCCATACGCATTGTGTGTAAGCTCCAATCAAGCACACAAAAACCTCGCAACATTGGTGGCCGCCTGGCGCATCCTGGTGACCGAACGGGCAATCGAAGCGCCCGCCACGCTGGTTATTGCGGGGCAGTTCAATCCGGCTCGTGAACGGCCGTGGCGTGCCGCACCGGACCTTCCGATTGTCGAAATTGCTCATCCTGATGACGTGTTGCTCCGACAACTCTACCACGGTGCCACTCTGGTGGTGCAACCGTCACGGGCAGAGGGCTTCGGACTGCCCGTCTACGAAGCATTGGCGTGTGGCTGTGCGGTGTTGTGTAGTGACTTGCCGGTATATGGCGAGACAGTGGCCGATGCGGTTGTCACGACTGCTGTTGATAATCCTCAAGTCCTGGCCCGGGCCATAGCGGCACTCTGGAACAATCCCGTGCGTCGGGCGGACATGGCACGGCACGGTCCTCCGGTAGCGCGTCGCTTCGATTGGAGTGCCGCAGCAGCGCAGGCAATTGCCCTCATGCACAGATAAACCCCCGGTCACTGACCGGGGGTTCGTCGTATTGTGTCATATTGGATTGCGTTATGGTGCTTCTGCTTCGGTTGGTTTGGGGGCATCTTCGACGGGTGCGGTCTGTGATGCGTTGATATAACGCACACCGGTTTCGGTGGTGACGCCGGGGGTATTGAGATTCCCCTGCGGTTCGGGCATTTCGATTTTGGGGAGCCCGTTTTCGAGGTCGGCGGGGTTAAAGACGTAGATATTGGGCCATGGCTTGAAGCGCGTCCGGTAGATTTCGGGTGCGCGTACGGTGCCATCGGGGTCGATAATGGTGCGGGCAATGTCGATGGTGATGCCATCGCGCGCACGGTCGCTCTGTTTGACTGCGCCTGCCGGCTGTTCTGCATCGGTCACAAACACGGGTTCGACCGGTGCGCTGACGCGGTTGTAGATGTTTTGGATCATTTCGACTTTGCGGCCGGTCGGGGTCCCATAGAACTTGACCGATGCAATCCCTGTTTTGGGATTGGATGACGTCTGGATGAGCAACCATTTGCCGGTATCATTCAAAAACTTCAAGTCTGGGCCACCCGTAAATATGGTCGAGTCCATCCCTGTTGGTCCGTATTTGTCATACCAGCTGATATAAAACGAATGTCCCCAGCGCTCAGTAATCGGCAACCCAGCCCAAAACGCCGCACGAAACACGGTCGTCGAGTCTTGGCAAATCCCGCCACCAAACTCGAGCTGGGTGCGCTGTTGGACAATCGCGTACCCTTCGACGAACCCCTGCGTCTCGTCGATGGCGCCGATGGTCTCGTTGAACGAAAACTCATCGCCCGGTGGGATCAATACGCCGTCGAGTACGTTGAGGCCGGCTTGAATGTTCGTCACACGGTACTCTGCCGACCCACTGAAATCGCTTTTGCCTTCCGACACCAAATCGACAATCCCGAGGGTGTTGAGGTTTGTCTCGTTGACGGGGATGGGTACATAGCGAGGCACCAACGTCACACTGCGTACCCCGTTGTCGATGGTCGTGGTAATCAGGTCACGGGCTTCTTGTTTATTGAGGCGCCAGCCCGGGACACCTGGCTTGGTGATGGTCAATACCCCCAAGTCCCATTTGACGCGTGGATACACGGGTTTGGTTTGGGTCTCTTCGGCTATTTTGTCGATGCGGCGCTCAATCATATACGGATTGAGCGACAACGTATAGCCGGTTGGGCCACCTTGGGCATCGATCTGCACGTACTCGACCATGCGTGCCAACTCATCGCTGGTCCACGTGTATTCGGCATCACCGACCCGCACGACGAGCGGTTGACCAACCAATGCGGTCATGCGTTGTTGTGCGGCATCTTTGGCGGCTTGGGTGATGTTCATCGGCAGTTCGCGGGTCGCCACGGTGACGGGTTGTTGTTTGGCCATCAGCGGGAGGACCTCGCGGATGCGTGCGACGGTTTCGTCGATCAACACCATCCGCCCGACTGCACCACCGACGAAGCGCAACGTTGTCCCATTGAGGACAACAGCGGGGTCTTGGGCAGGTCTATCGATGACCGGCACAAGCCGGGCAACACTTTCTTGGGTTTTGCGTTCGTCCACGACGACTGTCACGGGGATCTCGAGCCCGCTTTTCATGACCTGCCAAATCGTCTCCATATTGGTGAGCATGTCACGCGATCGACCAATCGTAAATGCTTGGTCGATACTGTCGAGGTACGAGACGTCCATCCCCAGTTCGGTGCCGCTGACATTCCAGTTGCGGCCTTCGTAGCTCAGCACAATGGGTGTGTCGCGGAACGGCTTGAGGTGATCGACGAGAGCTTGTGTGGCTTCGGTCTTCGACAGGCCGCCGATGTTGACCCCCAAAATGCTGATATTGGGGTATACCCTATCTTGATAGCGGCGTTCGATGGACAAGAACCAGACCCCGCCGGCAGCCACAGCGATGAGCAACACCAACAGACCGTTCATCATCAGCTGACCTTGGCGCCGGACCCGCACGCGGTGCGACAGCAACGCACCACTGGTCGAACGGCGTGGTGTGTCGTTCGCAGAGGTTGTATAGCCGCTGATAGTTTCGGCGTCGTTTTGTTGACTATAGACAGGAGTAATGCGTGAATTTTGGCGTTTTGTTTGTCGTTCGAGGCCGCGTCGTCGATTTTTGTCCACCACTACCACCTTATGTCCCACACGAGACGACTCGGAGTCTGTATTGCTATTCTAGACGAAATTTGCCGCAAAACGCACGTCGATTATTCGCCGTTGCGGTTGGCACGCCGGTTTTTTTTGCGTGGTCGGCGGCGCCAATTAATGGTTAACCCGCCGTGTTCACGTAGGCGTTCCAACAGGCTCATGCTCAAATTGAGGACGCGTCGGGTTGGGGCCTCTTTGGGTTCGTGTCGCCGATTGAGAATAGCGGGCATGCGTGGTTTTTTGATGGGGAGTGGGGGCGATACATGCAATTGATCGATGATGATATCGGCAATGCGACTGGCTCCATCGCGCGGCACCGAATCGCCCAGACGAGCAATGGTGTCTGCGTGGACGGCGGGGTCCATCAACGAACCGACCGCTTCGATGATTTGTGCCACTGCTGGTGCATATGCGCCCAGTCCGCGGTTCACCACAAAATCGATGTTGCCGTGTTCTTGCATGCCGACTGCTTCGGTGATGATGACCGGCCGGCGCATCACCAATGCCTCCATCAGGGTCCCTGGGCCCGCCTTGGTCACGACGGTGTCGCTGGCGGCCATCAACACTTCCATGTTGTCGACGAAGCCGTACACGTGGACGTGCCGCGCCAAATCGATACGCTGTAACTCGGTCCGCAATGCCGCATTGCGTCCGGTCACCACCAGCAATTGGAGCTCTGGGTAGGCGCTATGCAGGGCAATCACCAGCTCTTTGAGACGGCCCGAACCGACACCACCGGCGGTCAATAGCACCGTCGCGCGATGCACATCCACACCCAACGCCGTCCGCGCTGCTGCTTCGGACAACGTGCACGCCGTGAATTTGGGATGCCCAGGAAAGCCCGCATACACGACTTTGTCTGCCGGCATGCCTTGGGCCAACAAGACATCGTGTCCCTCGTGGGTAGGGGCAATGCACAAATCGGCGTCCAAATCACCCCAGGCAGTGTGCAGACTGACCAGATCGGTGACCACGGTGATAAAGCGGAACTGCATGTTGTAGGCAATGCGCGAATGCCCGATGAACCGGTTCGTCAGCGGATGAACCGAAACCACAATATCGGGTTTGTATGACTCCAATGTCCGCCGGATGCTCCGTTGCGCCGATACATAAGCAATTTGTGCCAATGTGTCGATGCGCCGTCGGCCGTTGGTCAACTGATAGAGTAAGTCAAACAATGGCAACCAGCGTGTCGACAGCTGATCGTAGAGCCCAGGAGCACTGCGGAGCAGCGGTAACCCCGTCGCAGTAATCAAATCGATTGTTGAATATTCAAATGAATCACCCAGTGCATGAAGTTTCAATGCCGCTTGTAACGCTTCGGCGCCGGAACGATGCCCGCCACCGGTGTCTGATATTGCAAAAAGGATTCGTTTCCGTTGAGTCATTTCGCACTCCTCTGCGTCCCACGCGGTTCGCTTGGTTCACAGACAACCGACACCACCCGACCAGGCACCGTATGTGCGTCCAGTCACCACGAATCCGTGCCCCGTGGATTTGGATTTCCTTCAGATATTCTACCATTAATGGTCCAATTCCGATATCACTGATTGCACGCACTACAATAACTCGTACGACATATTGTGGGGGATGCAAAAACCGACCTTTTGGGGGATACCTGTAGCGCCTTGGTGGCGCTATCCTACAGACAGTCGTAGGTTGCCAGTCACAACAGGAGAGGCCGCTATGCTCCACACAACGCGCCGCACCAACACTGCCAAAGTTCGCCTACCCGCACTCACGGTCCAGACATTGGGGGCTTTTCGCTGTAGTCATGGCAGCACCGAAATCACGCAGACACAATGGCGTAGCCAGCGCGCGTGCGAATTGTTCCTGTTGTTGCTGACGAGCGATGGCTACAGTGTGTCGCGGGAATATGCGAGCGACCAGCTGTGGCCAGACCATTTGGGTGACGCGGCTGCCAATAATCTGCGGGTTGTCCTGCACCGGATGCGTAGTGCACTCGAACCAAGTGGGCAGCTACAGACCGTTGTGCATGCCACCCACCACACCATTAGCTTGACACTGCCGAGTGGAAGCACCGTCGATAGCGACGAGTTCCGCCATGCGATTGCTGCTGCCCGCCGCAGTCCTGATGGCCGGACTGCGTTACCCAATCTCCGCCGTGCATGTGATGTCTACAACGGCTACTACTTGGCAAATCTGCCGCTGGCAGAATGGGCCATTCCCCTGCGTGCAAAGTATGCAGCCGACTATGCGGCGGCAAGTACACGCCTGGGCCGCATATTGTTGACCCTCAACGCCCACACCGAACTGGTCGAACGCATGTGGCGCGCGCTAGATATTGACCCCAGCATCGAAGAAGCACACGAGATTCTGATGCAGTCGTATGCCGCTACCGGTAACCACGATCTCGTCAAGCGCGCTGCGCCGACCACCCCAGCGCTGCTTGCACACACACTCCGTGATGCCCACACAATGGTGCAACGGCGCATCTATCAGCAGGTGCTGAGTTCCTAAACCTGCAGGATGCGCATCATAGTGCGGATTACTACAACGGTGTATAATCGATATATGAGCTGTACACTGACGCAAGCGCTCCAAGATTGGACCGTCGATCAACGCAAACGCCGCCGTGCCTTGTCCCCTGCCACCATCGCCTCGTATAGCGATGCGTGGCATGCATTCATGCAGTGGGCTGCGGCCAATGATCGCCATTCGACGCAATCGTTGCAGGCACGTGACTTCGCTGCCTGGATCAACACGCTCGGCCACCTCGCCGATGGATCGGTGCAGACCTACAGCCACGGTACCATTGCAATATGCAAATATCTGGCAGACCGCGGGCTACTGGGATGCGAAATATCACTCATCCAAATGCACATTGGCGACGCGTTGCCACGCATCGTACCGAGTCGTGCACCCGACGTCGCAGACCTGCGCCGATTGGTCTCGTTCTACGACACAAACCTGTCTGCCGGTACGCCACACTCCAAGCCAGAGCGCGATCGGCTGTCGGCGTTGCGCAACAACGCGCTCCTGCATCTGCTTTTTTCGAGCGCCTGTCGTATCTCTGAAGTGCTCGCCATCGACATCGCCGATATCCGTGGTGATCACGGTGCAGTCGCGGCCCGTGTCTCGGTTGTCGGCAAAGGCAACAAACGACGCACCGTGTTTGTGCGGCCGCACGCGCGGACGGCGATCGAGGCCTATCTGCTGGCGCGGCGGGCGTCGTTCCCGAGTGCCACGGCGCTGTTTATTTCGCACGGGCCGCGGAGCCCAGGGCACCGGCTGAATCGGATCGCGGCGTGGAATGTCGTCACCCATGCGGCACTCACGCTGGCCGACACCGTCGAATGCGATGGTCGCCCCCACGAAGCCGCACTCTTGCGCACGACCACCCCACACACCTTCCGCCATTTTGTTGCTATGTGGCTCCTCAACGAAGGCGTGCAGCTGTCAGAGGTATCGGCGATCCTCGGCCATGCCAATACACGCATCACCGAGCAATATTATGCGCGGCACACCGACGAACGCCTCGCCGAAGTGCACGACCAATTCGCCGCAGATCCCCTGCCTCGCGGCGCACCCTGATGCGCGCTGTCGCGTGTATTGCGACGCAATTCCCACTCCGGCTATACACCTATCGCCGCATTCTGGTTTTCTCATGACGAACCGATGACCATCCTGCGTTCATCATCATTTATTCATCAGGGGTATGTCAGAACGATTGAAAGAGCGTATCGTTCCATGCTATAGTTTGTCTATGTCTCCTGCGATGGAGGCGTGATTCGCCTGTGCAGCCGCGTTGTTTCGCAACAACCGCACACCCCAAATCATGTTGCACATCATGAATGACCTGTTTATCTGTCTATGTGGTCATTCACTGAGGGAGTACCTACTCAATGGTCGACCAATCCAAACGCATGCGCAACGCCGCATCGGACCCATATGAACTCATCCAACGGGTAAATCGCCGCCGTACCGAGTACCGCCGCGAAGAACGCACCACGCGTGTCACGGATCGAATCCCGAGCATCCAAACCCTGATCCGCCGGCCTGAGCGTATTGCGGCGTTCTTTTCGCAGCGCATGGTGATGCACATTTTGGTGATTGCCCTGATCCCCGGTGCACTGCTGCTGAGCAAAACCGAACTCGTTTTGGCAGTGCCCGAAATCGGCAGAGCCCCAATCCTGATTGATGATGGCAACAATGACTTCACGGTCGACGTCGCCCCTATCACGGACGAATCGTTCAGCGAGGGCGATGCCCCGTTGACCGAGTCCGAAGACCTGCCCGTACCTATTTCGCTGGTGTCACGCAATCAGACCATGTCACCAGTCGTGGTCCCCGTCACGGTGATGACCGACCGCGCCTATATGCGCAACGGGCCTGGTACCAACTACGACCCAATCACCCGCGCATCGAGCGGACTCGAACTGCAAGTTATCGGTAAATACGGCGACTGGTATCAGGTCCGCGAACGCGTCGACGCACCGGTGTTTTGGATGGCCGGCGAACTCTTGTCACTGCCCGAAAACGCTGCAGCAACGATTTTTGACATCTTTGACAAAGACCTCCCGCCACCGCCCCCACCGCGGACAGGTATCGTGCTCGAATCAGGGCTGACCCTGCGTGACGGCCCCGGCGTCAATTACGTCGCCATCACCACACTCAAGCTCCGTGGCGAAGTCGAACTCATTGAAATCTATCAGGATTGGTACCATGTCGCGGTCGACTCGAAGACCGACGGGTGGGTGAAGGCTCAATACATCGACGTCACCAAACCCGTCCTCGACCGCGTCATCACGGCTGATACCATCCCCGATCCATCACCAGAGCTCGTGGGTACTGTCCGCGAAAGCAATGTCAATCTGCGCCTCGGACCTGATTCACGCCATGCCAAAGTCGGTACCGCTGATTTGGGGCGAAAGTTCGATCTGATAGGGAAGTACAAAGACTGGGTACAGGTCATGGACGGCAAAAAGAAGGTCTGGATCTTCAAAGACCTTTTGAACGCCACCTCGCATGTGCTCCGTCGTGTACCGACCACGTCTGACTTCCCCGCGCTGCCGATTGGACCGACCCGTAATCGCAGTGGGAACAGCGGCGCGGGCGTCAGTACGAGTAGCGACGTCGCCAATGTGGCATTACAGTTTGTTGGCTACAGGTATACCTGGGGCGGTACGACGCCCAAGTCTGGCTTCGACTGCTCTGGCTTGATGATGTACGCCTTCCGCCAAGTCGGCGTTACCATTCCACGGTTGGCGGCGTCGCAGTACAGCTTTAATGGTTCCATCGACATCAGCTGGGACAACATGGCGCCGGGCGACATGATGTTCTTCAAGAACACCAGTGGTCGACGTGGGATTACCCACGTGTCGATGTACATCGGTGGTGGCAAAATGGTCCACGCAATGACCCCTACCTACGGCGTCCAGATTTCGAACATCTATGATGATTATTGGGTCAAGCATTTTTATGGTGCAGCCCGCGTCAAGCGCTAAGCCGCAAATCATCACGGTTCTGTCATCTCATGATGAGGCATCGTCCTAGGACGATGCCTCGGTTTTTGTTACTATACGAACATCACATACCAACGTGCGGCAATCTTGTGCCCGCACACGATAAAGGAGCCTGCATGAAAGGTCTGATTCTGAGCGGTGGCAACGGGACACGTCTGCGCCCCATCACCTACACCAGCGCAAAACAACTCGTCCCCGTGGCGAACAAACCCGTGCTGTTCCGTGTCATCGAGACCATCCGCGACGCCGGTATAGACGATATCGGCATCATCGTCGGCAACACTGCCGCCGAAGTGATGGCAGCAGTCGGTGACGGCGCCAAGTTCGGTGTCAAAATCACCTACATCCAACAAGACGCCCCCTCAGGTCTGGCACATGCGGTCAAAATCGCCCATCCGTTCATTGGTGACGAGAAATTCGTCATGTTCCTCGGCGACAACTGCATCCAGGGCGGCATATCGGGCCTCATCAAGCAATTCCAAGACAGCACATATAACTCCCAGATTGTCCTGAAGGAAGTCCCCAATCCGCGCTCATTCGGCGTCGCCGAACTGAACCCCGACGGCAGCATCTTGCGTCTGGTCGAAAAGCCCAAGGAACCCAAGTCGAACCTGGCCCTGGTTGGCATCTACATGTTCGACAACTCGATCTGGCACGCGATTGACTCGATCAAACCCTCGGCCCGTGGAGAGCTCGAGATAACCGACGCGATTCAGGCGCTGGTCGATACCGGCAAGACCGTGTTCCCCTACGTCCATCGCGGCTGGTGGATCGACACCGGCAAAAAAGACGATATGCTCGAGGCCAACCGCCTCGTCCTCGACGAAATGGCCGAGGTCAACAACGGCTCTATCGATGCCGCGTCGCATATCATCGGCAAGGTAATCATCGAAGAAGGAGCTGAAGTTATCAACAGCACCATCCGCGGCCCCGCCATCATCGGCAAAGGCACCCGCATCATCAACTCATACGTAGGGCCGTTTACGTCGATTTATCATCATTGCACCATCCAAAACAGCGAAATCGAGCACTCCATTGTCCTCGAAGACTGCACCATCAACGACCTGCCCGGTCGCCTGTGCGACAGCCTGATTGGCCGCTCGGTCGTGGTGTCACGCTCGTCGGCTCGGCCAAGTGCATACCGCCTCGTCCTCGGTGACCATAGTCACGTCGACGTTCTCTAGAGATCAGAGATAAGAGATCAGAAAAAAATACCAGCGTCAGTTTCTCGACTGGCTGCTGGTATCTTATTTCCTAATTCCTAATTTATCCTATTCGTTGCTTTGCGCCGTTGGAATCGTAAAGAAAAACGTCGTTCCATAGCCCACGGTGCTCGACAGCCAGACGCGCCCGCCGTGGCCTTCGACCAAATGCCGCACAATCGCAAGCCCAAGCCCCGTGCCGGAACCACGGGTGCGTGCTTGATCAACTTTATAAAATCGTTCAAAAATCCGGTGCTGATGCTCGAGCGGGATTCCCACGCCATTATCGGCAATACTCAAGAGCATCCATTCTCCCGGTGGATGATCTGCCGGCAGATTGGTCACTGCTGCACCGTCTGATGGGAGGTGTACGACACGTGCGTCGAGACGTATCGCTCCATGGTCAGGGGTGAACTTCACTGCGTTGTGGAGCAAATTGAGAAACACCTGCGCCATCCGGCCGCGGTCGACCATGACTGCAGGCAGGTTGTCTGGGTAGGTTGCCTGCACCGTGATATAGTGTGCGTTTGCTTGTGGTGTGCTTCGCTCGATTGCTTGTTGGATGAGGGCAACCGTGTCGTATTGGGCATACTGGAGTGCGATGCGCCCCGCCTCGATTTGTGACAAATCGTGCAGGTCCTCGACCAAGCGTGTCAGGGCATCGACTTCGTCCGAGATGCGCATCGCCATGCGTTGGGCAACCTCGGGCGGGGGCTGGCTGACAATGGTGTCGCTGAGGATTTTGAGGGCGGCCAATGGGGTACGCAACTCGTGCGAGATGCTCACGATCATGTCACGGCGGGCACGTTCGAGTTGATTGATCTGCGTCACATCGCGGATAAGGACCATCACCACGACGTCCTCGTTGGGCAAAATCATCGGCCGCGCGACGACACGCATCGTGCGTGACGGGTTGCGCTGATGGAGTTGCATTTCGTCGTTGACGCGTTTGGTGGCGGTGTCGCGCACGAATTCGTCGAGCTGATGATCGCGCACCAAGCTCATAATCGTTTGACCGTCGACGCCGCCATCGATGCGCAAGACCGTCCGCAACGCAGGGTTGTGGTGCAACACGACGCCGTCGGCCGAAACATACATCACGCCGATGTCGAGCATTTCGACCGCGATATCGTTTGGCAAAAACGGCGGCGGTTCGGCCGGCGGAGGCGGCGTGCGCTTGATGCGCCGCTCAGAGGGGTTCTGTTGCCATGTGATAACCAACCAAATGATGGCTGCAATGGCAAATAGCCAGGGGTAGAGTGCATCGAGGTTCATCGATTACTCGTGTGCTTTGGGCGTATCAAAGCGATAGCCGATGCCACGAACGGTCTGCACATAGGCAGGAGTACTCGGGTCGGCTTCGATTTTCTCGCGGAGCCAGCGGATGTGCACGTCGACGGTCCGACCATCACCGACATAATCGCCGCCCCAGACCCGCTCGAGCAAGACATCGCGCGACAATGCGAGGCCACGATTGCGCATCAAGCAGGCCAGCAAATCAAACTCTTTCTGCGAGAGTTGGACCTCGGTTTCGTCGCGCCAGACGCGACGCGAGCCGGTGTCGAGTTTGATCCCGCCGATGACGACTGCATCGCGTTCGGTGGTAGGCTGACGGTCACTGCGGCGCAGGATGGCGCGGATCCGTGCCAACAATTCGCCCACGCTGAACGGTTTGGTCAGATAATCGTCTGCACCGAGTTCGAGGCCCGCAATGCGGTCGACCTCGTCTTGGCGAGCGGTCAACATGAGGATGGGGATCGTGCTCTCTTTGCGGAGCATCCGACAGACCGAAAATCCATCGAGACGCGGTAACATCACATCCAACACGAGGATGTCGGGCGCGTCACGACGGGCCATTTCGAGCGCTGTCATGCCATCGCTGGCACGCAAGACGGTGTAGCCTTCGCGTTCAAGATTGTAGGTCAGCGCTTCGGCCAGCGTTGCATCGTCTTCGACCAAGAGAATCGTCTGCATGGACACCATTCCTTTGTATCGTCAGGGTGACCATGTCACTGCCGACGATCTATTCGGGGCGGATGCGTCCCACACCATCTGCCGCATGCGTCACATAGATCGACGCACTCCGACCGGTGGCTGCCAAATAGGCGGCTGCGACTTCGTGGCGGAAGTGTTCGACCGCCCCGTTTTCGACCAGACTTACCGTACAGCCCCCAAAACCAGCGCCGGTCAGACGTGACCCGTAGCACCCGCTGACGCGTTGTGCCGACGCCACCAGTGCGTCCATTTCGGGGATGCTGACGTTGTAGTCATCACGCATGCTGGCGTGCGAGGCATTCATCAAGCGACCAAACTCGGCCACATTGCCGGCGCGCAGGGCTGCCACGCCACTCAACACGCGTTCGTTTTCGCTGATGACGTGCCGCGCGCGTTGCAACACAAGCGACGGCAAGGCTTGGCTGTGCTGCTGTAACTGCTGGCTAGTCACGTCACGCAGGGCTTTGATGCCCGGCAACGACGCGCTCAGGATTTCGACTGCCTGCTCGCACTCAGCACGGCGTTGGTTGTATGCCGAGGCTGCCAATGAGCGTTCGATATGGCTGTCGCAGATAACGATGGATGCGTTTTCGGGCACGCTGACCGCCTGATAGCTCAGATCACGGCAGTCGATCAACAACGCGTGGTGGGCTTGGCCGAGGGTCACGATGAACTGATCCATGATGCCGCAGTTGACGCCGACGAAGTGATTCTCTGTGGCCTGCGCCATCAATGCGAGCTCTTCGCCCAGGATGTTGAGGCCATAGAACAGCTGAAAGACATACCCCGTGGCTACTTCGAGGGCCGCCGATGACGACAATCCGGCACCGCGGGGCACGCTACTCGATACCACCATGTCGGCACCATTGATGACATGCCCTGCGGCCAGCAAGGCACGTACCATGCCGCGGATGTAGTTGCTCCAGGGGCGGATACCGCTCGATTCGATATGGTCGATGGCGAACTCGTCGCTCTCGTTGAGATCTGCTGCGAACACGCGTACCCTACGGTCGCTCCGTGGCGCGGCCGCAATATAGGTCGCCCGATCGATTGCCGCAGGGAGCACAAAGCCATCGTTGTAGTCGGTGTGTTCGCCGATTAAGTTGACGCGACCCGGTGCGCGCACGACCATGCTGGGCGCTTGTCCAAAATGCGTGGCGAAAAGTGCCTGGATCCCTGCTGCGTCAATCATGCATATGTCTCCAATGTTGGTAACTATCCACATTCTATTATAAGAAATTGTTATGCATCCGTGTATTTCGCATCAAATCGCTGTGAATACTCATCATGTACGCGTTCGAACAATCCGACTAATCCCCACCATCAGCAGCACGAATCCCACTGCAATGCCGACAGCCAAGCCGGGATTGCTCGTGCTCAGGTCGCCAGCCACGGTCAATACCATCAATCCGGGGGCAACGCCGAGCAGCGATCCGAGCAGGTACTGCCACCACGGCATGCTGCTACAGCCTGCTGCAAACGACACCAGCGTATACGCTGGCCCGGGCAATACCCGCAACAACAACATGCCGGTCGGCGTGATGCGCACACACAGGTCATCAAACGCACCTTGCTCTGCCGCAGACAACCGCGTGCGGACGACCTGATGCCCCCACCGGCGGGCAATTGCAAACCCGACCAGCGCACCGATGAGGTCTCCCAACAGCGTCAAGCCAAAGCCCAGCCATGGTCCAAACACCAGTCCCGCGCCGACCTGCAGCACCGTTGCAGGCACCACCGGGACGACCAAGATGACCGCTATCCCCACCACGACAATCAGCGCACCCCAGCCACCGAGGGGTGCCAGGAGTGTGCGCATGCCACTCGGGGTCAAATCGATAACGCTGCGAAGCCACCAGAGGACAGCGAGGGCAACGACTGCGAGCACTGCCAGCCAGAGCAGCCGCCTGCGTGGCAGGAGTGTTTTGAGTGTGCTCCAGAACGATGTCTTCATAGTGTCGCTCCATCTTGCATTGTATAGCGGTACCCTTGGGCCACCAAAAACCGCTGGCGCTGCCAATTATCTTGGATTTCACGCGTGTGGGTGGTCATCAGCGCATAAAAGAACGCTTCGTGCCCATGATGGACGCGTAACACCCGGCCCAGCCGTTGTGCTTCTTCTTGGCGCGACCCAAATGCCCCCGATAGCTGTATCAATACCGTTGCATTGGGCAAATCAATGGCCTGATTGCCCACCTTCGACACAATCAGACGTGCTGCCTGCCCCGTGCGGAACGCCTCGTACAACGCCTGCCGCTCGTCCTCGGGCGTATTGCCGGTCAACAGCGGCCAGCCGGTCAGCGCCGCACACTGCTGCAACTGTTCGATGTACTGCCCGATGACCAAAATCGATGCTTCGGCATGGAGCTGTGCCAGTCGTTCTACCACCGTCAGTTTGGCGCTGGCCATGGCAGCGATCCGCCCGTATTGCCGCGGGAAGGCCGCGAGGTAGGTTGCCCGCTCGGCCGGCGTGTGGTCGACCGTGACCGCCACGCACTGGACGGGGGCAATATAGCCTGCTTGTTCGAGGGTACGCCACGGCATTGCATAGCGTTGCGGGCCGACGAGACTATAGACATCGGTGATGTTGCCGTCCTCGCGCACCAACGTTGCACTCAGGCCATAGCGCCGCCGCGATTGCAATGCTGCAGTGGTGCGGAAGACCGGGGCAGGCAGGGTGTGGACCTCGTCGTAGATAATGACGCCCCAGGCGGCGTCGAGCAGGCTCTGCGGCGCATGGATGAGCTGCTGATAGGTGGTCACCGTGATCGGCGTGAGTCCCGTTTGGCGCCGATAGATCCCTAGCGCTGTGGGCTCGACGGTGGTCGCACGCGCCACGCTGTCGTGCCATTGCTGTGCAGCAGCGCGACTGCTGGTGATAATCAGCGCGTGTTGTTGCAGGGTAGCGACTAGTGCCACGCCGATGTAGGTTTTGCCGCTCCCCGGGGGGAGGACGATGACGCCATGGGTCGTGGCGCAGGCGGCATCGACCGCCTGTTGTTGGTACGGATAGAGCGTGATGCTGTCGTTCCACGTGATGGCCAGTGCGCTCCCCGTCCGCGTCTGCGCATTGTCGATGACGGGCCAGCCGCGTTTGACCAATACCTGTTTGATCAGACCGCGTTGGTGGGCGTCGATCTGGTAGCGGTTTTCGCCTACGGGTTGCGCAAATACCGCATGCAAGCGGGCGTCGTGCAACAACATCAACGCCCCCAGCGGGTCATGCACCGCGAGGATTAGTGCGTCTGCGGTGCCAGTCAACACCAACGCTCCCCAACGCTCCATCAGGGTGCGAATCGTGCGTTCAACGGTCGGCTCGAGTGCACCGGCATATCGTTGCAACGCGGCACAGACATCGACCGCAGTCATGCCGTTGGCAGCGGCGTTCCACAGGCTCGTGCGTTCGAGCCGGGCCCGCACATATCGACCGGTGTATGCAGTAATACGGCTGAACCCCTGAAGCGCTTCGATGCAATCCCGGGCGTGCGGGTGATCGGTGTCGATCAACAACTGGCCGTGGGCCAACACTACCAGCGGTACCGCACTCATGGCGCTAGATGCGCGTGCCGATGGCAATCCACGACGTGGTCATTGACCAGCCCCGTCGCCTCCATCAACGCATAGCACATGGTCGGCCCGATAAATGTGAACCCAGCGCGTTTGAGATCGTTGGCCATCTGCGTCGACAACGGTGTGACCGTGGGAATCTGGGCATGTGTTTGATAGCGTGGTTGCAGCGGCGTGCCGTCCACATAGCGCCAAAAAAACGCATCCACACTGCCGTGTTTGGCTTGGAGTGCGAGGAACGCATGTGCGTTGCTGATCATGGCGACCAGTTTGGCACGATTGCGGATAATCCCGCTGTCGGCCATGAGCCGATCGACATCGTCTGGTGTAAATGTCGCCACCCGGTGCGGGTCGAACCCCGCGCAGACGGCCCGATAGTGGTCACGCTTGCGCAATACCGTCAGCCAGCTGAGGCCGGCCTGCATCGTCTCGAGCACGATACGCTCGTACCAGCCATGTTCACTGTGCAGGGGCACGCCCCATTCGTGATCATGGTACTCCGCATACAACGCATCAGTACCGCACCAGACGCAGCGTTGTGGGTCACTCATCGTGGGTCACCGCCGGGTCGATGGCGATTGCATGTACACCAACGCTGATCGGTTGTACGTCTGGTACGACATGGAGCCGCGTGTCATTGATTGTCACAAACCAGCGCGGCCCGTCATGCTGCCAGGTAACCTGGGTGACCGGTGTTTTGGCGGCAGTCGCAATGTCGGCGAACAGCTGCGCGAGTGTGGTGTCCCCGTGGTCCACAGCCTGTGTGACGTGCAACACCGGTGCCTGCCACTGGGCGATGCAAGCGGTCAAATCGGCATCGCTCAGGATTGTCCCCGCTGCATGCAGTGCGACCGTGGCGATGGGCTGCTCGTCGAACTTGCGCCACTGGATGGCGTGTGGCGTCACCCGCATCTGCGCCGGACAGCCAAACGTCAACGCGTCGATGACACAATCCGTGATTGCATGCACGACCTGGTGTTGGTAGGCGGCACTCGTTGCCCCATAATCAGGACTGCGCCGTGTGCCGCTGGCGACCAGGATGACCTCGACCGGGGTGATGGGGTGCAGATTAATATGAAAGGTCAACGAGCTCACGTCGATGCGCTCGGGATGCTCGATGTCGCAGACGACAAGGGCCAGCAGACAGTCTTCGCCACGGAATCCGACCGCGTGCACCATCAGCGGGGCACCGACATGCGCAAATGTCGCATGTCCGGCACGTTCTGTGGTATCAGGATCAATCGCGCGGCTGGCACTCCCGACAAACCAATCTGTCGTATTCATCGCAGACCTTCATTACAGAGTGAATGCGTGCATTTTACCGCACCGCACCAGGTGCTGCCGTGCCCGGACCGTATAATCGGTCGATCCATGATGCATTGGTGCGGCGCAGGTCGTGCCAGACTTCCTCCACATGCTGCGCATCGGGGCCGAGTGGATTGCTCAGCAACGCCTGCATGGCGAGTACTTCGTTCCCTTCGACGGCTGCCCGAATCGTCAGTTGCTCGTACGCTTTGACCTGGCTCGTCAATCCGTGCATGACCGGTGCCAACGGCGCATGGCGCAGGGGATGCGCGCCCGTACGATCCACCACACACGGCACTTCGACAACCACATCATCGGGCAAGTCGGGCAATGCACCATCATTGCGCACATTGACGACGTGCGTCGCGCCGTCTCCGAGGTGGTGCGAGCAGATGAGGGCGGCTGCGGCGGTCGAGTAGTAGGCGCCGCCACGTTCCATCAGTTCAGCCGGCTTTTCGCACAGATGGACATCGGCATAGCGCTCGATGAGGCGTCGTTCGACATCCATGACCACCTCGGCGCGGGTGGGGATGCCGCTCTGTTGTTGGGCGACGATGGCTTTGGTCAGATAGAAATAATCCAAATACCCGCTGGGCAATGCCTGTAGCATCCCAATCAGTTCGGCGGGCACATGCACGCCATCGCTGCCGCGCAACTCGTCCATGCGCTGGGCCAGGATGTCGGCCGTGACATCGCTCCCACCGACCGTGATGCGCCGGATCCAGTTCAAATGATTGAGTCCGACTTGTTCTATCTGCACCTCAGCGGGGTCGACAGCCAGCGATTTGGCGATGCCGCGTTGGGCAGTCATTGCATTGTTGCACAGGCCGATAACCTTGACGCCGCCGTGGCGGACCAGTGCTTCGGTGATGATGCCGGCAGGGTTGGTGAAGTTGACCAGCAGGGCATCGGGACAAAATGCACGCATATCGGCAGCGATGTCGAGCATGATGGGGATGGTCCGCAGAGCTTTGGCAAAACCACCCACGCCGGTCGTCTCCTGGCCAATGAGGCCATGCCGGCGCCCGAGCAGTTCGTCGCCGTGGCGGGCGGATTGGCCACCCACCCGAAGCTGTGTGATGACATAGTGTGGTGCACGCTGTAATGCCGCCCGCCGGTCTGCGGTGTCATGGATGACAAACTGCCCGCCGTGATGTGCCACCATGCGCCGGCAAAAAGCGGAGACGATCGATCTGCGCACGTCGTCGGGATCGACGAGGGTGACCGTGGTCAACCCCAAATCCGCAGCGCGGCCAATCAGGCCATCTATCAGTTCGGGAGTGTAGGTGCTCGCGCCACCGATGACCACAACATGCATATAAATCAGCTCCTTTTTGCAAGAATTCACACCGATGCGTGTCCGAATTATTGCAGTGCTATAGCAATGCAAACGTGTGCTTTCTGAGCCGAATCACATCTGATTATCATCTGCGCATGCCACTATATGTGGACAAATCATTGCGTTTTCATACCAAATATGGTATGATACCAGACGGTTAGCTCTTCTTTTCGTAAGAGAAAGTTGGTGTCGCGTGGATAAACCACTCAGTCCACCCCAACAGAACATCCAGAGCGAAAACGAACCAAATGTCGTTACAGCCCACAACGACGTTGATGATATTTTCCCTACCGGAGTCGCCCACATCGTCGACGAAATCCCCGAAGACGAGCTTGCACACATCGAGGCCGATGCCACTGCCGATACGGACAGTGATGTCGACGATTCGGTGCGGCTGTACCTCCGTGATATCGGTCGTATCGACCGGTTGAAATCTATTGTAGACGAAAAGAAACTGGCGTATTTTTACGAGACCGGTCTGCGTTCTGCGGTCATCGGGAGTTCAATCCAAGACGACGATGAAGACTATCCACACGGCGCTGCGTCAGGAGAGTACGCTCCAGCTCTCGACGGGTCATTCGCCACGGGCGATGCCACAACCGAGTTGTCGGCCCTCCCCGAAAGCTATATCACCAAGCTCCGTGCAAACCTCGGCAAGCGCTTGTACTACGTCTACATGATTGTCTATGTGTGTAGCCACGAGGTCGAGCCGAGTCGTATGCTGGACCACCCCGTCATCGGCCCATTGTTGGCTGCTGATTCCGAGCTCCGTGATTTCTTCATCCCGCAGCCCGATGCCAAAACCGAAGACAAAACCGGCTACGAAAAACATTCGCTCAACAAGCCTGATGCACGCTTCTATGACAAATTGTGTGTGTTGGCGTGTATCGGTGTCGAAGACATCGTCGAAAAGAGTGGTCGTCGTGACGGCACCGGTGTTGACTTTACCGCACGGGTCCGTCTGATTGCGCTGTATTTGTTCTGCAAGCAAGCGAACGGCTACGATGCGCATCACGCCGTGACCCCCGACAGTGTCACCGACAAGTATCAGCGCATCATGGCTGATTATGCATTGCCGTGGCAACCAGCCGGGATGGCCGTGCAAGCCGCACCGGCCGTCAGCGAACGTGATTGGTCGCGGGCCGCCGACGAGTCCAGCAGTGATTCGTTAGAGGCACTGCAGAGCATTTTGACCGCTGCCAGCGGGTGGATCGCCAGCGAAGGCCCCAACGCACGCGAAGTACTCATCAATGCGAACCTGCGCTTGGTTGTCTCGAACGCCAAAAAATACCTCGGCCGGGGGATGTCGATGCTCGACCTCATTCAAGAGGGCAGCATCGGTCTGATGCGCGCTACTGAGAAGTATGAACAGCGCCGTGGCTTTAAGTTCTCGACCTACGCCACCTGGTGGATCCGTCAGGCCATCACCCGCGCGGTAGCAGACCAGAGCCGCACGATTCGCCTCCCTGTGCACGTGGGCGAGACCATCAATCGCCTGATGCGTACTGCCGCCAACATCCAACAAAAGACCGGCCGCGACGCATCGCCCGACGACATCGCCGACGAGCTACAGATGCCGGCTGATAAAGTCCGCCGAATCCTCGATGCGTCACGCCAGACGTTGTCGCTCGAGACACCGGTCGGCAACGACGGCGACGCCAATTTGGCAGACTTCATCGAAGACTACCACGGCGCTACCCCTGCCGAGACTGCAACCCAAACGTTGCTCCGTGAGCGCCTCAACGACGCACTCACCCGCTTGCCCGAGCGCGAGCGCCGCATCATCCAACTGCGCTTTGGCCTCGAAGACGGGCGCTCACGCACCCTCGAAGAAGTCGGCCGCGAGTTCGGCATCACCCGCGAACGCACCCGCCAAATCGAAGGCGAAGCCCTGCGCAAACTGCGTCATCCCGGCGTCGCGCGTGGCCTGCGGAGCTTTCTCGAATAACCCATGCGCCTGCGTCCATGGGTGTATGCACGGGCGATATCAAATGTACGGGCGAGGTATACCTCGCCCTTGTTTGTGCCTGATGTACCACGCCCCGAGCTGGGTATGTGTTCAGCGAGCGAAGTCGTCATGCCCCGCAAAGCGGGGTACCACGCCCCTAGCCGTTGATACCTGATATACTATGCGAAGCAGCGACGTCGCTCAGACGGCGCTTTTTTTGACATGATATAGGAGCGGATGCACATGCAAATCTATCTGGATACCGCGAACATCAAAGAAATAGCCGAAGCAGCCAGCTGGGGCATTCTGAGCGGCGTGACCACCAACCCATCGTTGGTCGCCAAGGAACAAGGCATCGACCACAAGACGCTCATCACCGAGATTACCAAGTTGGTCGACGGCCCCATCAGCGCAGAAGCAATCTCGCTCGACGCCGCTGGCATGATTCGCGAAGGCCACGAATTTGCAACCTGGCACCCCAACGTGATTGTCAAGGTGCCCGTCACGCCCGAAGGCCTCAAGGCGGTCTATGCCTTGGCCAAGGATGGTATCCGCACCAACGTGACCCTCTGCTTCAACGCAACCCAGGCACTGTTTGCGGCCCGCGCAGGTGCTTTCATCATCAGCCCGTTTATCGGCCGCGTCGATGACATGGGTGCAGACGGCATGCAACTCATCCGCGAAATTTCGGGGATCTACCGCTTGCATGGCATCACCACCAAGTTGTTGGCCGCCTCGATCCGACATCCGCGTCACATCATCGAATCTGCCCTGGCCGGTGCCGACATCGCGACCTGCCCGTTTGGCGTCATCAAGCAGAGCATGAAGCACCCATTGACCGACAGCGGCATCGAAAAGTTCTTGGCTGATTACAAGAACAGCACCAAATAAAGGGATTGTGATGCCATATACCGAAATAGACCAGCGGTCCATCAACACCCTTCGCGCCCTGGCCATCGACGCCATCCAGCAGGCAAATTCGGGCCACCCCGGGTTGCCGATGGGATCGGCTGCCATGGCGCACGTGCTGTTCACCCGCTTTTTGTCGTTCAACCCGCGTGATCCGCATTGGCCCGATCGCGACCACTTCGTGCTGTCTGCCGGTCACGGCTCGATGCTGCTCTATGGGTTGTTGCATCTGGCTGGGTATGATCTGCCAATGGACGAACTCAAGCGCTTCCGGCAGTGGGGGTCGATGACCCCCGGGCACCCTGAAGTGGGCGTCACCCCGGGTGTCGAAGTCAGCACCGGACCGTTGGGTCAGGGCGCCGCCAACGCGGTCGGCATGGCCGTCGCCGAGGCATTTTTGGCGGCTACCTACAACCGCCCCGACATCGCTCCGGTCGACCATTACACCTATGCCATCGTCAGCGACGGCGACCTGATGGAGGGCATCGCCTCCGAAGCAGCGTCGTTGGCCGGGCATTTGGGTCTGGGCAAGTTAATCTTTTTGTACGACGACAACCTCATCTCGCTCGACGGCCCGACGTCGTTGGCCTATACCGAAGACGCTATGCAGCGCTTCGCGGCATATGGTTGGCACACCCAAAAGGTCGCCGACGGCAACGACTGCGACGCCATCGAGGCAGCCATCCATGCTGCCCGTGCCGAAACGAGCAAACCATCGATTATTTCGGTGCGCACGGTGATCGGCTTTGGGTCGCCGGCCTATGCCGGCACGGCCCGGGCCCACGGCGAGCCGCTGGGCAAAGACGAAGTACGTGCCACCAAGGTGGCGTTGGGGCTCGATCCGGACAAGTCGTTCGACGTCTCGCCGGTGGTCACACAGCTCTGGGCCGACGTGGCCCGCCGCAATGCCAAGACGTACGAGGCCTGGCAAAAACGCGCCACCGTCTACGCAGCAGCACATCCCGAGGCGGCAGCAGCATTGCGCAACGCCTGGGACGGGACGCTCCCCGCTGGTTGGAACGCCGGGCTCGACACCTTGTTTGCCACCAGTGCCGACATGGCGACGCGCGACGCATCGGGCAAGGTGATTGATGTGCTCCGGAGCCGCATCCCATGGTTTGTGGGTGGCGCGGCCGACCTGGCCGGGTCGAACAAAACACCCAAAATCATCGACGGTGCCTTCCAAAAGAACAACTATGCCGGCTCGGTCATCTGGTTTGGGGTGCGCGAGCACGCCATGGGCGCCATGATGAACGGTATGGTGGCGCACGGCGGAATCCGCCCGTACGGCGGGACGTTCTTGACCTTTTCGGATTACATGCGCGGCTCGATCCGCGTGGCGGCGTTGTCGCACCAACCGGTGGTCTATGTGTTCACGCACGACAGCATCGGCGTCGGCGAAGACGGACCGACCCATCAGCCGGTCGAACACCTGGCATCGCTACGGGCATTGCCCAATCTGCTGACCATACGCCCCTGCGACGCCGCCGAGACGGCCGCCGCCTGGGAGCTGGCGCTGACGCAGTCACATCGCCCAACGGCACTGATCCTCAGCCGCCAAAAACTGCCCAATTACGACCGCACTGTGTACCCCAGCGCCAGCAACGTGGCCCACGGTGGCTACATCCTTCGTGAGGCCAGCGGCGGTACGCCGCAGGCGATTGTGATCGGCACCGGCTCCGAGGTGTCGTTGGCGATGCAGGCTGCCGAGACGCTCGAAGGCCAGGGCATTCCGACCCGTGTCGTGTCGATGCCATGTACATCACTCTTCGACCAGCAGTCCGCCGACTACAAGGCACACGTACTGCCTGCGGCAGTGACCGTCCGGGTCGCCGTCGAGGCCGGTGTGTCGTTCGGATGGGAGCGTTACGTCGGCATGACCGGCGGACTGGTGACCATCGACCGCTTCGGCGCTTCGGCGCCGGCTCCTGAGATTTATCAGCAGCTCGGGATTACCAGCGCTGCCATCGTGGCATCGGTACACGCCCAACGGAGCTAATCAGCGTAGGCAACAGCCGGTGCGGGCCCGCCCGCACCGGTTTTCTCCCCTATCCTCGTGACAAAAAGTACAAAGCAACGTATACTGTGTTCTGTGATGAATTGCACGAATACATCCACGGCGGTGTGGTGTGCGTATATCAGGTACGGTGAAGTAGAGGAGGACGTCGCATGACCATGCGCGTAGAGGCAACGTCGCCCGTCGTATTGCGCAATGGCGTGGCGGTGACGATTCGACCATTGGCCGAGGATGATCGCGTCGCGCTGGCGCGGTTCGGCAAAAGTCTCCCCGAAGACGATGCGTTGTACCTCGAGGATGATTTATCGGATCCCAATATCATCAATCGACTGATTAACGCCTATGCCGCCGAAAACTGGCGCCAAATGGTGGCAGTGCGCGACGATGGTGAAGTGGTGGCATATAGTGCGGTCCGCAAATTGGTCGGCTGGTCGTCGCATGTGGGCGACATCCAACTGATGGTGGGCAAGGAGTTCCGGCGCTCGGGGTTGGGCACCGAAATGGCCAAGGCCATTTTTGAGTCAGCCCGTGGTCTGGGGGTCGCCAAGGTCATCGTCGAAATGCTGGCGGTGCAGGTGAGTGGTCGGGCCATCTTTGAGCGGCTGGGCTTTAGTCGCGAGGGGATTTTCAGCAAGCATGCACATGATCGGCACGGCAATCGCCACGACCTCGTCGTGATGGCCTACCACGTCATGTAACGTCGCGATAGAGACAATCCCCCCGGAGCAGCTGCTCTGGGGGGATTTTTGTGTGGTGGGATTAGGCGTGGGTGTAGGGGCGGATGACGTCGATGCCGCCCAGGTATGGGCGTAGGACGTCGGGGACCGTTATCGAGCCGTCGGCGTTCTGGTAGTTTTCCATGATTGCGATCATGGTGCGCGGGATGCCCAAGCCCGAGCCGTTGAGGGTATGGACGAATTCGGGTTTGGCGCCGGCTTCGGGGCGGAAGCGGATGTTGGTGGCGCGTGCCTGGAACGACTCGACGTTGGAGCACGAGCTGACCTCGAGCCATTCGTCTTGGCCAGGAGCCCAGACTTCGATGTCGTAGGTCTTGGTCGACGCAAAGCCCATGTCGCCGGTGCACAGGACCTTGGTGCGGTAGGGGATGCCCAGCAGGCGGCAGCTCTCTTCGGCATCGAGGCGCAGTTGCTCGAGTTCGGCATAGCTGGTATCGGGATGAACGAACTTGTACATCTCGACCTTGTCGAACTGGTGGCCGCGCTTGATGCCGCGCACATCGCGACCGGCGCTCATTTTTTCACGGCGGAAGCACGGTGTATAGGCGCAGTAGCTGATGGGCAGCTGTGTGGCGTCGATGATTTCGTCGCGATGCAGATTGGTCACCGGTACTTCGGCGGTGGGCACCAACCACAAATCCTCTTCGGCGTCGTGGTACAGATTATCGCGGAACTTGGGGAGCTGGCGTGCCCCCCACAGGCTCAGTTCTTTGACGACGAACGGGGTGTAGACCTCGCAGTAGCCCTGTTTGCCGTGCAGATCGAGCAGCCATTGGATGAGCGCGCGCTGGAGCCGTGAGCCCATACCTTTGAGGATATAGAAGCGCGAGCCCGAGACTTTGACGCCGCGCTCGAAGTCGATGATGTCGAGCGACGTACCCAGTTCCCAGTGGGGTTTGGGGGCGAAGTCGAAGGTGCGCTTGGTGCCGATGGTCTGGATGACGACGTTGCCTTCTTCGTCGGCGCCGACGGGAACAGACTCGTGGGGCAGATTGCGGAGCTCAAGGATGGCGGCCATTTGGGCTGCCTCGAGGTCGTTGACCTGCTTGTCGAGGTCGCTGATGCGGTCGCCGAGGGCACGCATGTCGGCGATTTTGGTGTCGCGCAAGGCGGCGTCTTTGAGCGTGCTGATTTCTTTGGAGGTGGTGTTGCGGTGCGCCTTGAGGCGTTCGACCTCGGTCAGCAAGGCGCGGCGTTGTTCGTCGAAGCCCAAGACGACGTCGACGGCCGCAGGATCGACGCCCGCACGGGCGAGGGTCGCTTTGACGGCGTCGGTTTGTTCACGGAGGAGGCGGATGTCGAGCATGAGAAAACTCCTTGATGCGGTGGGTGCGCTGCGATATCAGGGTGCCCGGGAGGCGATTTTGGTACACGTCCACGAGACCATCTTGCCGGCTTTGTATGGCGCCACGCCATGGAAGGTATAATCGTCGCCGTCAAAGACCATGTCGATCCAGAGGCGATCGGAATCCCACAAATTGAGGGTGTGCAGGTCGGCGACGGGGATCCACTCGAGTGACCCTTCGTCGTTGTGGGTATGCACGTCGCCCGACCAGCGGTCGATACGAAAGACGAAGCCGAACCAGTCTTCTTCGTTTTTGCCGAAGCCGGGCCAGTTGAGGGTCCCGCGCAGGACCATGGCATCGACCGTGATGCCGGCTTCTTCGAACAGTTCGCGAGCCATCCCAGTGGCAGCGTCTTCGTTGGGGTCGAGTTTGCCGCCGAGGCCGTTGTACTTATCGAGATGGATGTCGTCGGGGCGCTTGTTGCGGTGTACCATCAGTACCCGGGTGCCGTCGGCCGACATGATATAGCCCAGGGTAGCGACGATGGGTGTATAGGGCATACGGGCTCCTACCAGTGTGCGGCGACGGGTTTGCCCGTCAGGATTTCGTGGATACGGCGCAGGCAGCCGGGCTCGATGGCGTCGTCGAGCTCGTGGAAGACGCTCGGGTGGACAAAGCGGGCATCGGCGACCTCGATCGACCAGCGCGACGGCTGTGGGATGGTGAGCTTGGGTGCGCGGGCGGCCACGGTGGTGACGATGCAGGGGTGGATTTCGTGGGCGCCTTCGCTGGTGCCATGGATATAGAAGAGTTTGGCGGGGATATTGACGCCGGCCTCTTCGTGGAGCTCGCGCCGGCCTGCTTCGATGACTGGTTCACGCGGGATGACGCCGCCGCCGGGGAGGGTCCAGGCGTATGGGCCGGCGCGGTGCCGCACCAGCAGGATGGCGTCGTTGGCATCGAGGATGATGACCCTGACGCCGGTGAGTTTGGGCTTGGTAATGGCCCAATAGACGTCCCGCCCGAAGCGCGCGACGATGTACAGGATACGCAGGACAACATCCATAGCCGAGCCTTTTCGCCACAAAAAAACACCACCCATCCGGCGAAGGACGAGAGGCGAATGCCTTCGTGGTGCCACCTTCGTTCGTCATCTGGGTGATGACCTCGTTGCACGATAACGGGTGCAACCGATCCGAGTCATCCTCGGCCGCTCGGGAGTGGAATCGCTGTGTGACCTGTGTGCCTCGCACCAACCGGCACTTCTCTGGACAGGGGCGACAGCGACGTATCTCCGTCGTCGCGTTATGCACCTAGTATACGCGGATTTGCCCGCATTGGCAACGCGAAGCGCGTGCATGTGGCGAAATGTACAGCTTTTGTGGCGTAATGTTGGCGTTTTTTGATTGACCGGCCTTTCTTTTACATGCTATAGTCACAACAGACCCTTTTGTCAACATCCCGATCAGGGAGGTACCCATGGCGAATCAACTCAGACTGGTCATCGCAGACGACGAATCTATTATTCGAATGAATCTGCGCGAGACGCTGGTAGGACTTGGATATTTGGTGGTGGGCGATGCCGGCGACGGCGTCAGTGCAATCCATTTGGCCCGTGAATTGCGACCTGACTTGGTCATCATGGACATCAAAATGCCCAAGCTCGACGGGATTGCAGCGGCCAAGGTTTTGACCGAAGAAAAAATCGCCCCCGTGCTGTTGTTGACGGCCTACTCGGACCGCGAACTGGTCGAACGCGCGCGTGATGCGGGTGTCGTCAACTATATCGTCAAACCGTTCCGCGAGGCCGAGTTGTTGCCGGCTATCGAAATCGCGTTGGCCCGCTTTGCGGAGTTCAACAGCATGGCCACCGAACTGGGTGATCTGAAGGACACCATGGAGACGCGCAAATTGGTCGAGCGCGCCAAAGGTGTGTTGATGGACACGCAGGGGCTGAAGGAACAAGACGCCTTCCGCAAGATCCAACAGCTGTCGATGAACACCCGCAAGTCGATGCGCGAAATCGCGCAGGCGATTCTGTTGACGGCCCAAATCGACAAATAGTGCACGACTATGCGCGGCGGAGTGACCACGGCAGATGAGCGAACCACGCGCACAGCGACAACGGATGCGGCAACGACGCCTACTGAGGCGCACGTTGCCGCATCTTGTCACTGGGATTGTGACGCTGGCAGTGAGCTGGCTCTGGTTTGGGCGGGCACCGCAATCTGTGCTGACCGAGTATGTGGCGCGTCGGGCCACGGCGACCGCCACACCAGCGCGCCCAATTGGGACCCCAACTCCCGTGGTGATCGTGCCAGCCGACATTACCCGGCAGGAGTTGCTGGATGTGACGGCACAGACAAACGCGTTGTGGAGCGCAGTGTATGTGTCGCGTGCGCAGTTGCACGCAGCAGACCTGGCGGCGGCCGTCGAGCTCAACGACGTGGTGCGGGCCCAACAGGTACTGTTGTCACTCGACGATGCACTGGCAATGGCCGCCGAGGTAGCGCCGACCGAGTATCGTGACCCGATTGCGCAATTGCGTCTTGAGGTGATTGGGATTCGGCAGGATTTCCCCATCCGGCCCGACGGCATCGGCGCGCGGGTGCAGCGTATCCGGCAGGCGTTGGTGCCCCTGATCGGGGCACCGGTCCCGACCCGTTAGCGCCAGGCGATGGTGTGCAGGTTGCGTAAGCGTTCGCCGGCAGCGCGCATGGTTTCGTCTTTTTTGGCGAAGCAAAAACGTGCCAGCTGCGGTGCATCGGGATCGACATAAAACGCCGTGATGGGGATGGCCGCGACACCGATTTCGCTCACCAGACGACGGCAAAAGACGCGCACATCGCTCACCCCTAGCGGTGCGACATCAATGCTGATGAAGTACGAGCCGGCGGCATCGATAAGGGGCAACCCGGTCTGGCTGAGGATGTCCCGCAGGATGACCCGGCGCGCGCTATACTCGTGGACCAGCTGGGTATAGTAGCCGTTGCTCTCGGCCTGCATCAGGGCGACTGCCGAGGCATATTGCATGGGGGTCGAGGTCGCAAAGGTGACCCACTGGTGACTGGCGCGTAGGGCACTGTTGAGGGCGGCGGGGGCAATGGCCCAGCCGATCTTCCAGCCGGTTACGCTGAAGGTTTTGCCGATGCTGTTGAGGCTGATGGTGCGCTGCCACATGTCGGGCAGGCTGGCCAAGTGGATGTGGACGTGTTGGTCGTAGACCAACCGGTCATAGACCTCGTCGACGACGGCCAGAATGTCGTGGGTTTTGCACAAATCGGCAATCTCGGTCAATTCTGCCAGACTGAATACCTTGCCTGTCGGGTTGTGGGGTGTATTGAGCAAGAGCAGTTTGGGCTTTTGGGCACAGGCGGCTGCCAGGACCTGCGGGTCGTAGTGCCAGACCGGGTTGGTCGCGGTCGGTGGATGCAAGCGCACCGGGATGACGCGCCCGCCGGCCATGATGATGTCGGGCACATAGGCGTCGTAGGCGGGCTCGAAGATGACCACCGCGTCGCCCGGGTTGATGAACGACAGCATCACATCGCAGAGCAACTCGGTGGCGCCGCTGGCGACGCTGACCTCGGCCAGGGGATCGATGTCGATGCCGGTACGCGTGCGCCACATGGTGGCCACTGCTTGGCGCAGACCCAGGGTCCCAGGCATCGGAGCGTACTGGTTGTAGTCGGCTTGGATTGCCTCGATGGCAGCGTTTTTGACAAAGTCGGGGCCGGCAAAGTCAGGGAAGCCCTGGCCGAGATTGACGGCGTTGTGCTGGATTGCCAGGGCGCTCATCTCGGTGAAAATCGTCGTACCGAAGCTGGCGATACGGGATGCAGACGCAGGATGACTCATCGGTATTCTCGTATGTGTGATGGATGTAGCGCTATTATAGCCGTTCTCGTTGCTGTGGTCGGTGCCTCTGCCCGCCGCTGATGACCGAAGGAGTGCGATATGTGTGGAATCGTCGGATATGTGGGCGCACGGGCTGCTGCCCCGGTCATCGTCGATGGATTGGCGCGGCTCGAGTACCGTGGCTATGACTCGGCCGGTATCGCCGTCGACAATCAGGGGACGCTCGACATCCGCCGCAGCGTCGGCAAGTTGTCGGGCTTGACCGCGGTGCTGGCTAATGCCCCGGTGCAGGGCACGATGGGCATCGGGCATACCCGCTGGGCGACACACGGCGACGTCACCGAGCAGAACGCACACCCCCACCGCGACGCCAGCGGCCGTGTGGTGGTGATCCAAAACGGCATCGTCGAAAACTACCTCGAGCTGAAAAACGACCTCATCGCCGAGGGCCATACCTTTGTGTCGCAGACCGACACCGAGGTGATTGCCCACCTGCTGGGCCTGCATTTTGCCACCACAGGCAATCTGGCCGAGGCACTGCGGCGCACGGCGGCCATGCTCAAAGGGGGCAATGCGATTGTCGCGTTGAGTGTCGACGCACCTGGCACATTGGTGGCGACGCGCATCGGGCACGCCGGTGGCGTGGTCATCGGCATCGGCGAGGGCGAAATGTTTGTGGCGTCGGATGTGCCGGCGATTGTCGATCACACGCGGAAC
>QWQY01000030.1 GCA_003670675.1 Chloroflexota bacterium
ACCAGCACGACGACAACGACGACCGCAGCCAAAATCAAGAGACGTTCGATCATATCTACCCCCGTAGTCGCGCCAATTGCGCATACATGAAGCAGCCAGCGCAGAAGCCCGTCGTTACATTGATGAGTGCCAAGGTCAACACCAGCAACCCTGCAACCCACGCAACGGTCAGCGCGCCCAGGCTCGTTGCGACGACACCGATAACGAGCACACCAAAGCCTACTTGCTGCGCAAATCGGTGCGGCGCAGGGTCTTCGTTGACGCGTTCGGTATGCAGCACATTGGCCCGTACCAGCGCTCGGTACGCGATCAACTGTGGTGCATATGACGGTGCAATGAGGGTCAACCCCAGCATGCCTGCGGCGATGACCACGCTGAGGCTACTGCCTGCTATGAACCCGACTGCCAAAAGGGTGATTAGTGTGATTTGAGTGAAGCGCTGTGCGCTCCGATCGAATGTTGCTGGTGTCATTGCTGCCTCTATATACGAGTAATCTTATCAACTCACTGACTAAAGTATAGCGATGCAGTGATGGCGTGTCAATAGGAATTCATGAGTAATTCATGTATGTATGTTGACTATGAAAATGACGCAAAAAACCGAACACGGCCGTAGCGCCGTGGACGGGGTACATTCGATGAAGAAGAATGGTTATCGTATTGGATAGACGGCATTCATGACGGATTCGAGCTGTGCACCAGTAGCACGATAGAATTCGACAGCCGGGTCATCATCTGCATGCGCAAGCGCAAAAAAGAGTGGGATGTGCTGGTTGGTGCAGTACGTTCTGACTGTCTCTATGAGGAGTGTACCGAGTCCACGACGTTGAAAATCTGGGTGTATTGCGAGGTCGTAGATCAGCAATTCAGCATGGGTTGAGGTGTAACTCGGCAACACGTACGCGGTGCAGCCACCGACAAGTTGGTTTTCGAAAAAAACCACAAACGCGACGAAATGAGGATTCGAGAGGAGTCGTTGTAAGTTCGCGTGTGGAGCGATAGTGGTTTGTTCATTTTCGAACACGAGATGGAACAGGTTGACGAGCCGTGCGAATTGTTCGCTGTCATGGTGTGACAGCTGATTGATGGTAAAGGGTAATGACATAGATGCACTCTGGATAACACCTGTGGGGAGGTTTTCCACACAGGTGGTGACGGTTCGATTAGACTAGCTGCGAATCTTGGCGCCGTTGTCGTGTTCGACGCCACGGATGATTTTGGCACGGAGCTTGGTGACTTCTTCGTCGCTGAGGGTGCGTTCGGTGCTCCGTAAGGTGATGCGGAACGCCAGACTGCGTACACCGTCGCCCAGATTGGCACCGGCGTAGACGTCGAAGAGTTCGATGCTACTGAGGGCGTTGCCGGCGTACTTGCGGATCGACGCTTCGATGGCCTGTGCGCTTACTGCAATGGGTGCAATGAAAGCCAGGTCTTGGCTGGCCGCCGGGTAGCGCGAGATGCTGGTGTAGCGGGGTACGCTCGCGTGGGCGAGGATGAGCTCGAGATTGAGTTCGGCGACGGCAACACGCATGGCAGGGATGTCGAAGCGGGCGCGGGCGTCGGGGTGGAGTTCACCGAACGAACCGACGACGTGCGATTCTTTGCCCACCGTGAGGATGAGCGTGGCGCTACGGCCGGGTTGGAGGTGGGGCAGCTCGGTGGCTGCCACGCTGACGCCACTGAGTTGCAGCCGTTCGCAGAGGAGCTCGACGATGCCCTTGATGTCGTAGAAATCGATGCTGTCGGCGCTGGCGGCGTTCCAGGCGGTGGCGTGGCGTTTGCCGGCGACGACGATGGCGACGCGCAGAGGCTCGGCCGGCAGGATCGCGTCGGCGCGGCGATGGTAGACGTGACCGACCTCGAAGAGGCGGGTCATGCCGCGCTCGCGGATGTTGACCGCGGCCGATTCGAGCAGGGTGGGGAGGATGTCGCGGCGCATGTACTCACGCTCGGGCGAGAGTGGATTGGCCAGGTGCAGGTAGTCGTCCGACTCGAGTTCGGCCGGGTTGAGTTTGGCTGCCGAGGTGCGACTGGTGAGCGAGTAGGTGATGGCTTCGTTGAGGCCAGCGGCGGCGAGCACGTCGCGCACGTAGTGTTCGCGTTCGAGGGCGAGGTTGGTGCGCTGCGTAGGAAGCTCGTCGGCCATGATGGTGCTGGGCAGGTTGTCGTAGCCGTACATGCGGGCGACTTCTTCGCACAAATCGGCCGTGTGGCTGACGTCCATGCGATAGCTGGGGACGCCGACGTGGAGCGTGTGCGCATCGACGGCGGTGCAGGTGAACGCCAGTGGGGCGAGCAAGGCTGCAATTTGGTCGACGGTGAAGTCGAGGCCTAGGATGCGGCGCACTTCGTGGGTCGTGAGTGTGATGGTGACTGCACGGGGTGCAACGATGCGCACGTCGAGCATCCCGGGTGCGACCGTGCCGTCAGCATGGGTCTGCAAGAGTTCTGTCAATCGCAACTGGGCGAGGTCGAGCATCTCGGCGTCGACGCCGCGTTCGAATCGCTTGGATGCCTCGGAGCGCAGTTTGAATGCGCCCGACATACGGCGGATGATGGTCGGCTCCCAGACCGCTGCTTCGACGAGCACATTGGTCGTGGCGGGGCTGACTTCGCTGCTCTCGCCGCCCATGACCCCCGCAACGCTGAGTGCTTGGGTGGGGTCGCAGACCAGCAGGTGGTCGCTGGCGAGGGTGTGCGTGCGGCCGTCGAGTGTTTTGAGGGTTTCGCCCGGTTTGGCGGTACGTACGACAATGTGGTTTTGGGCGACCTGATCGGCATCGAACGTATGGTTGGGGGTGCCCAGCTCGAGCATCACGTAGTTGCTGATGTCGACGATATTGTTGATGGGACGTTGGCCCGCCATGGTCAGCCGGCGTTGCATCCAAAAGGGCGACGGTTTGATGGTGACGTTGCGCACCAGTGTAGCCGTGAAGCGCGGGCAGAGGGTGGTGGCCTCGATGGTGAGCTTGGTGTTGCTGTCGATGGCAGCACCAGACGTCTTGACGGTGGGTTTGGGCAGGCGGACAGTTTGACCGGTCAAGGCAGCTATTTCGCGGGCCATACCGACAATCGACAACGTGCGGGCCATATTGGGCAGGACGTCGATGTCGATGACGGCGTCACCCAGATAGTCGACCAGGGGCACGCCGATGGGGGCGTCGTCGGGCAACAGGAGGATGCCTTCGTGCTCGTCCGACATGCCCAGCTCTTTTTCGGAGCACAGCATGGCGTCCGACATGACGCCGCGCACGGGTTTTCCTTTGAGTTTGACCTTGACGCGACCTTCGACGTGGCCGTCGTAGAGGACGGCGCCTTCTTTTGCGTAGATAGCACGGACTGGCGTGCTGATGGGGCCGAGGCCCTTCCATTGTTGGATATTGGGTGCGCCGGTGACCACGGTGTGGAACACGCCGGGGGCGTACTCGACCTCGGCGAGGACCAGGCGGTCGGCGTTGGGATGTTGGGTGACTTCCCGGATGTTGCAGACGACAATGAGATCGCGGTCCCACGGGAGCTCAGACCCTTCGATGCCGTAGCGTTCGATGCTGTCGACTTCGAGGCCAGAGCGGGTCAATCGTTCGGCGAGTTCGTCGATGGGCAAGGTGACGTCGACGTAGTCACGCAGCCACGAGAGAGGAATACGCATGCTCAATCCTTTCGCACATACTCACGGAAGCGTCGGGTTACCGACGTTGAAGGGCAAAAATACACTATCGCCGGTGAGTTCGAGCGCGTTGTTGCGCTTTTGGGCACGCAGCGGGGAGTTGGTGTCGACGAGGCCGATCTGGATCATGTAGAAGTTTTCGCCCAAATCGGCTGGGATGACGATGCGGTGCTGTGACAGCAACCGATCGCCGGGGGTCCAGGTGCTGGTGGGCACGCCGGGGAGCAGTGGCTGGAGGAACCGCGCGTACTCGCGCTTGTAGACGTCACGGACGACCAAAAAGACCTGCCAGTCGTGCATCGGGCGGTCATAGACCTGCCAGCGCAGGGTCAAATCGACCGTATCGCCGGGGGCGATGACTGCCGGTGCATCCAGATCGAGCAATGCGATGCCGCCTGCACTGCCTGGCGCCGCAAACACCGCGTCGCGCGCAAGTGCCAAAGGCTGCGCCGTCGTCGCCGGGTCAGGCATTGCCATGGGGACACGCGGCAGTACAACCCCGTACCACAGGGACAACTGGCAACACCAGGCGACAGCGGCTATCACGACCGCCTGGCGCGCGCTGGGTAGCAACCCGAAGCCGCTGGTAAAGCCGGCAGCCAGCACGATGACCAGCAGGGGCAGGGCGACCATGAGCAGACGGCTCTGCCAGGCGACCACACCGACGGTCGACGCAAAAACAACCAACCAGCCCATCGTCGCCCCAACGAGGAGTGTGCTCCAGATCCACCACATCCCAAGGCGTGGCGGGCGGGCCAGGCGCAACCCGACCCCGATGATCCCCGCGAGGACGACCGTCGTGCCGATGCCGTACCAAATGCCAGGCAATGGGATGGTCATCCAGCCATACAGACCCCAGGCCGAGCGGAGCAGTTGCACCACTGCGTTGGACCAGCTGTCCGATTGCTGCCAGTCGATGCGTGTACCAGCAAACGTTTGACTGAACAGTTGCAGGCCGAACACATCACCATACAGCATCTGGTTGCGCAGATACCACCAGCCTGCAACCAAAACCGTCACGAACACACCCAGTACGACGGCCAACACCCGATGCGACCAGCGTTGCATGCGGAAGGCGGCAACCACCAGCGCAGGGAGCAGGAGGATTGAGCTCTGTTTGGTCAGCAGCGCTAACCCGAGGAGCGCCCCGACCCCCAGCAAGTCACGGATACGACGTGTATCGACGACCAACACGAGGATTGCGGCGCTGAGGAACCCCAACAGCGCGTCGTTGCTCATGGTGCTGCCGATAATGGCTGTTTGCGGGGTCAGCGCGAGCAACAGTACCGCCATGAGCGCCGTCGCTGGGGTGCTGATGCGCAGGGCCAGTCGGTATACCAGCCAGGCAGTGGCGCTGACCAACAAGACCGACACGAGGCGCATCAGCCGCCAGGCGAGGATGGTGCCCCGCCACGGCCAATACTCGCGACTGCCATGCACGAGGGCCTGCGGGTCACTGCCGCCGCGCCAGAGGAACTGCGGATTAATGGCCTGTGGCACCCACGCAGTCTGTTCGATGAACGGTGCACTGACGAGCGCGGCGAGCAAATAGGCGAGTGGTGGTTGATGCCCCTCGCCATCGACCTCGCTCGCACACGGTGCAGTGCATTGGATCGGTAGGCGTTGATTGACCACCACAAAGCGCACGTACTCCATGTGCGCCGGCTCGTCGGGAGCCTCGCCCAATGGGTTGGTGAAGGCCAGCACGATGCTGTGGATGAAGATCAGCAGCACGATGATGCCGGCGGCGCGGGTTGTGGTAGTGCGTGTGTCCATTTAGATGAATTGCTGCAAAAAGCGTTCGTCACCCGAGAAGAACCAACGGATATCGTCGATCCCATGGCGCAGCATGGTAATGCGCTCAGGGCCCATGCCAAAGGCAAAGCCGCTGTAGATCGCCGGGTCGTAGCCGCCGTTGCGGAGCACGTCGGGGTGGACCATGCCGGCACCCGACACCTCGAGCCAACCGCTGTGTTTGCAGATACGGCAGCCGGTGCCCCCACAAAGAATGCACTCGACGTCGAGTTCGACACTCGGTTCGGTGAACGGGAAGTAGCTCGGGCGGAAGCGCGTCTTGATGCCGCTGCCATAGAGCCGCTCGGCAAAGCCGATGAGCGTCCCCTTGAGGTCCGAGAAGGTGATGTTGGTACCGACGGCGATGCCCTCGACCTGGTGGAACATCATCTCGTGGCGGGTGCTGACCTGCTCATAGCGAAAGCACTTGCCCGGCAGGATGACCCGCACCGGGTTGGGTGCGTGGGCACGCATGGCGTGGATCTGGCCGGGCGAGGTGTGGGTGCGGAGCAGGACTTTTTCGGCGCCGGGGGGCGTCTCGATGTAGAACGTATCCCACATGTCGCGGGCAGGGTGGTCGGCGGGGATGTTGAGGAGCTCGAAGTTGAGCGTGTCGGTCTCGACCTCGGAGGACTCCCACACTTGGAAGCCCATCTCGGCGAAGATGTCGGTAATCATGCGCAAGACGCGGGTGCTGGGGTGCAACCGGCCGACGGTGAGTGGCCGCCCGGGCAGGGTAACGTCGAGCGCTTCGCTGGCAAAGGCGTGCCCTTGCGCGGCGGCGTTGACCGTGGTTTCGCGGTCGGCGAGGGCTGCGTCGAGATTGGTGCGCACTGCATTGAAGCGCTGGCCAGCGGCGGGACGATCGGATGCAGCCAGGGTGCCCAGTTCGCGGCTGAGTTTGGCGATTTGCCCGGTTTTGCCCAGGTACTCGCTCTTCCAGGCGGACAGTGCATCGACGGTGGTGATGTCGTGCAGCGCGGCCAGTGCAGCCGCTTCGATGGCTGCGAGTTGGTCGATGATGCTCATAGAAACTCCGGCTAAAAGAACACAAAAAATCACGCACTCGTCAGGGACGATGCGTGGCTCGTGGTACCACCCTGGTTCGGCCGCGTCTGCGACCCTCGACCCCGATAACGGCGGGTACCGGTCTCGCCTACGCGTCCGTAGAGTTCAGCAAGACAGCTCGGAAGGGAACTTCGGGTAGGTCGTGCGGTGTCGATTCGCAGTCTATGATCGACACTCCCTGGACGCCGTGGCTACCGTACTCGCTTCGTCAGCGCTATATTCTGAGAAAAGTATACCACGCCGCGGTGAACTGCTGCACGCTCAGGGGCGTGGAGCACCGGTGCGTTGGCGTTGGGCCTCGAAGAGGATGACGGTCGCAGCCATCGCTGCGTTGAGCGACTCGACGCCGTGGTGCATGGGGATGGCGATACGCTGCTGTGCGAGGGAATGGGCGGCAGCGCTCAGACCATGCGCCTCGTTGCCGATGATGAGTGCGTGCGGGCGCTGCCAGTCGACGCTGGTGTACGGGAGTGCGCCGGGTGCACCATCGGCGGCGATGATGGTAGTGCCTGCCAAAAGGGGCAGGAGGGTGTCGAGCGCGGCGTCGGGCCGGATGGGCACACGGAACATGCTGCCCATGCTGGCACGGACAGTTTTGGGGGAGTAGACGTCGACACAGCCCGGCGTGCAATAGATTACATCGACTCCGACGGCTGCCGCACTCCTGATGATGGTACCGAGATTGCCTGGATCCTGGATTTCGTCGCAGATAAGGACGAAATCATGTGCAGGAATCGGCAATTCGGGCCATTGCGCAACGGCAATGACGCCTTGCGGGCTACTGGTGTCGCTCGCGGCCTTGATGGCGACACTGGATGCCTCGTAGGTATGGGCAATGCCATACAGGCGTGCCAGGAGCGCCTGGCCGGCAGGTGTCGTGTCGAGGTGGGTCGGGTCAAAAAGGACGTAGTCGGGGATGACGTCGGCGTCGAGCAGGTCGTTGACCAAGCGGACGCCTTCGAGCATAAAAACCCGCTCACTCCGTCGCGACGAACGATCGTCGCGGAGTGAGCGGATGTGACGCACATACGAGTTACTCGTACTGGTGATCACGATTTGGCGGAAATCGCTTGCTCTGCAATTGCGCGGAAGGCGGCCATGTCGTGCACGGCCAAATCTGCCAGCATCTTGCGGTCGACGACGATGCCTGCGTTCTTCATCGCGTTGACCAAACGGCTGTACGAGATACCGCACAAGCGGGCTGCAGCGTTGATACGGATAATCCACAAGCGACGGAAGTCACGCTTCCGGGCGCGACGGTCACGGAATGCGTATGACAACGCCTTCATGACGGTCTGTTTTGCTACTGCGTAGCGTCGGCTGCGGCTACCCTGGTAACCACTGGCCTGCTGAAGCAGCTTCTTGTGGCGCTTGCGCGCCATCATTCCACGTTTTACGCGTACCATTATGCTTCCTGCCTTTTTGCTCTACACGATGTTCGAATCAATGAGTATCGGTGCCGTCCGGTTTTATCGGGCGTGCTTCTTGCGGTAGGGCAACCCGCGCAAGACACGATCTTCGGTCGACTTGTGCACTTCTTGCATTTTGTCGAGACTCTGCAACAACCGCGTGGATTTGCGGCGACGGAAGTGGCCACGTTGTCCCATGGCGCTCACGAGCTTGCCCGATCCCGTAAAGGTGAAGCGCTTGGCTGTCCCTTTGTGGGTCTTCATCTTTGGCATGACTATTCCTCTTCTTCTACTGTTTTGACAGTCACCGGGTCGGCGGGAATTTGTTGGGTAGCCGGCTTCGGTGTTGGACTGACGGGCTTGGCTCCTTGCGCACGTGCTTTGGCATTGGGAGCTAAGAGCAGTGATAACACACGCCCTTCCATCAGTGGCTTTTGCTCGACGACAGAGATGTCGCGCAAATCTTCGGCCATACCTTCGAGCATTTGTATGCCGATGTCTGGATGGAAAATCTCTCGGCCGCGGAAGCGGAGGGTGAACTTGACCTTGTCACCAGCCAACAGGAACTTTCGGGCCTGTTTGGCCTTCGTGTCGATGTCGTGGTCGTCTGTCTTGGGTTTGAGACGGACTTCCTTGAGCTGTACTTGCTTCTGGTGCTTTCGGGCTTCACTCTCTTTTTTGGACTGTTCATACCGAAATTTGCCGTAGTCCATGATCCGACACACTGGTGGGACAGCATTGGGGGCGACTTCGACCAGGTCGAAACCACGCTCCTCGGCCATCTGAATAGCGTCACGGACTTGGACGATGCCGACTTGGTTGCCCTCTTCGTCAATCAGTCGCACTTCGCGCGCACGTATGCGGTTATTGAATCGTAATCGATCCGTTATGACAGCACCTCTTCTGGATTCCCATTGCAGACAAAAACACACAATTGCCTTGGGTAAGGCAACACGTCTAAGGAGTATAGCATTGTGCGTTGGGTTCGTCAACCGTGCGGCAAACCGTCATCTGTGCCATCAGGTATACTCTGTCCATACATCCGTCTGGAGGAAAAATCGTGCGTCAAGGGACAATCGTTGCCGTAGGTGATTTGGTTTGGGATGTGCTCGTGCAGCCCGATACGTTGCTCTTGCCCGGTGGTGATACGACCGGCAAAATCGCCGTCCAACCCGGTGGCTCTGCCGCCAACGTGGCAGCCTGGATTGCCCGTCTGGGAGGACCTGCTGGCTTCGTGGGGAGTGTGGGCAATGATCCGTTTGGCGATATGATCGTCGCCGACCTCGAACGCGAAGGGGTGCAGTGCGCCATCGCCCGGTCGGACAGTCTCAACACCGGCGTCATTGCCGTGATGATTGACCGCGGCGGTCAGCGCAGCATGATTACCAACCAGGGGGCGGATTTTTGTTTGTTGCCGAGCGATTTGCCGAATGCTATGCTGACCGATGCGGCACATGTGCACATCACGGCGTGGTCGTTGTTCAGCGACCCGCCGCGGGCTGCGGCGTTGGCGGCCGCGCAGATGGCCAAAGCTGCAGGGGCGACGGTGTCGTTCGACCCGGCGTCGTATCAGATGATCCGCGAACTCGGGCATGACCGCTTCGATGCGACGATTGCTGCGTTGCCGGTGGATATCGTCTTCCCCAATCGCGACGAGGGGATGATTTTGACCGGTGAAAAAGAACCAATCCGGATAGCCGCTGCGTTGCGTCGACGATTCGCCGATGCCATTGTCGTGCTCAAGCTGGACAAAGACGGGTGCTACGTGAGTGGGCCGACGTACCAGGGGTTCCATCCGTCACGGGCGGTCGACATGGTCGATGCGACCGGTGCAGGTGATTCGTTCAATGCAGGTTTTTTGGCGCGGTATCTGCGCGACGGCGATTTGGCTGCTGCGGCGGATCTGGCCAATGCATGTGGCAGTTGGGTGGTCAGCCGCTTCGGGGCACGCCCGCCGGTAGATGAAGACTTCCGCGTGCGTAGTGCCGGGTTGATCTAGCACACGACGACGGATATTGGTACGAAAACCCCGGCGCTGCACCTGCAGCGCCGGGGTTGTGTGTCTGGTGCGTGGGTTGTGCTACTCGTAGCTGTACCGGTCTGAGGCGCTCAGGATGGTCGCCAGCTTTTGCAAACCGAGGCGCACGCGCGTCTTGATGGTGCCGAGCGGGCGCGACAGTTGATCGGCGATTTCTTGGTGGGACAAGCCACCGAAGTAGGCCAATTCGATGCATTCGCGCTGTGCAACCGGCAAGACCGCAATTGCGTCTTTGATGACGCGGCGTTGTTCGTTGGCAAGCGCGGTCGCAGGCACATCGACGTGTTCGTCGACGAGCTGTTGGATGACCGGATGCGTCTCGTCGTCGTAGACCGGATTCGGGCGTACCTTCATGCGGCGCATCTCGTCGATGCACAGGTTATGCGCAATCCCAAAAATCCACTGCGCCACACGACCGCGTTCGCGCTCGAAGCTACTGCTCCGACGCCAGACGCGCCAGAAAACCTCTTGGACCACTTCTTCGCTTTGTTCACGCTGCTTGAGGATGCGGAAGGCCATCCGGTAGACAACGGTCGCATAGCGGTCATAAAGCACCTCGAGCGCCTGTGCGTCGCCGGCTCCGACCCGTTGGATCAGATGCTGGTCGTCGACATCGGTCGCCGAAATGCTGGGAACCGGCGTGATTGGTGCCGGTATTGGTGTGCTGATGGGTTGGGTTATTTCGTGTACCGTCATCGCGACGTGCTCCTCGGTGCAATTGCACGACCATAGTATATGAGATTTTTCACGGCGTGTCAATATTTTGCCCAGCATTTGCAAATACTCAGCAATACCTCGCGAATACCTCCACAGTGGGTTGGTGTTGATTGTAGTGCGCAATCTGTACTTAGGCGTATCAATGCAATGCATCCATGTTGCACAGGTTTGCAACATGGATGCACAGGTTTTGGCGTATGACGGGTGGGAGGGGAATCAGGCAGATTCGAGGATGATGGATTCGTGGCCCACTTTGGTGCGGAGGACATCCGACAAGCTGATGGGGTCACGCACTGCGCCGCGCATGCGCAGGATGACATTGCGTTCGTCGACGGGCAGGTGGATCATCAGGGTCGCCGCGTTTGCGGTGGGGCTAGTGCGGTAGTCTTCGGTAATCGCGTAGATTTCTTGCATGAGTTGGACGGCACTCTCGGTGTCGTCGAAGTAGGGGAAGTAGAGGCGGATGACCTGCAGGGGTTCGTCCGAGACGTGCTCGACCGGCGCAGGAGGCGGGGTCGGTTTGGATTGGGCGCCGTTGCGGGCGCCGGTGCGAATGACGTCGCCGGAGTTGGATTTGGGGGGATATTTGCGCTCGGGTGGGTTACTCATTGCGGCTCCTGTCGAGGGTGTGGCGACGGGCTGACGGGTCGGTTCGGGGCGTGGCGTCGGGCTATACGATGGTGCAGGAGTCGCTACCGGAGCGGTACTCAGGGATTCGGTAGGGGTCGTCGTGGCGGCGGGCTCGTGGTGTTCGACGAAGGCCAGTGCTTCGACCTTGTCGACCATGAGTTGCATGCCTTCGTTGCGGCGGTCGAGTTTGCCGATGATGCGCACGACGGCGTCGTCACGCAACAGCGCACGATGCTTTTCGAAGGCCTTGGGGAAGACGACGAATTCGATGGCTGCTTCGCGGTCTTCGAAGGTGCCGACGAACATGGTATCGCCCTTTTTGGTCTGCATGGTCTTGGTGGCCGAGAGCATGCCCGCAAAAATGAGCGGTTGGCCGACATGGTCGTCGCTGATGGTGCCGAGTGATGTGACGTCACTCAAATCGACGTCGCGCAGGGCTTGGACAACGGGGTGGTCAGAGCTGTACATGCCCAGGAGTTCTTTTTCCCATGTCAGGAGTTCGCGCATATCGGCACGTGACTCGTTGATGACGGGGAAGGCCACAGCGCTCATGCGCACGGCGTCGTCTTGGGCAGCGCCACCACCGAGGAGGTCGAACAGACTCGATTGGCCCGTGGCGCGGGCTTTTTGGGCCGCAGCGCCGGCGTCGATGACTTGGTCGAGGACCGCGAGCTTTTGACGGCGCGTGCCGGGGAGCGAATCGAAGGCGCCGGCCTTGATGAGACTCTCGACGACACGTTTGTTGATGAGCTTGGCGTCTACCCGATCGCAGAAATCTTCGAGGCTGGCGAACGGCTGGTCTGCACGCGCCGTCACGAGCGCCTCGACCGGGCCTTCGCCGACGTTCTTGATGGCCGCCAGGCCGAAGCGGATGCCACGCTCCAGCGCGGCATCGTTTTCGCCCTGCTGATCGAGGTCCTCGATCGAAAAGTCTGACTGACTGGCGTTGATGTCTGCGCGGAGCACCGCGACACCCAGTTTGGCGCATTCGTTGACGGCTTTGGCGACGTCTTCGATCTGACCGGCCGAGGCCTTGAGGACGGCAGTCATGTATTCGACGGCGTAGTGCTGCTTGAGGTAGGCAGTCTGGTAGGCGAGTAAGCCGTACAAGGTGGCATGGGGGATGTTGAAGGAGTAGCCGGCGAAGGGGATGATGAGCTCCCATAGTTGGTCGGCTTGGGCTTGGGTCAGGCCGTTCTTGAGACAGCCCTCTTTGAAGCGGGGCTCTTCGGCGGCCATGGTATCGCGTTGCTTTTTGCCGATGGCCTTGAGGACGACATAGGCTTGGCCGAGTGTGTAACCCGACACGACCTGCAAGAGCTGCATGATCTGCTCTTGGTAGACGATGACGCCGTAGGTGTTCTCGAGGATGGGTTTGAGAATGGGGTGCAGATATTTGATGTTGCGCGGGTTGTTTTTGCCTTGGATATAGACGGGGATCTGGTCGAGCGGACCGGGCCGATAGAGGGCCACCATGTTGTAGATGTCTTCGACGCGGTTGGGTTTGAGTTCCTTCAGGTAGCGCACCATGCCGGCGGATTCGAGCTGGAAGACGTTGACGGTCTCGCCGCGGCTGAGGGACTCGAAGGTGCGTGCGTCGGCGAGGGGGATGTGGCGGAGCTCCATCGGGGTGGTCTGACCGGCGCTGATGAGGCTGAGTGCCTCGGCGACAATGGACAAATTGCTCAGCCCGAGGATATCCATTTTGAGCAGGCCGATTTTGGCCAGCGTGGGGCCTTCGTAGGCGGCCATCAGAGAGTTTTCGTCTTTGGTGGTGCGCTGCAGGGGCACAATCGAATCGAGCGGATTGCGCGAGACCACGACGCCACAGGCATGGGTGCCCACGTTGCGCATCCGGCCTTCGATTTTTTGGGCCCAGTCGACGAT
>QWQY01000031.1 GCA_003670675.1 Chloroflexota bacterium
AACCGAACCACACACAAGGCACGAGTCTATGATCCCAATCTCCATTAAAATGCAGAATTTTCTGAGTTACCGAAACGAAACCCCGGTCTTTGATTTCACAACATTCCACATTGCTTGTATTTCGGGGGACAACGGCGCCGGCAAATCATCATTCCTCGAAGCCATTCATTGGGCGCTCTGGGGCGAAGCACGACTCAACAGTGCCGACATCATGTACCGCGGCGCAGAACGCATGGCTGTTGAATTCGTCTTTGCGGTCAATGACGTTGTCTATCGTATTAACCGATCATTCGCCAAAAGTTCCCGTAGTGGGAGCCGATTGGAGCTGTACCAGGCGGCCGACGTCGAACGGACACGCTGGGATTCGCTCACTGGCGGAACCATCCGCGACACCCAAGCAAAAATCACCAATGATATTGTCGGGATGTCCTACGAAGTTTTCAGCAATTCTGCGTATCTGCGTCAAGGACAAGCCGATGCGTTCACCCGACTTGCTCCCACAGAACGACGAGATCTGCTTGCGCAGATGCTCGAAATCGACCAATACAATACCTTCAAAGATCGGGCCAAATCCAAACGCGACACATTAGCGCGTGATATTGCACACATTCAAGGGCAAATGGCCGTTGACGAAGCAAACGTATCTAACATACCGGCACTCAGCAGTCAACTCCAAGATGCAGAAGCGCGCGTGACCCAGGCGCGTTCGTTTGTTGCCTACGCCACCAGCGCTGTATCACGACAAACGGCACGCCAGACACTCCAACAACTCACCAATCAACGCGCGCTGTACACCCAACGGCAAAGCGACGTTACCGCCGAATTGGCAGCAACCCATGCCCAACTTGCCCGCCGGCTAGATATCGAAGCACGGTATGCCGAATACGTTGCGGTCGAAGGGCGTTACAACGCGCTCAATACGATGCGTACGCAGTATGATTCCCTTACTGCCCAAAAGCAAGAAGCTGAACAACGGATCGCGCAACGGCGTGCCACCATCGAACGCACTTTGGACCGTGCAAATGCCGAGCGTGAACAATTGCGCGCCGCACTCGCCGATGCCGACGCCCGCCAGCGTGAAGCAGCCGAACTCGATCATGCACTTGCAGAGGCAGCTGATGACGACACGCAACTGCACCGTATTACTGCGCAACGCGACGCACTGTTGCTCCAAATTCGTGATGCACAACGGACACTCGACCGCATCCAGGCCCTCGGTCAAGAAATCGAACGAACCGAGACACAGCAGGTAGCCGTCGCTAATCGGTTGGTAGACCTGCCGACCCTTCATGAACAACTCGCACACTGCGACAGCGCCGATGCGCGCAGCATGACGCTCCTAGCCGAACGAACGGAAGTCTCGGCTACACATGCCCGCCTCACCGCAGAGCACCGCGCTACCACCGACGCAGGGGTCGCGCTCAGACAAAAACTCGATAGCCTGAGCATCAACGAAAAATGTCCCACCTGTCAGACACTCATGGATGCAGCGCACTTCCAATCTGCACAAGAAACAATCCAGCGCGAAATAGACGCACTTCGTACCTCGTATGCTCAACAAACCGCCGCAGTCAAAACTGCGCTGAGTCGCTTGCAAGAAATCGAAGTATCCATTAACGAATGTACAACGCTCAGCAAAGCTGCGCCCGATTTACGGCGCCGTATTGCGGCGTTGACCGCCGAGCAAATCGATGCAGAACGGCTCGAAACCGCACGAGCCGACCTCACCGTCCAACGCAACGCATTGATTGCGCACGCCCCGGACCAATCCAAGGCTGCTGCTGAACAAACTGTGCGCGAACTCGACGCCGACGTACAACACTTCACGGTCAAAGCCGCAACACGGAGTGCAAACCAGCGGCGCGCTGCTCAACTTGCAATCGAATTGGCGACCATCGAATCCCAGACAGCCCGCGTTGCGTCGCTCGATGGGTCGATAGCCGGCTTCGAGGCAGACCTCGCACATAATCGCATCGACAACGAAGCCCAAGAAATGCTGTCTGTGGTACAAACGCAACTGACGGCTCTTGCCTATGACCCTGTGCTTGTTGGTGCACTCTGGACCGAATTACAAAGCCTACAACAGGCACGGGCAGACTACGCACAACTCGCGGTGATGCTCGAACGGGCCTCTGCGCTCGAACAACGCAGCGCGGATACGACAGAACAGCTTCAACTGGCTACGCACGCAATGCAACAGGCTGAACATGAGCTCAAACGCATCGAAGACCGATGTGCCGAGCTCCTGCCCTTACTTGGTGGCCGTGATGTATCGGCACCGCCGGCACAACTTGCCTCGATGGCTGAGGTCGATTTGAACAGTCGCACGGATTTTGCGAGCCAGCTCCGCGTCAAGCTTCAAGCTGCATACCAATCACAATCGCGCATCGAAGAGTTCCATACCCAACTGCAAGCGACGACCGTCTTGCATGGTCGCTACGATACCCTCGAAAAGGCATTTGCAAGCAAAGGTCTGCAGGCGATGCTCATCCGCGATTTTGCAGTACCTGCACTCGAACGCGAAACCAATCGCATCCTGAGTCGGATGACCGACAACCAGCTGTATTTGAACATCAATACCAACGCAACGTCCCAGACTGGCAACGCACGCGAAACATTAGAACTCGCGGTCTCAGACGCCGCCGGGACACGACCACTCGAGGCGTTTTCGGGCGGTGAAGCCTTCCGAATTAGCTTTGCACTGCGTATTGCACTGTCGCGCTTACTCGCACACCGTGCCGGCCATCGACTTGAGACGTTGATTATCGACGAAGGATTCGGCACACAGGATGCTCATGGGCGCGAACGACTCGTCGAAGCAATCAACGCTATCAGCATGGACTTCCGTACCATCATGGTGATAACTCATGTCGCCGAAGTCCGTGATTTGTTCCCCGTGCAGATAGGGATTACACGCAACGAACACGGCAGTAGCTGGGAGATACGATCGTGAGTACCGCTCCACACAACACCTTCATCGAGATCCCTGCAACGACATTCTTGATGGGGACACCCGTGGCCGACCTGTCGTCACTCGCACAAGCATACAGTGGCACCCGCGAATCCTACCGCGAAGAATCACCGCAACACACCGTCTCTGTCGACGCGTTTGCCATAGGGCAAACACCGGTTACGGTTGGGCAATACGCAGCGTGGGTTGCGGCAGGTGGAACGACACCACTATCTTGGCAAACCCAGGCGAGCCAAGATCCGCTCCTTCCCGTTGTCGATGTCACCATGATCATGGCAATGGCATTTGCCGATTGGAAGAGTCGTATCGACGGGATAGTATATCGCCTCCCGAGCGAGGCTGAGTGGGAATGTGCCGCACGGGGAACGGATGGACGACAGTTCCCCTGGGGGGACGAATGGCAGGTGTCGCGCGCGGCGACGCGCGAGTCAGGCCTTGCGCTCCAGCCGGTCGGACTGTATCCCACAGGGGCAAGTCCATGGGGCGTACTCGATATGTCTGGCGGTGTATGGGAGTGGACCCACTCGCTTGATACGCTGTATCCCTACATGGCAGATGATGGCAGGAACGACCAATCTGCACCTGGTCGTCGGGTGATCCGCGGTGGTTGTTATGTAAATCCAATAGGCTATGCACGGTGCGCATGCAGGTTCCGCATGGCCCCGAACATGAGCAATGGGTTTTTGGGATTTCGTCTTGTGAAAGAAAACCGCACCACCAACCGGTAGTGCGGTACGTGAACTGAGCAACGCAGCGGCGTTATACTTCGTCATCTGTGGGACGATTGCGCGGCGGCGTCTGCGCGTCAGAAATCTGGCTTGTGCTTGTCTCTGCCTCTCCCCCCGCATTAATCGGTGCGGTGTCGACGACAACGTCGTCGTTCAGTGGCCGAGCCAGGCTTTCTCCTGTCCACGGGTCATAGCGCCAACCTGGTCGGGTTGTCCCACCGGCAGGCATTGGGTCTTCTTCGGGGAGGAAGATAATCGCCATGACATAGGCGATTGCAGCGACACCGATATTTGCTAATGCCAATACCACGAACACCCCACGAACGATGACGGTGTCTAATCGGTACGCACGGGCGATTCCGCCACAAACTCCACTGACCATGCGATCACTCTTTGAACGGGTTAATTCTTTGAAGCTCATACCGGCCTCCATTTCTCTCGGCGCTATGACGGTAGAATTGGGGGCCAGGTTGCAGGTTGTGTTACCCGGGTATTATCCGCGCCAACGCTTCCATCCGTTGTACGAAGCGCTCGATAAATGTCTCGCTATCAAAATGTGTGACTAACTTGACGTTGTGCGGCGGTCGCGTCATTGAGCGCCATGTTGCCGGCCATTCGGTAGCAGCAAAGCCGGTCATGTCGGTATCACGCGGCGGATGGCTTGTTTCGCCCACATAACTCAACACCGTTTTGCCGATGGTCAGTTCACTGGTGTATTCGATATCGACACGTACCGATTGTGTCGTGGCAAGGTCTGGCCACATCGTCAACGCAAGCGCCACTGGGTCATTGATCGAACACCCCGCAATGCCGAAACTCGCGTAGTGGAAATCCAAATAAAAGCGCGTGGCATCAGCAATGAACTGCGTCAGCGGCGAATCAATCGCCAACAATCGGTCGATGTGCTGTTGATGGAGCATCACATCACGGGTGATATCCCATGGCACAAGGGTGATGGGCATCCCGCTCGTAAGGACAATATGGGCTGCATGTGGATCGACAAAAAAGTTAAATTCTGCCAACGAAGTCGTATTTCCATCCATACGAACTGCGCCACCCATGATGATAACGTTCTTGACAGCGTCCACGATTGCGGGCTCTTTACGGATTGCAATGGCAATATTGGTTAACGGTGCGACGGGCACGAGACTGAGTTGCCCAGGTGCAGCGAGGATTTCACGGATGATGCAATCAACACCATGTTCGTGTGCCGCGGGAGCGTCTGAAGGGGGCAGGACTGCATACCCTAATCCGCTTGCTCCATGTGTTTCGGCAGCAGTGAATGCGGGCCGTATCAGCGGGAGCGCGACTCCTGCACAAACCGGGATGTGTTGATGCTTTGCCAATGCCAGCACGGCACGTGCATTATCAACTCCCGCGCTGAGTGGACAGTTCCCGCCGGTGACGGTGACGGCGCGCAAGTCGAGCTCATGCGAAGCAACGGCGAGGAGAATAGCAAGTGCATCATCGATGCCCGGATCAGTGTCAAGCAAGACGCGAAGTGACATGAAACTCCTCCCAAAAGCAAGAATAATCAGACATTGCCGTCCTTTGACAGCACCACTACACTATGTCATAATTATGCACAGAATCTGCAACACGACAACATTCGATTGGGGTTTTGATGCGTGCATATCTCGACATCGAAACTACCAACGATCAGCGTATCAGTGTCATCGGTATCTATCGACACGACCTGGGTACCATACAACTCATCGACGGCGGCATACACGATGTGGCGATCTACGATGCCCTTGCAGGTTGCACGGTCATTGTGACATTCAACGGGTCAGGATTTGACCTGCCACACATCAAGAAGCGGATGCGTGTGAACCTGCTCAACGATTTTGCTCACAGCGATTTGATGTATGTCTGTCGCAAACACGGTCTTCGTGGTGGCCTCAAAAAAATCGAAGCAGACACGGGGATTACCCGTGGCACCGCAGGTATTACCGGTATCGATGCGCCACGGTTATGGCACCTCTACGAGACGAATCACGACCAATCAGCACTAGACGTACTGCTCCGGTACAACCAAGAAGATGTGATGAATCTCCATCTGCTGGAAGCACATCTAGGGATTGTCCCGCCCGAGCCCGTCAATCCTGCGATACGACGACAATTTGATTGAGCATAGACGCGACATGCAACCTAAAATCCTCAACCAACGCTACGAAATAGAAGAAAAACTCGGCGACGGCGGCATGGCGACCGTCTTCCGCGGGCGTGACACGCGTCTGAATCGTGTGGTTGCAATCAAAGTATTGCACCCGCACCATGCAAATGACATTAATTTTTTGCAGCGCTTCAGTCATGAGGCACAAGCCGCGGCAAACCTGCGTCACCCCAGCATTGTCGACATCTACGATGTCGGTCAAGAAGACCGTCAGCACTTCATTGTGATGGAATTTGTGGATGGGCCAGATCTCAAGAGCATCATTCTGCGCAAACGACAGTTGCCGATTCAGCAGGTCCTCCAAATCGGGGCAAACATTGCTGACGGGCTCGATACCGCACACAATTTGGGGATGGTTCACCGCGATGTGAAGCCACAAAATATCCTCGTGACACAAGACGGTACCGCCAAAATCACTGATTTCGGTATCGCCAAAAGCGGGTTATCGACTGCCCAGACCGAAACCGGTGTGACCTTTGGTACCGCCGATTATATTTCCCCCGAACAGGCAAAAGGCCAACCAGCGACGGCACAATCCGACATTTATGCACTCGCTGTGACTCTCTACGAAGCGCTGACCGGTCAGTTGCCGTTCACCGGGGATAGTGCGGTAGCGGTTGCACTCCAACATGTGAGTTCGAAACCACCCCCGATTCGGCGCCACAATCCCAACGTGTCACCGGCACTCGAACAGCTCATCCTCCGCGCACTCGCCAAGAACCCCAACGACAGGCCATCGTCGGCACGCGAATTCGCGAGCTTGCTGCGTACCCAAGAAGAATCAGAGGTACGTATCACCGCACCACAAGGGGTACGCACCGGCAACCTCCGCCAACCTCCACAGACCGGACCGCTCAACACGAACATGCGCAATTTGCCACCCAAGCGGTCGACGATTACCTCGCCCATGCCTACACGCAACGGGCGCGAATTCGGTGGCTTCATCATTTTGCTGATGTTGCTGACATTGGCAGTGGCGTTGGTGTATTTGCTGCTCATGGGCCCACTCAAAGGGTTGATGGGTACACCAACGACCAGCGACAGCAGCGGCAATGCGCTGACCTTGCGGGCAGCCATCCCGACTGGATCGTTGACGACCGTTCCTGACTTTCTGAATTATGACGAAGCAGCGGCCAAAGATGCAGCCAGTACCATGGGCTTGACACTCAAAGGCGAGCCGTCTGCATACTCGAATGACATCCCGGCAGGTATGGTGATGAGCCAGCGTCCACCGGCAAACAGCCCGATACCGACGGACAAGACCATCTATTATGTGCTGAGTTTGGGCCGATCTGCGCCGTCGGTACCCGCGGATGTAGCTGGGAAGCCTGCCATGGCGGTGCGCGAGCAGATCGAGCTTCTCGGGTTGCGCACGATTCTCATCGAAGAGAGCAACCTGACCGTACCCGCCGATGCGATTATCCGTACCGATCCCGTGGCTGGTGCCCCCATCCAACCCGGCGACACGGTGCGCCTCTATGTGAGCATCGGCAACAAACGCCGTGTCCCCGATGTGACCGGCACGACAGAAGCCGATGCGCAAGCAATTATTCGTGGATCACAGCTAACCCTGGGCACCAGTATCTATCAAGGGTGCGATGTGTTGGGGACGATCTGCGACACGATCGACCCAGGTGTCGTCGTCAGCACCGAACCTGCAATGGGAGCCTTGGTTGCAGACGGCACGACGATTACGTTACTCGTTCGAACGCCATAAACAATCGTGATACTCCCCCCGTTGCAGTGCAACGGGGGGATTTTTAGGTGACCAAACGACGGTACAGATGCAACGCCTGTGTGGGTGGATCTGCACACAGGCCACAATGGACCGGTCCAGCGGCCAAGATGGTACTGCGGGGTGCAACCAACCAGTGGAAGCGCTCTGCGTGGGGCAACAGACCAATGGGACCTGCATCTGCACCGCCTGCAGCAATGGCGGCAAACAGTGCCAATTGGGTACGAATGGTGGCCGCGTCTGCCGATGGATCGAGTGCGCCTAACCGTTGTTCATCAAGGGATGTATGCGCAACCAGAAAGCGCATGGTCCGACAATAGAGGACTATCCCAGCGTTGATGCATTCGCCGCGTTCGAGCCGGGGGGTCACGCGTATTATGGCGTAATCATAGGAGTGCAGCATGCGCACGCTCTCCTTCGGCGACAAACGCGCGTGGTTCGGTAATCCGCGCAATGAGGTAGTGGCGCATTGCATCACGGACCTGCTCGGGGTGCTGCCACCGTTGACCCAAAGGCCACCATGATGCAGGTACCAAGCCAGTCACGTAGTCGATTAATTCGGATGTAATCAACGGACTGTAGATTGTATCTGCAGCAGATATACGAGTCGCTTGTGCCAATAACACGTGGTCACGGATTGCGGCAAATGGACTCGCGATGCGCGCTTCGTACCCTTCCCATGCATGCATGACATACAGCGCTGCGCCGTGATCGATTACCTGCAAGGAACGATGCCACCAGAGCATATTGGTATTGCGTGCCGTCCGATCGATGTTTGTGACATACGCATCAAACCAGACAATCGCAGAGGCCAACGCGGGGTCAACCTGTGCTGCCATTGCACCATCAAACGGCAACGCCCCCGGCAGAAAATCACACGCCAGGTTCAATCCGGCACTCGCCTGGATGAGTGCCTGCACCTCCCCGTCTGGCTCGGAGCGACCCAATACCGGATCAATGTCGATAAACACCAGCTCAGGCACCGGCAAGCCGATGGCACGGGCGAGCTCACCAACGACCAGTTCGGCAACAAGCGCTCCGCTCCCCTGCCCAGCACCGCGGAACTTGACGACATACAGGCCGTCATCATCGGCCTCGACCAAACCCGGCAACGACCCGCCTTCACGCAGCGGCATGACGTACCGCGTTGCGGTTATGTGACGAAGTGCATGCTGCTCGCTCATGAAAACAACTGCAGGTAGTACATTGCCACACTATCGCGCAGGATGAGAAAAATGGTTATACCGACAACGAAAATAAGCACAAGCCGGAGCGTGCCGGTAACAACCTTCCACGCGAACCAGATGGCAATCAGCACCAACGGGAGATAGTAGATTTGATTCATGATGTATTGGTCCGACACAAGAGAAAACACACTGCTATACTATACTACAGACCATCGCAGGAATAAACCCGTTTGCCCGTGCATGAACAGATGTACGCAGTTGAGGCTTTGCATGACGGCACCTATGACGACCGAGCAATCGGCACTGAGCACCCGTGATTTGTTATTGGTCACCACCGGTCGCCTCGCATCGACGACGGCGTTCCGTATTGTGTATCCGTTACTCCCGTTTGTCACCAATCATTTTTCGGTAAGCGACCTTGATGCAGCGAGCCTGATTGCACTACAGACCGCTGCTGCGTTTGTATCGCCGCTGGGTGGGCGTCTGGCAGACCGCTATGGGGAACGTCGCGTCATGATTGGCGGACTCGGGCTGTTCATTATCGGTGCGGTACTGTGTAGCGCGGCCGTTGCGTTCTGGATGTTTCAGTTGGGGTACATTCTGATTGGTCTGGGGACGGCCATGTATTTGCCTTCTGGGCAGAGCTACCTGAGTGCCCGTTCACCGTACGAGCAACGCGGCAGGGTCCTTGGTATCTTCGAGATGTCATGGGCAGTAGCGGCTATCATTGGCGTTGCCCCATTGATGTACCTCATCAATCAAGTCGATAGCCTACGGATAGCCTATGGTGTACTGGCTGTTATCGGTGCAGTCAATGCGCTATTGCTGTTGCGGATCCCCGAGCATCGTAGCGAACACCAAGCAACACCAATCAGCACGACAGTATTGCTCCGCCAACCCGCGATTTGGTTGATATTAGGCTTTGCATTTTTGACATTTGGTGGCAATGACCTGTTCTTTGTGTCGCAGGGTCTCTGGCTCAAAAATGGGTTGGGGGCAGATGAGGCAACCATTGGCGCATTGTTTGTGATTATCGGCATCGCCGAACTGGTTGGCTCTACATCGGTTGTGGCGTTTGCCGACCGCGTGGGCAAACGCCGTTCGGTCATCTATGGCTTCATCGCCACTGCGGCGAGTCTGTTGTTGATGAGTGTTGTAGGCACTCAATGGTGGGCTGTAGCGGCAGTGTTTTTCTGCTTCTATGTGCTGTTCGAATACGCAATTGTGGCCAGCTTCCCATTGATATCCGAAGCAGTCCCACATGCACGGGCGACAGTGATGGCGTTGATGTCGGTAGCTGTCGGTACTGGGCGCATCTTCTCTTCATTTAGTAGTGTCTATTTGTATTCGGTGGGCGGTATTAGTCTGGTCAACGCGGTGGCGGTCGGCGTCAGCTTGCTTGGACTCTTTGCGTTGAGCAGATCTTCATTGACGCCAAAGCGCTGACGTGCGACCTGTGGCGTGCACTGGTTCGTGGGGTGGTTTGACGAACACGGGGTTGGTTTTGCTGGTGCGTACGCATGCCGTCCTCACTGCAAAGGCCACCACAGACGTCACCGGTACCGCATCTGTATGACACAACGCCCCGCTGCACGGTGTGCAGCGGGGCGCTTTTCTCGTACCGTGGGATACTAGCCGGTGATGATGGATGGGTCGCGGTGCTTTTCGCCCTCTTCGAGGAGCATGATGGGAATACCATCTTCGACGGGGTATCGAAAACCATTGCGACGATTGACGAGCCATTCTTTGCCGTCAGCATCGCTGATGAGCTCGATGGGGCCTTTGTCGCCCGGGTCAGCCAGAATAGCCAACAAATCGGGGCTGATAGAACGTTTGGAACCGGATTGTGGTGCTGTCACGGTGTTCTCCTGGCGCAGCGCGCGATAAACGACAAAGCCAACGATAGCAACGAGTACTATGACGAGCCATCGAAAGGTCTTCATTGTTGCTCTCCTTCTTTTTTCCATGTGGGTATTGTAACCGCATCTGATCCAAAACGTGCAGGGGAGTGCGATGTCCGCAACATACGCGACCGACCCATTCCTTCGGGGGCCCATGGTGTCGGGGCGGTGTCACGGCCACGCCACACCAAAAACTCGTGTGCGACATCGCCTGCGCCATCGACCCGTATAAGGAGGAACGGGCACCGCTGCAACTGTCGCTTGCCGGTGGTGATATCGACGACGACGTCGGTCCACGTCCCGACGTTGACGTAGGTCTGACGTTCATTGAACGGGACGTGTTGCGCCATGTGGGTGTGACCACAGATAAACAAACGGGTCAACGCATGCCGTGGCTGATGTGCGATGTGGACTACCTCACGCAGCACCGACACGTTGAATTCGCGCATTTCGCGGTGGAGCTGGCGGCGCGACTCACGTTCGATGTGATTGACAAGGTATGGCGGAACCGACGACTGTGGGCGGTCCGAACGGCGTTCGACGACGCGGCGGGTTGTGTCGAGGGCCCGTTTGAGTCGCCGTTGATTTTGCAGGTGTCGTACGGGTGTGACCGAATCCGCCAGGGACTCGCTTTTGCGGTAGGCAAGGGGGACCAGCATGCTCCGTACCGTCAAAATGACACCTCGGAGCACAAACCGCACCACCTGGATATCTCGGAGTCGCGCCAATCCCAGCAGATGCCAGAGAAATGCCGAACTCGGCTTGACGTTGTCGATGTACGGGGCAATGGGAAGCGGAGCGCGCTCGAGCGGGTTGATGACGTTTTTGACGGCGAGCGTCCCACGCACGAGTTCGAACGGTTGGCTTATCCCGTCAAAGCGCACGAAGCTGTTCCACTGTTCGAACTGATTGCCGTGTTCGATGAAGATACCTTCACCGACATACCGGATCCCAAACCGCAACCGCGGGTCTTCGACGAGCACACCCATGCGGCTCGCGAGTGCGCGCTTTGCACTCCGATAATGGATTTCGAAATCATGATTACCCACCAGGAACGTCAGGTACATGCCGTCGTGGCGGATGAACTGGACGAGGGCATCTAAGACAATGGGATGGGCATCGAGAATCGCCGCCAACCGCCGTTCGGCGGCACGTGGAGTCCACTCGAAATCCGGCACATCGGGTAACGTGACCTGCAAGAACTCGAATGTATCGCCGGCCAAGATGAGCTCGGTTGGTTCACCGATGACATACGTTGTGACAAAATCGGCGAACTCGCGATCTGCATTGAAGTCATCGAGGCGATCACCGGCGCCGAGGTGCAAATCGCTGACCACAATGCGCCGAATGCCGAGTGTGGTGAGTGCGCCGTTGAGTTCGTCGGTATGATGTTCGGTCGGGTTGAGCACTACCGGACGTACGCGTGACAGCAGGTACCGTAGTGTCAAGAGTGCGGTCATCAACGCACCGAACCAGCTCCACCATCTACGGATCATGGGCTACCGCTCCTGCTTGGCAATATCGATGAAGGCTGCAATGAGGCCGTTGTCTTTGTAGCCTGCCCGTTCGACGCCGCTGCTGACATCGACGCACCATGGCTTGACCGTCCGAATGGCCTCGCGCACATTGGCTGGGTGCAACCCGCCAGCAAGCACAATGTCTCTTTGGGTTGCCAATTGTGTGGCTGCCTCCCAATCGGCGCGTACCCCCGTGCCGCCATAGGCATCAGGGACGAACGCATCGACCAACAATGTCACGTGTGGGAGCGACCGTGCCAACCATGGCTTCTCGGCGGCGGCGCCCTGGAGGCGCACTGCGCGCCAGATGGGCATGACCGGGAGGGCATCGAGCTGTTCGAACGGTTCGGTCCCGTGGAGTTGAATAATGTCGATACCGACATCGACGACGGTCCGCGCTACTACATCCGGCGACTCATTGACAAACAGACCAACGATAGGCGTCAAATAGCCGGCGTCGCGGAGGGTTGCAACCAGCCGCTGGGCCTGCGCGGGGGTCACCTGACGCCGGCTCGGTGCACAGACCAAACCGATGTAATCTGCGCCAGCGGCAGCACTGACCAAGATATGCTCGGGAGAGGTGATGCCACAGATTTTGACGCGCATATTATGCCTCCGGTGTCTGCTTGCGTCGGCGCGGCTTGGCTGCTTGGGTAGGGCTTGGAGCAACTGCAGGTGGCGTCACTGCGTTGGTTGGTGCAGGGCGC
>QWQY01000032.1 GCA_003670675.1 Chloroflexota bacterium
AGGGCGCGGGGCGCTCCGGCCGGTCGGTTTTTTGGAGTTGCGTGGTTCTGCCACATCACTCTGTTTTTTGGCGTCATTGGCGTTCTTGACATCAACGGGCCGTGCAGGCGCAGTCGGTGCTACGGTGCTGGTCAGCTGTGCGGCAACAGGTGCGGATTTGGGTTTCGGCCCGCGGCGCTTCTGTTCGACGGGCGGTGCGAGTTCCATCGCTGCCGTCGCTGGTGCTACTGGCTTGCCACGCCGACGACCATTTTGGGTAGGAGTGGCAGTTGGCAGGGCGAGTTCGTCGTCGCCTTGTTCCTGTGGCGTCGGAATCATCTGCGGAGCGGCAGCAGCGCGTGCCGTGGGGTTGTCGGTCACGACCACTGGGGCCTGGTCTTCTCCGGTCTGCGGTGTGCTGCTCGCGATGCCGGCAATGCGATAGCTGACGCGGTTGCCACGACCGATGCGTTGCAATTCGCCTGCGTTGATGGAGAGCTTGACGAGCGAACGCAGGTCTTCGTTGGTGCGCGGGATGGTGCCGTCGCCGCCACGGTTGCGTGAACCACGCAGGGTGTCATAGATTTGTTGGAACGACATCGGGCGCTCGCTCGCGGCGACGATGTCGCGCACGCTGCGTCGTTCTTCTTCGCTGAATGGGGTCGCAATCAGCGTCGATTCGCCGGTATCGTCGTCTGTTGCATCACGCGTAGCGGGTGATTCGGCCCGTACCGGCGCAACGGGTTGTGACGTCGGAATCGACAATTCGGCATCGACGGGAGTCGAGTCTGCTTTGGTGCTGACATCACTCTTGGTGGCAGAGACGCGATCCGGTGTGCGATCGCCACGGCGGCGGCGGCGGCGTGACTTGTCGCCGGTGCTTTGGGCTTGATTGGAGGAAGCGCTGACCCGTTCGGGTGCGAGCGCAGCGGTTGTGCTCGTGTCGTCGTCGCGACGGTCAGTGCTCGTGTCGCCATTGGAGAACTGCGACAGTGCCTTGGGATCTTCGCCGGGCAGAAAGACTTCGTTGACGACCCCTTCGGTCGAAATGATAATCTTGCCGCGACGGGCAGCCTCGGTGATGAAGTCTTTGAATTTGTCGATGGCACGACCGTTACCGTCTCGGATTACTGACTCGCGGAACTTCCCGTTCGAAAGCTCGCGCATGAGCGTTTTGAGCGAGCCGATCCCCGTGACCATCCGGCGTGAGCGTGCTTCGAGCACGACTTTGACAAGCAACTCAAATGCCTCGTCTTCGCTCAGCGCAGTGGATTCTTTGCGTTCGGGCTTGGTACGGGCCACACTGATGCGCTCGCGTTCGAGTGCAGGTCGTTCAAAATCATCGGAGTCGAGGGGCCGACGGGTGTCGACTTTGGGGGCGGTGGCTTCGGCTTTGCCGACGAGCTGTTCGTAGAAAATGAACTCATCTGCACTCTGTGCCAGATGCGACGATGCAGCGCCACCAACACCGATGATGATGACATCTTTGCCCTGTTGCCGAATGCTGTTGACGAGCGGGATAAAATCGCGATCGCCCGTAATCAGTACAAAGGTCGACAGCCCGGGCATGGTGAACAAGGTACGCATGGCGTCGATACAGAGGTTCATATCGACGGAGTTTTTGATGGGACCGCCGGTCCGGCCTGCACCCTTGTCGTAGTAGTAGGTGGGCACATACATGGGTTCGATGTTGTTGGCGTAGAGGGCCGAGGTGATACGCGGATACCGATACCAGTCGGCGTAGGCACGTGACAAAATGACACGACCCAGCTCGTTGCAGTGGTCCATGATGATTTCGAAATTTGGGTTTGCGTCGAGTTTGTCGCGGACGGAAACATAGATGTTTTCGAAGTCGATAAAGACCGCGACGTCACGGCGTGATTGCTCTGCCATAGTGGTGTGAGCTCCTCAGTAGAGCACACAGACGCCCAAAAAGAACTGGATGTAGACGGACAAGCGCGTTCCCGGGGGCGTAGTCTGCATGGGCGACACAATGTGTGCAACAGTCTACGGCAGCAAAAACCACAGGCGCGAGCACGTATGTGAGGGTGGTGGACAGTACACCTATGTACCGTATCGGCCACACCATCCACGAGCGTTTTGGCACAATGTGTGCGAAATAAATCATTCAACAATACAAATCGTTGAATACAGCAAGTATACCACCGATTGGAGGAGTCAGCGGTTAGGGGAGCGGGTCAGCACCACCATGCGAAAACGGATGACAGCGCAACAGTCGTTCGGTCCCCATGGCAACACCACGGACGACACCATAGCGTGCGATTGCTTGGTAGGTGTATTCAGAGCAGGTAGGGCTGTATATACAACTCGGTGGCTTGAGGGGAGAGATATTTTTTTGGTAGAAGCGCACCATGGCAAGAGCGAGCGAGCGCATAGATTAGCCTTTCTGTGGGGCAGAACCGTGCCGCAGGGTCTCCCACACGAGATGACGAAGCTCGGGCACGATGAGCTTGGTCAGTGCCAAATCAACGGCATTGGGCGATCCCGGCAAGCAGAACACCAGTGTGGTCCCCCAGGTGCCAGCAAGCGCGCGCGATAGCATCGCAGCGGCACCGACTTGCTCATACGAAAGCATGCGGAAAATCTCGCCGAAGCCCGGCAATATGCGCGTCAACTGTGGTTCGATGGCGTCGATGGTGGTATCGCGCCGCGAAATACCTGTGCCGCCAGTGGTAATAATCACGCGGACATCTGCGAGGATCCAACCTTCTATGGTCGCAATGACATCGGTCGGTTCGTCGCGTACGATTGTGTACCCGTGTATCTGATGACCTGCGTCTTGGAGCGCCTGCACGGCAGTTTGGCCGCCGCGATCATCGGCGATCGTGCGCGTATCGCTGATGGTCAGGACTGCGCACTTTATTGCATCTATTTGGCGCTCAGCATGGGTGCGATGATCGATATGGCTCATACGAAGCTCCTCAGACAGTGTCCCATGGTTAGTGTTTGCATTATAGCGCCTTGGCTGTCAATATGACAGAAGGGGAATCCAGAGGGTTCGTGTACATTTGACAAAATCTCTGGTTTGGCGATAATAACGCAATCACACGGAGGCCACATGCCGCTCAGTTTTACTATTCATGCCCGTGATGCCGCCTCACGCGCGCGCGCAGGGGTCATCGAGACAGCCCACGGCCCCATCGAAACCCCCGTCTTTATGCCTGTCGGCACAAAAGGGACGGTGAAGGCACTGACCCCAGACGAGGTCAAAGCGCACGGGGCACATATTATCTTGGGCAATACGTACCATCTGTACCTGCAACCCGGTCATGAGTTGATTGCACGTCATGGTGGCCTGCATCAGTTTATGCAGTGGCATGGACCAATCCTGACAGACAGTGGCGGGTTCCAAGTCTTTAGTCTGAAGTACGGCGGGATTGCCGACGAGGTCAAAGGTCGCGGCGCGTATACGCCCAAACCCGGCATGGTCAAGGTGACCGATGATGCGGTGATCTTCAAATCCACCATTGATGGATCAAAGCATGTGTTCACCCCTGAACGGAGCATCGAAATCCAAAAGGGTATCGGCGCCGACATCATCCTCTGCTTTGACGAGCTGCCGCCCTTCCGGGCAGGCTATGACTACACACGGCAATCACTCACGCGTACGCATCGTTGGGAAGAGCGCTGTTTGACCTACCACCAAGAAACCCTGGCAGGCATGCACGACATCCCGATGCCGAACCGTGACCAGTCGTTGTTTGGTATTGTGCATGGCGGGGTGTTTCCTGATTTGCGCAAAGCGAGTGCCGAGCACATTGGTGGTATGGATTTCGATGGGTTGTGTATCGGTGGTTCGCTCGGTGCAAACAAATCACAGATCTACGACGTGGTCGACATGACGGTACCGCATATGCCAGACAACAAGCCGCGGCATTTGTTGGGCATCGGCGACGTGGATGATTTGTTCGAGGGTGTCGCACGCGGCATTGACATGTTCGATTGTGTCAGTCCGACTCGATTGGGGCGACATGGGGCGGCGCTGGTGCGTGATGCATCCAAAAACTTCCGCCTGAACGTCAACAACGCGAGCTGCCGCGACAGCGACGAGCCGCTGGATCGCTGGTGCACCTGTACCGTGTGTCAGACGTATAGCCGAGCATATATTCATCACTTGTTCCGTGCCAAAGAGTTGCTCGGGGTACGGTTGGTTAGCCTCCACAATGTTGCTTTCTTGCTGCACCTAATGCGTGACGTGCGGCAGAGCATTATAGAAGGTACGTTTGCGCAGTTGCGTGCATCATGGCTGGATGGCGCGCGGCGCACTGAGTAGTGTTTGAAGAGGAGTTGCATGAACCAGATCCAGAAAACGTTTGCCAATCCGGTGAACATCGTGTTGATGGCATTGGCCATCGGCATCAACATCGCGGTGGGTCAGCTGGTGACCATCCTCAAGCTGCCGATCTACCTTGATTCGATCGGGACCGTGTTGGTAGGGGCACTTTTGGGCCCAGTTGCCGGCTTTGTGACAGGGATTTTGGGCACAGTGATTTGGGCGTTGACGCTCAACCCAGGCGCACTCCCGTATGCGATTGTCGCCGGCATTATCGGCCTGATGGCTGGCGTCTTTGGTCGCCGCGGTTTGTTCACCAGCAGTTCACCATCATGGATTGGTGCGATTGTAGGAGCGGTGTTTTTTGTCGCCGTCTCGGTGTTTGTGCTGACGCTGTATTCGTTTACTGGGGATATCTGGTCCATTGCAGACAAGAATGGCGCACCCATTAGCATTGGTTCACTGTTTGCGAGCAACCAGATTTTGTTTGCGGCAGTCACCATTGTGGGGGGCGTGTTGGGGTATTTGCTGATCAAAAACGGTGGTTATATCGGGCTCGCAGGGATTCTCACCGGTATCGTAGCAGCCGCTGTTTCTGCACCGATTTCGGCATATACATCGGGTGGGTTGACGGGCGCGGGCACAGACGTCTTGGTCGCCGGGTTCTTGGCAGCTGGACAGTCCGTGCTGGTGTCGACGTTGGGCCAAGGTATCATCTCTGATCCGTTCGACAAACTCGCATCATTCATGATGGTATGGGCGATAATCAACTTGTTGCCATTGCGTGTGCGCGACCGATTCGAGCAGTAGTTCGTTCTACCGGCGCCCACGGGGAACACCCTGTGGGCGTCGTGTTTTTTTGCAAAAGAAGGTATGCATGCCCAGTCGGTACGACCTCCTGCATCCGCTGACCAAACTGAGCCTCGCATTGGTTCTGATTGTTGCTGCATATCTCAGCCCATCGGTATGGTTGAGCACAGCCATCTGTGGCGCGGCGTTGCTGACCACCGCTGCGTCGCATCGACGCGGCGAGATAGCACGTGTCTATCCGCTTTTTTTCGTGCCGATTACCATTTCGCTCCTGCTCATACGTGGCGTGCTCGTGCCAGACGTGCGCACGTCGCCCATCGATGTGGGCGGATTTGTGCTGAGTTTGGATGCCATTGCGGGAGCGTGGATCTACATTTTGCGCTACTGCACACTGGTTGCGGCGCTCTTTACGGTGATTCAAACGACCCCAACGGCGCAACTCATGCACGCACTGGCCGAACGTGGGCTGCCACGCAGCATCGAGTTCATTTTGTTGATGGCGTTGCAAATCATCCCCGACATGAAGCTCCGGGCCGATGCCATCCTCGAAGCACAGCAATCACGCGGATTGGTCATTCACTCGCTCCCATCGCGCATCCGTGCATTGGTGCCGTTGATTGGGCCACTCGTCGTCGGCGCACTCGTCGATGTTGAAGAACGCTCGATGGCACTCGAATTACGTGCGTTTGCGGCGACGAATCGACCCACCCGAATGACGGTGTTATTAGACAGCCGCGCGCAACGAGTCGTTCGTGTGGCATGCATCGGTGCGGTGGTTGCCATGGCCGTGGCCGTTGTAGGGGTGAGGTATCTGCCATGAACGATGCAATTGTCGCGACCAACGGGCTATCGTTCCGCTACACCCGACGCACCACCCCCGCGCTTGACCAGATCAGTATTGCGATTGCAGCAGGGAGCGTTACGGCGATTATTGGACCTGCTGGCGCGGGCAAAAGTACCCTCTGTGCATTGTTGGCTGGATTCATGCCGCGGTTCTTTCGTGGGGTAGTCGATGGCACGGCAACCGTCGATGGCATGTCCCCGATAGAGGGAAGCGTACACGCCATGCTGCCGCATGTGACCGTGGTCCTTAGTCAAGCGAGCACACAGATATCTGGGGTATGCGACACCGTGGCCGGCGAGGTCGGCTTTGCATTAGCCAATATGGGCTTGCCGGTCGATACCATCCGCACGCGTGTCGCAGAGGCATTGGCGACGATGGAGATTGGGCACCTCGCCGAACGATCACCATTCCAACTCTCGGGCGGGCAACAGCAACGGATGGTCATCGCCGCTGCACTTGCATTGAACCCACCCGTCTTGATTTTTGATGAACCAACCGCACAGCTCGATCCACCGACGGTCGCCGCCTTGGGCGACACGTTGCGCCGACTTGCTGCGGCTGGAAAAACCATTATTGTTGCAGAACAGCACCTCGATTGGGTCGCTGCCTATGCCGATCGCGTCATTGTCCTGAACGCAGGGCGTTTGCATGCGGATGGTCCGCCGCAGACAATCATCGCCGACCCCCAATTGGCGCTCGGGCGCTCGTATGCCCAGCGATTATCGAGCTATGCACAGCTCCATGGTGTATGGCAGGGCTCGACCGTAGCAACCACCCACGCAGGTTTGGTGCGGGGTATTCGTACCGACGCACCCGTCGAGCCCGTGTCACGACCGCTGCCCCGGGCACACGCCGCACCCATGCAGGCACCGGTGTTGACGTGTACCTCGGTACAGTTTGCATACCCCAATGGGGTGCCGGTGTTGACCGATGTCGACCTGACTTTCGGGCATGGCGAACGTGTGGCACTGCTAGGGCGCAACGGGGCCGGCAAAAGCACCTTATTGCGGCACTTCAACGGCTTGTTGCGACCACAGAGCGGGAGCATTGCCCTCAATGGAGTCGACATCGCGAAGCGTGCGCCCGGAACATTGGCACGGCAGATGAGTATCGTCTTTCAAGATGTACGCAATCAGCTGTTTGCGGCGACGGTACGAACCGAAATCGCCTACGGCCCGTCGTTGTTGGGCATTCCAAGCATCGACCAAGAGCGCCGCGTGACACACGCGCTGGCAGTGTGTGGCTTGACAAACGACGCAGATACCCACCCGTATGACCTGCCCGTTGCCCGCCGTCGTTTGGTTGCGACAGCAGCAATTATGGCCCTCGAAAGCGATATCATCGCACTCGACGAACCAACCGCCGGACTCGATAGTGACAGCATTGAGACACTGTCATCAGCCATCGCAACATGCACGCAAGCCGGGCGTACCGTCATTTTGGTGACCCACGATTTGAACTTCTGCGCAACCCACACCGATCGAGTGGTCTTGCTGGCAGGTGGCCGGATTGTCCTCGACGCACCGTGGGCGTCGTTGAACGAAGACCACATCGCCCTCTTAGACCGCGAGGTCGGCTTACCGCTGGGGTTCGATGTGGCGCGCACCTGTGGCATTGCCGCGGGCAATGCACTGCATCGCTGTCTGACGGCCCCCGCTGGTCTACGCTAAGTTGGGCGCATCAAGAGCAGTGTCGTGGTTCCGTGTGCATACATGGTCCCCTCTGCATCGAGGATCTTGCCTTCGGCCGTGGCGGTGCGACTGCCGATGTGGAGCGCGCTACCCACGGCCCTGAGTTCGCCTTTGTCGGTCGTCATGGGCTTGGTGAAGTTGATCTTGATCTCGAGGGTGACATACCCCACACCCCGCGGCAGTGTCGACACCACGGCGACTGCCATTGCGGTATCGAGCAATGCGCAGGCGAGTCCACCGTGGGCCATCCCCATCGGGTTGAGGTGGAACTCCTGCGGCACGACAGTGAAGATTGCATGTCCCGCTTGTGCTTCTTGGCCGTGAATATCGAGGAGTCGCAACATGGGTGACATGGGGATATCACCGCGTCGGACCGCAGCCACGTATTCACTGCCACTCAGGGTGTGCAGTTGTTCGGTATAGAGGGACGGGCTCTGCCAGGTAACGACCCGCTGTTGTTCTGTCATTGTGGTTCCTTGCGTTGCATGACGATTGATTCGGTGACGATGCGATAGACCGGTCGCTGTACGCAACAGATCCCATGCTGAACATGGCGGCTGATGGATGACCCGTCCGTTGCGCACGCAGCACAGCACCCAAACCTCGCTACAATGGCTATATTATCGCATGACCAAGGGAGCACTATGCCCCACCCTAGCATTCATTGGTTCCGGCGTGACCTGCGACTCGACGACAATCCCGCATTGGTCGATGCAGCGACACGGGCCGCCGGGCTCGTCATACCCGTCTTTGTGGTTGATCCGACGCTCGTTGACTCGTCACGGGTCGGGGCGAATCGCCTTGCATTCTTGTATGCCCGTTTGCACACGCTCGACGCCGAGTTACGGGCGGCAGGCAGCGGCTTGGTGGTGCTCTATGGCGACCCTGCTGTCGTCCTACCGGAGTATGCGCGGGAGCATGGGGTAGCCGCGGTCTGTTGGCAACGAGACGAGACTCCCTGGGCCAGCCAACGCGACCAACGCGTGGCCACACAGCTGCAGGGGATGGGTATCGCGGTAGGCATGCATGAGGGTCAGCTCTTGGTCCCGAGCGACCGCATTCGGTCGGGTGGTGGGACACCGTACACCGTGTTCACGCCGTTTTATCGACGCTGGCGCGATGCACTACGGCTCCCCGATGCAATCGCAGCGCCATCGTTGATTGCGCACCCCGAGGTGCAACGCGCGGCAGCGATCCCTGTTCCACCAGCCACCGAAGTGACGATACCGAATACGACTGCAGAATACGCATATACCCTGCGTGCGCGCTTCGCGACGCGGCGCATTGACGCCTATCAACGTGGCCGCGACATGCTCGCCGAGGCAGGGACCAGCATGCTATCACCCTACCTTCGCTTTGGCATCGTATCGATTCAATCCTGCGCACGCTTGGCGCATGCCGCTGAGCAACAGCCGGCAGCCGCTGATGGACGTTCAGGAGCCGAGGTGTGGTTGAGCGAGCTCGCCTGGCGAGACTTTTATATGCACATCAGCGTGCACTTCCCACATGTGTTGCGTGGCTCTTTTCGGCAGATGTATGACGCAATCGCATGGGAAAACGATGAGACGCTGTTCGCTGCCTGGTGCAGCGGAAACACCGGATACCCGATTGTAGACGCCGCCATGCGGCAACTCACCACCACCGGATGGATGCACAATCGTGCGCGTATGATTGTTGCTTCGTTTTTGACCAAAGATTTGCTCATCGATTGGCGTTGGGGTGAGCGATTCTTTATGCAGCATCTGATGGACGGCGATACCCCTGCAAATAATGGCGGCTGGCAATGGGCCGCAGGAACAGGCACCGATGCCCAACCGTACTTCCGTATCTTCAACCCGAGCAGTCAAGGGACGCGCTATGATCCCGATGGGGTATATGTGAAAAAATACGTGCCTGCGTTGAAAAACGTCCCGGCAAAGTATATCCATGCCCCATGGACCATGTCCAGCGCCCTGCAGCGCCAGTATGGAATTACCATCGGCACTGAATACCCCGAGCCGATTGTGGACCATGCGACGCAACGCCTACGTGCACTGGCACTCTATGCAACGGTACGTGGTCAAACGGAGCACAAAAACCAGGACGACTGAGTGAATACCCAAAGAAATGTTGCTATAATCCACTGTGATGCGGAGCACCGGTCAACATCAACGCATCCACTTGTGTTTACACAGGTCACGAGAAAGTCATTGCGATGTTAGGGACGCTCAAACGCATATTGGTGGGTAAACCACTGGCAAATGAACAACTCGCTCACGAACGAATCCCCAAGCGCACCGCACTTGCGGTTTTTTCGTCCGATGCGTTGTCGTCCGTCGCGTATGCAACCGAAGCTATTTTGATTGCGCTTATGTTTGCCAACCGTGAAGCACTCGGTCTGGCAACACCGATTGCCGTCGGGATCACGCTCTTGCTAATTATTGTGTCGTATTCATACACACAAACGATTAATGCGTACCCTAATGGCGGTGGCTCGTATATCGTCTCGCGGGAGAATCTCGGGACCCTGCCTTCGTTGATTGCTGCGGTTTCGCTGATGACGTCCTATATTTTGACGGTGGCCGTCAGTATATCGGCAGGTGTGACCGCGATTACGTCTGCGCTGCCCGAGCTCGATCAGCATCGTACAGCGATCGCACTGGTGTTGATTGCACTGCTGAGTTTGGCAAATCTGCGCGGTCTCAAAGAGTCGGGGGCTATTTTTGCCGTGCCGACCTATCTGTTTATTGTCAGCATGTTTGCGATGATCTTGGTCGGATTGTACCGTTACAGCACGGGGACCCTTGTGCCTGCTCCGCTCCCCGAGGTCGTGCACGCCGAATTCAACCAAACACTCGGCTGGTTTTTGATACTGCGGGCGTTTGCTTCGGGGTGTACTGCGCTCACCGGTATCGAGGCAATTAGTGACGGGGTGCAGGCATTCAAGCAACCCCAAGCACGCAATGCGTCGATGACATTGACGATTATGGCAGTTATCTTGAGTTTGATGTTTGTCGGGATCACAGCATTGGCGAGCCTCTACAATGTGGTGCCGGACGGTGCCCTCGAACCAGAGACGGTCAATTCGCAGCTTGCACGTGCAATCTTCGGCGGTGGTTCGATTTTTTACTACGTCATCCAGGGGGCGACCATGATGATTCTCATCTTGGCGTCCAACACTGCGTATGCTGACTTTCCGCGTTTGTCATACTTTCTGGCAATAGACCGGTTCTTGCCGCGGCAGTTTGCCCAACGCGGGGATCGGTTGGTATTCTCAAACGGGGTATTGTTCCTGGGGATTGTATCGGCAATCCTGGTTGTCGCTTTCAATGCACGTGAACAAGCGTTGTTGCCGTTATACGCCCTCGGTGTCTTCGCTGCCTTCACGCTCTCGCAATACGGGATGGTACAACGCTGGCGTCGGCTCAAAACCACCGGTTGGGTGCGCAATATGATTATCAACGGTCTCGGTGCGAGCATCACTGCACTGGTATTCGTGGTCATTGCAGTAACGAAGTTTGGCCAAGGCGCGTGGTCGGTCCTCGTGATCATCCCTGTGGTAGTGCTGTTGCTCTATCAGATTCGCAAGCACTATCTCGACGTTGCCGCTCAGCTGTCACTCGCAGAAGCACCACCTCCCGTTGCATTGCGACGTCATACCGTGGTCGTACTGGTGAGTGGTGTGCACCGTGGTGTCATCCCGGCACTACAGTATGGATTATCATTGACCAGTGATAACATCCGGGCGTTGTATATCGACTTAGATGCCAGCAGTACTGCCAAAATGAAGGAAAAATGGGCCCAATGGGGCAGCGGCGTCGAGCTCGAAATCCTCCCTTCGCCCTATCGCTCGTTGATCCGCCCTATTCGCGAGTATCTCAGTCGGGCTGAAAAGCGCTATCACGACGATGTCGTCACCGTTGTGTTGCCCGAATTCATCCCTAATCGCTGGTGGCAGAACTTCTTGCACAATCAAACGGCACTGGCAATCAAGACTATGTTGCTCTTTTCGAAGAACGTCGTCGTCGTCAGTGTTCCGTATCATCTGGACAAATAAGCCGATTTGCTTGTAATCCACCGGAAAGTATGCTAAAATCCGCGCGTTTCACCGCAAGGCAACGTCGCCACACGATGTGTGGCGACTTTTTATTGAATGGATGCACTATGTTGTCCGAAATGAAGCGACTCCTGGTCGGAAAGCCGTTGGCTAATGAACAGCTCGCCCATGAGCGCTTGCCCAAGCGCACCGCACTGGCGGTTTTTTCGTCTGATGCGCTCTCTTCGGTCGCCTATGCCACCGAAGCCATCTTGATTGCACTGATGTATGCCAACCGCGAAGCCCTAGGTCTGGCCACCCCTATTTCAATTGGTATCGTTGTTCTGCTCATTACCGTAGCATTTTCGTATCGCCAAACCATCATGGCCTACCCACAGGGTGGTGGATCGTATATTGTGTCGCGCGATAACTTGGGCAAAGTGCCGTCATTGGTGGCTGCGTCGTCGTTACTTATCGACTACATACTGACTGTCGCAGTCAGCATGTCGGCTGGTGTCGCGGCAGTCACCTCTGCGTTCCCGTTCCTCGACCCGTGGCGCATCGAGATTGCAGTGGGGCTGATTGTGGTGCTCACATTGGCGAATCTGCGTGGGCTGAAGGAATCCGGCAGTGTGTTTGCCTTGCCGACCTATCTCTTTATTACGAGCATGGCGGTGATGATCCTGACTGGGTTGTACAACATTGCGTTTGGGACGGTGGTAATCCCCCCGGTACCGCACATCCCACACGCAGAAGCGGGTCATGCCATTACCATTTTTCTTATTTTGCGGGCGTTTGCAGCAGGTTGCACCGCGTTGACGGGTATCGAGGCGATCAGCGATGGCGTGCCGGCCTTTCAGAAACCCGAGTCACGCAATGCATCGACGACCCTCATTATCATGGTCGTCGTACTGAGTCTGATGTTTTTGGGGATTACGCAACTCGCAGAATCATACCGAATCATCCCCGATGGATCACTCGAACCCGAAACAGCAAATTCACAATTGGCGCGGGCAATCTTTGGTGGTTCTTCAGTTTTCTATTATGTCATCCAAGCATCGACGATGTTGATTCTTATTTTGGCGTCCAACACGGCGTATGCGGACTTCCCACGATTATCGTACTTCTTGGCAATCGACCGCTATCTGCCACGTCAATTTGCGCAACGCGGTGATCGTTTGGTCTTTTCGAACGGCGTGCTGTTTTTGGGCGTTGTGTCTGCCATCTTGG
>QWQY01000033.1 GCA_003670675.1 Chloroflexota bacterium
ATTGGCGTCACCGGATCCAAAGGCAAAACAACGACCGCGACATTGACTGCACATCTGCTGAAGGCATGGCGCGCCGACACGATTCTCGCCGGCAACATGCGCATTTCTGCGTTGGCACAATTGCCGCTTATCGGCCCCGACACGCCAGTCATCCTCGAGTTGTCTTCGTTTGTCCTCGAAGGCCTCGGCGCAGCCGGGCTCAGTCCTGCAATAGCGGCTATTACCAACATCTATCCCGACCATCTCGACCGCTACGGCACGATGGAAGCATACATCGCAGCAAAAGCCGAAATCGGCCGGCATCAGAACAACCACAACACCATCGTGCTCACCGACACCGACGATGCGCTTGTTCGCCTTGCGCCGGCGATGCCTGGCCTGCGTGTCTGGACCGGCGTTCATGCTCCACGTGTCCCCACAGAAGGATCGGTCTGGTGGGATACAGATGTCTTGTACGCCATGCTACAAGGCGGCACTGTGGCAATTGCACAACGCACCGATGTCCAACTCGCAGGCACACATAATTTGGCCAACATCGCGACTGCGGTAGCACTTGCGCTCCGTGCGGGCATGCCGCACACGGCTATCGCTCCTGCGCTCCGCGCGTTCACGGGGGTAGAGCATCGCCAAGAAGTTGTCACTACACACGATGGGCACACGTTTGTCAACGACACCGCAGCCACCATGCCGGATGCAGCGGTTGCCGCGCTCACGTCGCTGCCGCAACCCATCATTTGGATAGCCGGTGGAGCCGACAAAAAGCTTTCGTTCGAATGCCTGGCTGCCACTGCCGCAACACATGCGCAGCAGATTGTCCTTTTGCAGGGCACCGCAACGGCGCTCCTGCACGATGCATTGGTGCGTCATGGTGCAGGGGATCGCATTATCGGGACATTTGATTCGTTCGAAGCCGGCATCCGTGCAGCCCATGCACTGCCGCTGCGCCCTGCGACGATTGCCTTGTCGCCTGGCTGTGCCAGTTTTGGGATGTTTCGCAACGAATTCCATCGCGGCGAAGAATTTCGTCGCATCGTTTCACAGATAATCGCGGAGGCAGGGTAATGAACACGGCCACTTTGACGGGACCCATCAAACGCTTCTTCAGCGAGACGTCGCCCATGGTGCGACTGATTGTCGTCGTCAATATTGTGATATATGTTGTGCCGTATCTGCTCGACCAGCTCGGGGTGGTGTACAAGGCAATGTCGCTGACCGACTTACTGCTCATTCATGGCGCCAAAGACAACATCGCAATCTATCAGGCAAACCAGTACTATCGCTTTATGACCATGATGTTTTTGCATGGAAATCTCGTGCACCTCTTGTTTAACACGTTCGCCATTGTCCAAATCGGCGAGTCGGTTGAACGGATGAGCGACCGCAATCGCTTTTTGGGTATCTACTTTGTGGGTGGTTTGGTCGGTGGCGTCGCTTCGTATTTGTTTAGTCCAAATCCATCGGTCGGTGCGTCGGGTGCGATATTTGCGCTCATCGGCGCGATGGGTACGTTTGTCTGGACCAATCGCCGCGCATACGGCGAAAACGCCAAGCAAATCTTGGGGAACATCGCGTTTACCGCCATGATCAATATCTTTTTTGGCTATAGCATGCCCAACATCGACAACATGGCGCATATCGGCGGGCTGCTCGGCGGCCTCGTCACCGGCTTTCTGTTGATGCCACGATTGACCGAATACCAGACCGAATCCGGCGTCGTTCGGCAGCGCACCCCATTGACGTGGGGGTGGAACGGAGTCATTGTCCTCGTTGCGTTGTTGTTCGTCATCGTTGCCCTTGCAGTCCCAGCAGTTTAGCGCCTCAGAAAGATTTACATGAGCGATCGTCGGCCACGTTCCAGCGAATCTGACAGTGTCAAGCACAAGCCCGACTACCAGCTGCTGGTATGTATCGGGGTCCTTGTGCCGTTCGGCCTGGTAATGGTCTATAGTTCCTCATTCGTCGAAGGATTTGTCTACTACGACAACGGATTCCACTACATGACGCGCCAACTCTTTGCCGCCACGGTGGGGACGGTTGGATTGATTGTGACGCAGCGCATCGATTATCGTACCTGGCGCACCTATTCGCTCCATTTGCTGGCATTGGCGTTCTTGTTGCTAGTACTGACTGGTTTTGTGTTGCCCGCGGAGATGACCGAAGTCAATAATTCGCGGAGTTGGATTCGCCTCGGATTTTTCAGCTTTCAACCATCAGAATTCGTCAAACTCGCGTTGATTATCTACCTTGCGAGCTGGTTGTCACGGCGTGCCGGCAAAGTCGCGAACTTCAACACAGGCATGTTGCCCTTTGCTGCCGTGGTGGGCATATTCACCGCGTTGGTCATGGTCGGCCGTGACCTCGGATCATCGACCGTGATGGTCTCGGTGGCTGCATTGGTCTACTTTGTGGCCGGTGCCAGTCTGTGGCACTTTTTGGGCGCTGGGGTACTGGGCGGGGTGTTCTTTCTCTTGGCCATCAATGTCGCATCGTATCGGCTGGAACGCATCAACGCATGGCTCGATCCATTTGCCTATTACAGCGGGGCAGGGTTCCAACCCATTCATGCGCTCTATGCGCTGGCGTCGGGTGGAGTCTTTGGATTAGGGATTGGGCAATCACGCCAAAAGTACCTATGGCTGCCGCAATCCTATACCGATACCATTCTTGCGATTATCGGCGAAGAACTCGGCCTCATCGGGACGCTGTTTGTGGTGGGTTGCTTTGCGTTTATTGCCTTTCGTGGGTTTCGGATTGCGAATAGTGCACCCAACGGATACGCGGCGTTGTTGGCGACAGGGTTGACCCTGTGGATTGTCATTCAGGCAGTCATCAATTTGGCAGTTGCCACGACGTTGGTCCCGTTTACGGGGATTACACTCCCTTTTCTGAGTTATGGCGGCACATCGCTGATGATGAGCATGATCGCCATCGGGATGCTTTTGAATGTGTCAAAATACACACTGGTAGACACCGATCAACCACCGTCACTGAGAACACGCTATGAACACATCCGAGCAGCAATCGCCGCTCTACTTCCTTTCGGGCGGCGGGACCGGGGGCCACGTGTATCCATCCCTCGCAGTCGCCGTGGCACTCGCGAGCGCCCCGAATAGCCCACGCGTCGCCTATGTCGGCAGCCCCGATGGGATGGAGGGCGACCTGGTACGCCGCGAGAGCACACTGCCGTTCTACGCGGTCGATGCCGCTGCGGTCCGCGGTCGCGGTCCCCGTGCATTGGCGACCAACCTGGTGCGATTGTGCCGTGGTGTCATCCAAGCCATGACCCTCATCCGCCGAGAACGGCCTGCTGCCATCTTTGGGACGGGCGGCTATGTGTGTGTACCTTTGTTTGTGGCTGCATGGCTGCTCAGGGTGCCACGGGCAATCTACTTGCCCGATGTCGTCCCCGGGTTGGCCGTACGGTTTTTGGCGCGCCTCTCGACCCTCGTGGTGACGACAATCGCCGATGCGGCGCCGTATTTGCACCTCGCACCGCTCACCCCAGCGGCGTACCTCCCCGGCCGGCGTCAGCTCGTGGTCGCTGGGTATCCCGTGAGGCCTGCGCTGTCGACCACCAACCGGGTCACCGCCCGGGCGTTGTTTGGGATACCTGACGAAACCCCCGTACTGCTGGTCTATGGCGGCAGTCGCGGAGCACGGAGCATCAATGTGGCCGTTCGTGATGCACTCGCAGCCGTATTGCCGCACATGCACATCATCCACGTCTGTGGTCGCGAAGGCGATGAACCGATGTTGCGGGCGGCAGCACTCCACTGCAGCCCTGCGGACGCGTCACGGTACCACCTTTACCCGTACCTTGCAGCCGACGGCCCGCTCACGATGAGTGCTGCCTTTGCTGCTGCCGATGTGACAATCTGCCGGAGCGGGGCCTCGGTGCTCGGTGAGCTCCCCATTGCGGGGCTGCCGGGTATTTTGGTGCCCTATCCATATGTCCATCAGGATGAAAACGCCGACTACTTGGTGCGCCATGGTGCTGCCATCAAAATAGCGGATGCGCGTGTGGCTACCGACCTGTCGGCTACGGTCTTGTCACTCGTCGGTGACCATGTAACCCTCGTGCGCATGCGCGCACAGATGCGCACACTGGCACAACCCGAGGCAGCACACACCATCGCACATCTCTTGCAAACGATAGGCCGAGGGGCATAATGCACTATCACATTGTCGGTATTGGCGGCGCAGGGATGAACGCCATCGCACATATTTTGCTCGACCGCGGTGATTCGGTGTCGGGCAGCGATGCCCAGCGGAGCGCCGCCTGGGCGCCGCTCCAGGCGCGTGGTGTCGATATCCAGTTAGGCCACGACGCACGCGCTATTGCAGGTGCAGACGCCGTTGTTGCCACGTCGGCAGCCCGCCACCCGCATCCCGAACTCGATGCGGCGCTGGCAGCCGGGATCCCCATCCTGCGTCGTCATGACTTGTGGCGCATCTGGTCGACCGAACGTGCCATCATCGCAGTCGCGGGCACGCACGGCAAAACCACGACCACGGCAATGATCGCCGTCGCGCTGCAACACGCAGGCCTCAACCCGGGGTACCTGATAGGTGCCGAAATTCCCGATTTGCCGCGCACCGCAGCATGGGGCGACCCTACAGCGCCGTTGGTCATCGAAGCAGATGAATACGATCGAACCTTCCTCTCACTGACGCCCGATATCGCCGTTGTCACGACGCTCGAGTGGGATCATGTCGACATCTATCCTGATGCAGACGATTATGCGCGGGCATTCCAGACCTTCGTCGCATCGGTGCCCCGCGCCAATCGGGTCCTTGTGTGTGCTGACGACGCCGGTATTCGTCAGACCATCGACCGTCCAGGCGTGCAGTGGTACGGCATCGACGAAGCCCTCGCCACCAATCCCGTTGCCTGTACACGCATCCCGCTTGACTGGTCGGCCACAGCCTTGACCCACCACGCAGACGGGCAGCGCTTCCAACTCTGGCACTATGATCCGCGGGTGTTTGCGACGCGGTTGCATGCACACGTCGACACCCCGCTGGCCGGAGTACACAATATCAGCAATACCGTGGCAGCCTATGCCGCTGCCGTCATGGCAGGTGCTGCACCTGCTGCCGTCGTGGCCGCCTTAGCGGGCTTTCGTGGTGCAAAACGGCGCTTCGAACAGGTGGGCAACGCTGCTGGCGTCCGCATCATCGACGATTATGGACACCACCCGACCGAAGTCCGCGTCGTGTTGGCTGCTGCCCGGCAACGCTATCCGGGGAGTCGCATTATTGCCTATGTCCAACCCCACACATACTCACGCACGCAGATGCTTGTGAGCGAATGGGCGAGCGCGTTTACCGATGCCGACTGTGTTCTCATCGGCGATATCTATGCCTCGCGTGAGCAACCCATCAGTGGGATCGACGCAGCCTGGCTGGTCACTCACATCAATCACCCCATGATCAGCGCTTCGGGTACTCCGGCCCAAACAGTCACCCTTCTGCGTGCATTGGTGCGCTCGGGTGACGTCGTCATTACGCTCAGCGCAGGCGATGGCACTACCGTTGGTCCGTCACTCCTGGCAGCGCTCGGAGCAACGTCATGAGCATGCCTGAGCTCATCCTGACGGAATTTGTCCCACTCGCTGCGCTCACCTCGTGGCGTATTGGTGGCGTAGCACGCTACCTCGCCACGGTGCGATCACCACACGGCGTGGCCGAGGCAATTGCCTTTGCAGACTCGCGCATGCTCCCCGTCTGGATCCTCGGTGGTGGGAGCAATATGCTCATCAGCGACGAAGGCTTACCCGGCGTCGTCATACGCATGCGTGACATGCATATTGACATAACACAAGATTTCGATTGTGCCGCGGTCCACATCGGCGCCGGGGCACCGATGGCTGGTACGGTGCGCCAACTCGTCAACGCGGGCTGGGCCGGCATGGCGTGGGCCGAGGGGTTGCCCGGTACGGTGGGTGGAGCGGTCTACGGTAACGCGGGGTGTTATGGCGGCGCAATGGCAGATACCGTACAATCGGTTGACCTGTGGCGAGCCGGCAACATCCAAACCGTCCCACCCGCGGTGCTTGGGTTCGGATATCGGACCAGTGCACTCAAACAGCACGCCGTCCCCCATCTGGTGCACGGGATGCACGCGGGCGACATCCAGCCCATCGTCGTGGGTGCGACCATTCGTTTGCAACGCGCCGATCAACAGCAGCTGGCTCTCCAGCTGGCTGACACCGCCGTCTTGCGCAAAAGCAAGACCCCGCAAGGGTCGTCATGCGGGAGTGTCTTCAAGAACCCTCCCGGCGATTCTGCTGGGCGATTAATCGAAGCTGCAGGACTCAAAGGCTACGCAGTCGGGACCGCAGTGGTCGCAGAGCGTCACGCAAATTACATCATCAATCGCGGTGGTGCGACGAGCGCCGATGTCCGAGCGCTAGTGGCGCACATCCGCGCCACAGTCGCTACACAGAGTGGTGTTACGCTCGAACCCGAAGTACAAATTCTGGGCGAAGAATGGCCGTTCAACGCCGCATAGAGGAGTCCCCGATATGAACCGTATTCGCATCGGCGTGATATTTGGTGGTCAATCGAGTGAACACGAAGTTTCACTGGTGTCTGCCCGCGCCGTCCTCGCTGGTCTTGATCCGGCTCGGTATGATGTCGTCCCCATTGGGATCCGCAAAAACGGCCAGTGGCTGGCAGAGGGTGATGTGCTTGCAACGCTCGAAGCCGAGTCCGACGTGGCACTCCTGCCGGGCGGAGGTGCCCATGTCAAAGCACCCGCACAGCCTGCCCAAATGACCGCCTCGCCGCTGGCGATTATCCGCGGCGAACATGCTGCCCCCCATGCCGTACGAGGGCTTGATGTCGTGTTCCCGGTATTGCATGGACCAATGGGCGAGGACGGCACCATCCAAGGCCTCCTCGAACTCGCAGGTATCCCCTATGTCGGCTGTGGGGTGCTCGCGTCTGCGGTCGGGATGGACAAGGCAATGATGAAGGCTGCCTTCTCCGCTGCCGGCTTACCGGTTGTGCCATGGCAATTGGTACGCACACACGAATACAACGCCGATTCTGCCGCCTGTGTGGCACGCCTCGAGGCAGTTCTCGACTACCCGATGTTTGTGAAACCAGCCAACATGGGCAGCAGTGTGGGCATAAGCAAAGTAAAAACCCGCGCAGAATTGATTGCTGGCCTCACACTTGCTGCATCGTTTGACCGCCGTATTGTCGTCGAACAAGGCGTCTCGGCGCGTGAAATCGAAGTCTCAGTGTTGGGCAACGATGCACCGATCGCCAGCCTGCCGGGCGAGATAATCCCCGCCAATGAATGGTATGATTATGAGGCAAAGTACCTCAACACGGCGACTCAGGTCGTCATTCCTGCCCAGCTCACTGACGCCCAAACGCAGAGCGTGCGGCGCATCGCACTCCAGGCATTTCTCTCTGTTGATGGTGCAGGATTAGCACGTGTTGACTTCTTGTACGACGAATCAGCCGACGTGTTTTATATCTCAGAAGTCAATACCATGCCTGGGTTTACGCCTTTTAGCATGTACGCCAAAATGTGGGACGCCAGCGGCGTGTCGTACCCCGAGGTGCTCGATCGCCTCGTGGCACTCGCACGCGAACGAGGGACACGCGCCGAAGGAGCATAGGTGAGTAGTCAACGGCCACGGACAAATCGACCGACCCCTAATACACGCCGCCCCGAAGGAGTGCGTCCAGGCGTGCGTATCCGGTCGTTGACGTATGTGCGTACCGGGCGACCGCTCAGCATATTCCTGTTTATTGGGGTGCTCGCGTATGTCTTTTCGCTGTGGAACAACCCGGCATACACCGTAACATCCGTTACCGTGACGGGCGCATCGACACTGAGTAGCGATCGTGTCGCCGAACTCTCCGGGGCGGTTGGTGCGTCGATATGGTCCCTCGATGCACAAACCATGCAAACTACCATTCTCGCAAGCCCATATGTCGTCTCTGCCGATGTCGCGGTGCGCCTTCCCAACACCGTCACGGTGTCGCTCAACGAACACGAAAGTGAAATCCGTTGGAAGAACGGATCGTCCTACCTGATTGTTGATCCGACGGGTACGCTCCTCGGCATCGACCCAGCAGTGGTAATCACGGGCACGCTGATTATCAACGACGATAGTGCGGTATACCTCAGTCCCGGTGATACGGTCGATGCCCGGATTGTGACGCTCGCACGCATCATAAGCCAACGTATCCCCACCGAAGCAGGGCTCGAGATTGCACGTATTGGTTGGGACGAGCGGCGCGGTATCTCGGTGATCTCGGCGACAGGGCAGACCATTTTGTTTGGGACGCTTGATCGGATCGACGAAAAACTCGCTCTGCTTGCACAACTCAACCGCGAACGCACCATTTATGCGTTCGCCGACCTGCGCTCGCTGACCCCATACTACCGCGACGATATCCCATTTACCGAGACGATTACGCAGACATTGGTTATCTCCGATGCCGTCGAGCCAGCACCCTAGCACAAGAGGTAGCCTGTGAGTATGCGCACCATAGCCGGTATTGATATCGGCTCAACCAAAATAATCACGATGATTGCGCAAATGGATGGTGAACAAATCATCACGGTGCTGGGGTACGGCGTAGCACCGGCGCGCGGCGTCGAACGCGGTATCATTGTCAAACTCGAAGAAGCGACGCGCTCCATCAAGGCCAGCATCACGCAGGCCGAACAAATGGGTGGCTACCGCGTCGGGTCTGCATATGTCTCGATTACCGGGAAGCACATCCAAAGCTTTACCCGTACGGGGCCCGTTGCCATCTCTCGCGAGTACGATGGCCATGTGCGCCACGAAGACATCCTCCGCGCGGTCGAAATTGCCCAGGCCGAGCCGCTCCCCGCAAACGTCGAACTCCTCCACGTGATGCCGTTTCGCTATACCCTCGACACCCAAGCAGTACAAGATCCCATCGGGATGCGTGGATATCGCCTCGAGGTCGATGTCCACATCGTCGTCTGCGACATCAGCGCCATCCAAAACATCATCAAGGTCGTCCAAAACTGCAATGTCGAAATCGACGATGTTGTCCTCCAGCAACTGGCCAGTGCCGAAGCCGTTCTGACCGATGATGATCGCCAAAACGGCGTCGTTTTGGTCGACATCGGGAGCGACACCACCGGGGTTGCCTTTGTCGCCCAAGGGGCAACCTGGCACACCCATGTCATCCCTGTGGGTGGGCACACCATCACCAATGATCTCATCCTGATGTTCCAACTCAACCATGCAATCGCCGAACAAACCAAACAGAGCATCGGCGAGGCGGTTGCCGACCCCCACAGACATCGCGATGTCATCGAGCTCGAAGGCCAACGGCCTGGCGAGCCGGTGTCGTTGAGCCGACTCCACTTCAACGAAGCCATCCAAGCACGCTGTGATGAGCTCATCGACTTCATCATCTATGAGGTATCACAAAGCTCCTACATGGGCGCATACAACGCAGGGGTGGTGTTGACCGGAGGAGGCGCACAGCTCCGCAATCTCGATATTCTCTTTTACGAGCGTTTTAACGCACCTATTCGCATCGGGGTCACCGAGGACGTTTACGGTCGCATCGATGGCCTCAATACACCCGCATATACAACGGTCCTTGGGCTTATTCGTTGGGGGTACCGCCATGGGCAGAGCGGCAAACACAGCCGTGACGAAGATAGCAAGTGGGTCGATGTGTACGAGCGCTTCAAAATGTGGTTACGTGAGTTCCTACCGTAGCAATATTTTGCATTGAGATGCCCTACGCACGAGTCGCACCGCGGCTCGTGCGTTTTGTGTCTTCCCACCCTGCGTAGTGTTGTAGTATAATGACAGAACATTACAAAATGATTTCAATTTCGTGCTGCAGCGCGTGTCCTATGTGCAGTCATATGCGATGGAGGGGATATGTTCGGTCACCAACAAGAGATCAATGAACGCGTGGCGGTCATCAAGGTCATCGGTGTCGGGGGTGGTGGATCGAACGCGGTCGACCGCATGGTCGCCGATGGTGTCCAAAATGTCGAGTTCATCACCGTCAATACCGATGCACAAGCGTTGGTCAACTCCAAAGCCAATCAACGCATCCGCATCGGCGACAAATTGACCAAAGGGCTCGGTGCCGGCGGTGACCCCTCCATCGGCGAAAAAGCCGCCGAAGAATCACGCATCGAACTCACCGAAGCCCTGCACGGCGCCAACATGGTCTTTATCACCGCCGGTATGGGCGGTGGCACTGGTACCGGCGCTGCACCGATAGTCGCTAGCATTGCCCAAGAGCTGGGCATTCTGACCGTCGGGGTCGTTACCAAGCCATTCGGCTTTGAGGGCAAACATCGGCGCAAGCACGCCGAAGAAGGCATCGAGCGACTTCGTCCACATGTCGATACGCTCGTCATCGTGCCCAACGATCGTTTGCTCCACGCTGGCAACAAAAACGCCACCATGATGCAGGCCTTCCAAATGGCCGATGGTGTGCTCCGTCAAGGAATTCAGGGCATTGCCGACATGATCAACCTGCCCGGGCTGATCAACGTCGACTTCGCCGATGTCCGCTCGGTGATGCAACGTTCCGGTACTGCACTGATGTCGATCGGCATCGGCAGCGGCGACAATCGCATGATCGACGCCGTCCGCGAGGCAGTCGAGTCCCCGCTCCTCGAAGTAACCATCACCGGCGCGCGCAGTGTCTTGCTCAATGTCACCGGCGGCGAAGACGTCAGCCTCTACGAGGTCCAAGAAGCCGCATCGGTCATCGAGGCTGCTGTTGCACACAATGCCAACATCATCTGGGGTCTCCTCATCGATCCCAACTTCCCACGGGGCCAGGTCAAGGTGACACTTATCGCAACCGGGTTCGACAACGAACGCCGACCGGATCCCGTTGTCGAACAGCGTGCCCCGTTGCCAACCCGTACCCCACCGCCGGTCTCTCGACCGACGCAACCGAGTATTTCGACTCCGCTCCAGACGCCACCAGCGCGCGATCAACGGACCCCGTCGCAACCGCTGCGCAACTTCCCCACCCAAGCCGACGTCGACATTCCGGTCTTTGTGCGCCGCAACAAAGACCGCTAGTTCCCGCTGATGCGTGTGTTCGTCTGACCGGCAGCGTCGAAAGGATTTCTCGATGACTCATTCACAGCCCCGCGGCGTCCGTGCCGTCATTCGTGTCGTTGGTGTCGGTGGCGGTGGCTCCAATGCTATCGATCGCATGATCGAAGACGGCGTCCGAGATGTCGAGTTCGTCGCCATCAATACCGACGCCCAGGTCCTCCGTATGTCCAAGGCCCACTACAAAATCTGCATCGGTGAACGCCTGACCCGCGGCATGGGTGCTGGTGGCGATCCGGGCGTCGGGGAACGCGCCGCCGAAGAGACCAATGACGAGCTCTACGAAATTCTCAAGGGCTCCAACCTCGTCTTTATCACTGCCGGCATGGGTGGTGGTACCGGGACTGGTGCTGCTCCGATTGTCGCCAGCATCGCCCAAGACCTAGGGATTTTGACGGTCGCTGTGGTGACCAAACCCTTCAAGTTCGAGGGCTCCAAACGTCTCAATCAGGCCGAAGCGGGTATCGAGCAACTGCGCAAATATGTCGACGCCCTGGTCGTTGTCCCCAATGATCGGCTCGTCGAGGCGTATGCCAAGCGTGGCGTCTCCATGATCCAAGGCTTTCAAATAGCAGACAGTGTCCTGCGTCAAGGCATCCAGGGCGTCTCAGACCTCATCACCAAACCTGGTGTCGTCAACGTAGATTTTGCAGATGTCCAAACCGTCCTCAAAAATTCGGGCGAGGCGCTGATGGCAATCGGCGTCGGCTCGGGCGAAAACCGCATCCAAGAGGCAATCGAATCGGCCATGGCTTCACCGCTCCTCGATGTCGAAATCCGTGGTGCCAAGCGTGTGCTGCTCAATATTTCGTCCGGCGAAGATATCCGCATGACCGAGGTCGCCGAAGCAGCAACGATCATCGAAGGCATCGTGGCTGACGATGCCCAAATCATCTGGGGCTCTGTCATCGACCCGAATTTTCCGGCCAACCAAGTCAAAATCACCTTGCTCGCATCTGGCATCTCGACACTCAAACCCAAGGTTCAAATGCCTGTGCGCACGCCGCAGCACGTCGCCCCGGCACACCCTCCGACGCCGTCGCAGATCCCACCCGCCATGCGCAATGCTCCGGCAGCTCCTGCGCCAGCGCCGGTACAGCAGCCCCCTGCTGCCGCCCCCGCCATCGACCGCAACTCCCCGTTGGGTGGTCGTACCGCATACAGCGGCGAGCCTGCCCCACGGCGACCGTATATCCCCCCGGCCGAACAGCAACCGCCGGCGTTCCCGTCACGACCGGTTGCACCGCGGCACTCGCCCCTCGACGGTGCGTTGCGCCAGCCCTCGCCGAGTCCACGCCCCTACGACGACGACCCA
>QWQY01000034.1 GCA_003670675.1 Chloroflexota bacterium
GCTCATCGACATGCACGATAGTGGGATGAACGTAGCCACCTTACGCCCGCTGTTCAAATCACTCCGTGAAGGGCTCATTCCGATGGTCGATGCCATCAGCAAAAAACAACAAATCGACGACAGCTGTTTGGCCGGGCCGTTCCCTATCGACCAGCAATTGACCTATGCCCGCACCATTGCGGAGCAAGTGGGCTATGACTTCAATCGCGGGCGCCTCGATACCGCCCCGCACCCGTTCGAGATCCGCCTGCATCACGGCGATATTCGCATCACGACTCGCGCGCGTGAGAACGATTTGGGCGATTGTATCTTCAGCGTCATCCACGAGTGTGGCCATGCGATGTACGAACAAGGCGTTGCGTTCGAGCTCGAGGGGACGCCGTTGGCCAATGGCACATCCAGTGGCGTCCACGAGAGTCAGTCGCGCCTGTGGGAAAACCAAATCGGGCGATCTCGGACCTTCTGGCAGCACAACTACCCCAGTCTGCAAGCAGCCTTCCCAACACAGCTCAAAGACGTCTCGCTCGAGACCTTCTACCGCGCCATCAACAAGGTACAGCGCTCGCTGATCCGCACCGATGCCGACGAAGTGACCTACAACCTGCACGTCATCATCCGCTTCGAGCTCGAACTCGGGTTGCTCGAGGGCTCGCTCAACGTCCGTGACCTGGCCGAAGTCTGGCACGACAAATACACCAGCGACCTCGGGATTACCCCCAAAGACGACAAAGACGGCGTCTTGCAGGACGTTCATTGGTACGCCGGTATCGTCGGTGGTTCGTTCCAAGGCTACACCATCGGCAATGTGATGTCTGCACAGATTTTCGAGGCTGCCCAACAAAAAGACGCCAGTATTACCCCCGCAATTGCACAGGGGAACTACCAGCCGTTGCTGGGATGGCTCCAAAAAAATCTCTATTCCACTGGTCGCCGCTACGACGCCCCGACCACGCTCAAACGCGTCACGGGTCAGGATTTGAGCGTCGAGCCGTACTTCCGCTACCTCAAAGCGAAGTACAGCGAATTGTACGGAATTTAACGTTTCATGAGAGGGCTACGGGAGCGAAACTTTCGCCATACCCGTGGCGTCACTCTGATGGACTCTTAGTGAAAGAAGATTGTCATGTCGAAGTACACCATTGCCTTTTTGATTATTGGGACCTTTTTGGCCGGCCTCATCGGCGCTGTCCTCCCGACTTTGTGGATGTCCCGCGGCGTCGGGATGATGTCAGGCACCATGATTGTGCCGAACGGTGCCGATGCGTCACGCGCCATGATGACCGGCGTCGGCTCCATTATGGGTGGGTTCGGTGCAACAACCCCACAGCTCAGTGTCAGCGCCAGCGGTGCGGTGTCGGCCGCGCCCGATCAGGCAACCATTCAGTTGGGTGTCACCACGCAATCGACCACGGCGGCTGCAGCCTTGACGCAGAATTCGACCGATACCGCATCAGTCATTGCGTCGGTGATTGCGTTGGGCGTCGCTGAAAAGGACATCCAGACCAGCAATTTCAGTGTCTACCCAACATACGACACCTCGGGCACACGGATAACCGGCTACCAGGTGAGTAATTCGGTCACCGTCACGATCCGTGATTTGGTCAAGGCAGGTCCACTCCTCGACCAAGTGGTGCAGGCTGGCGCAAACAACATCACCGGCTTGAACTTTAGCATTGCCGACACTAGCGCATTGGTCAGCGAAGCACGGATCCGCGCGTTCGATGCCGCCAAGGCAAAGGCCGAAGCAATGGCCAAGGCCGCCGGGGTCGAGTTGGGCGAGATTATCTCGGTCACCGAATCATCACAAAACGCCCAGTCGTACCCAATGGCACGTGTCGCCATGGATGCCATGGCAGAGGCACCAATCCAAGCAGGGACCCAGGATATTACGGTCGACGTGTCGATTGTGTACGCTTTGCGCTAACCGTTCGGTCCTTACCGACCCGTTTCGACGGGTCGGTTTTTTGTTGCCCTGGTTTGGTAGAATGGAGCAAATGAACGAAAGAGGTAGACGCGTGTTTGTACCCGAAGATCACTCCCACCGCCGTTATAATGCCCTGCTCGATGAGTGGGTGCTCGTGTCACCGCATCGTACCAAACGCCCCTGGCAGGGCCAAGTCGAAGCGCCCGTCATCCCGGTGCGCAACACCTACGACCCCACCTGCTACCTCTGCCCTGGCAACACGCGGATGGGTGGCGAGCTCAATCCTGCCTATCCGGGTACCTACGTCTTTGACAACGATTTCGCAGCCCTCCAGAAGGATGCGCCTGCAGGGGGGAGCGACGACGGCTTCTTTCGGAGCGTCAGCGAAAAGGGCATCTGCCGCGTCATCTGTTTTAGTCCACAGCATGATCTGACCCTCGGCGAAATGACCACCCCTGACATCGCCGGTGTCGTGGCGACATGGCAGGATCAGTTCCGTGAACTCGCCCAACACCCCGACATCGGCTATGTCCAGATCTTCGAAAACCGCGGTGCCATGATGGGATCGAGTAATCCACATCCGCATGGGCAAATCTGGGCGACGCAACACACCCCGACCCTCGTCGCCAAAGAAGAGGCGACGCAACGCGCCTATTTCGCGACGCATCAAAAGACGATGCTGGCCGCGTACCTCGCACAAGAAATTGCTGCACACGAACGCATCGTCTGCGAGAACAGCTCGTTTGTCGCCCTGGTGCCCTTCTGGGCCGTGTGGCCGTTCGAGACCATCATCTTGCCACGGCGGCCCATGGCAACCATCGATCAGATGAGTGCGGGTGAAGCGACCGACTTGGCAGATATTCTTAAGCGCACGGTGACACGCTACGACAACCTCTTCCAGACCCTTTTTCCGTATTCGTTGGGGATCCATCAGGCACCGACCAAAATGATCGACAACGGTCACTGGCACTGGCACATCCATATCGTGCCGCCATTGCTCCGGTCGGCTACGGTGCGCAAGTTTATGGTAGGTTTTGAGTTGCTCGCCGAACCGCAGCGCGATATCACCCCAGAGCAAGCCGCTCGCCGCCTGCGTGAGTGTTCCGAGGTCCACTACCGTACCGAGGTGCCCCAATGATCATCCTCGATTGGCTGACCGCGGACCGTGTCGATGCAGCCCTCCCAGAGCTCACCGCATTGCTGATCGACGCCGTCGAGTCCGGTGCCAGCATCGGCTACATGCTCCCGTATGACCCTGCCGACATCCACTCCTACTGGCAGGGTGTCGCTGAAGCCGTGAAGGCTGACCGCAAATGGCTGGTCGTTGCACGGCTCGGTGATGGTAGTCTGGTGGGTACGGCCCAACTCGAGCCCGCAGGCAAGGCAAATGGCCGCCATCGCGCCGAGGTCCAAAAGGTCATCGTCACCAGTCGTCTGCGCAAACACGGGATCGGGACGAAGCTTATGACCGAAGTCGAGTCGTATGCACGGAGCAAAGGACGCACGTTGTTGCTCCTTGATACCCGCGCCAATGACTCAGGCGAACGTCTATATACCGCATGTGGCTGGACACGGTTCGGTGTCGTCCCTGCATATGCCTATAGCCCCGATGGTTCCATCGAGGGGACGGCGTTTTATTTCAAACAATTGACATAAAAATCGGCACTGCTGCGTCGTAGGCAGATGTATCGATGTATTGAAAACGTGGCGGTGCAATTGCACTGCCACGTTTTCGTGTTGGAGAATACCGTGTAATCAATCATGCTGTAACAGATGAATCAGCACGGTCGCGAGTTTAGAACGGCGCGGTCAAATCAGCAATATCTCTTGTGACTTGGGTGTGGTGGCCTCGTTCATACTGCCCGAACGGAACCCAGCCAAATCCAACGTGACATACTTATAGCCCAGTTCTTTGAGCTTGGCGGTCAACGCCCCGCGTTGTTCCATGGCGAGTGCAAATTGGTCTGCCGTGACTTCGACGCGTGCGAGGGTGTCGTGATGCCGGACGCGGAACTGGACGAAGCCGAGGCTCCGTACGAAGCGTTCTGCATCGTCGAGCGTCCGCAGCTTTTCTGCAGTCACCCGTTCACCGTACTGGATGCGCGATGACAAACATGCGTAGGATGGTTTGTTCCAATTTGAGAGGCCGAAGTTTTTTGCCAGGACGCGGATCTCTGCTTTCCCTAGGCCTGCTTCAATCAACGGGCTCCGCACCGAGAATTCGGTAGCGGCTTGATGGCCTGGGCGATGCGTCCCGACGTCGTCTGCCATTGCACCGTAGACGATATGCGCCATTCCATGGTCACGTGCGATGGGTTCGAGCTCGGTAAAGAGTGTCTTTTTGCAAAAGTAGCAGCGATTTGTGTCGTTGACGGCGTACCCTTCGAGGGCAAGCTCGTGGGTTTGCACCACGATGTGGCGTGCGCCAATGAACTGGGCAAGTTCGGTCGCCAGACCGAGTTCCTCGCGGGGGTAGGTCTCCGAATCGGCGGTTCCTGCGATACAACGATCACCGAGGACATCATGTGCAACCTTGAGGAGCACGGTGCTATCGACGCCGCCCGAAAAAGCGACCACGACCGAGCCCATTGCACGCAGAATCTCTTGCAAGTGGGCGTATTTTTGTTCGAGTGTAGCAGTCATTTGTGTGTTCCTCGTGCACGCGCCTGGGCGGCTTTGGTGGCGATGCGTGCGGCCATAGCCCCTGCACCCACGCCATTATCGATATTGACTACTGCGATGCCCGGCGCGCAGCTCTGGAGCATGGTACCGAGCGCTGCTTCACCAGCGGCGCCATGTCCATACCCGACTGCAGCGGGTAATCCAATGACTGGCACGTCTACCAATCCGGTGACGACCGAAGGGAGTGCGCCGTCCATGCCGGCAGCCACGATGATGACATCCACCGGTATTTCGAGCAAACGCGTCAACGGAGCAAACAAGCGATGCAGGCCGGCGACGCCGACATCCGTGACCCGTTCGACCTGACAGCCCAACTCGGTACAGACCATAGCTGCTTCGTCGGCCACTGGCAAATCACTCGTCCCCGCTGCAATGATCCCAACAACTCCACCGAGCTGAGTGTGGTCGATGGGTACGCGGGCAACCGTCAGCATACGATCTGCGGTCGAGCGTGTGATGGTCATATCGGCGTATGTGGTCAGGCAGCGTTCGACCATATCGGCAGTAGGGCGACTAATCAGCACACGGCCGTTGGCTGCGAGCATATGGTCTGCAATCGCGATGACCTGGTCGGTCGTTTTGCTGGCTGCATAGATAATCTCGGGCATCCCGGTGCGTGCGCGGCGCAACACATCGACATGCGCAAACGACCGCAAATGCTCAATCGGTGTGGTCATTGTGTGCGCTCCCCTACTGCAGTGACTCCTATGCCGAGCAACAACGCGATCAAGCCCATCACTTGGAGCGGCGCAACCTGTTCCTGAAAAAGGACAAACGCCAATATCGCCGAGCCGACGGGCTCACCAAGCAACGCGATGGTGACCAACAGCGCAGACAAATGGCGCATGGCGTAATTGATTGATGTGTGCCCGAGCAACTGGGGCCCCAGTGCTAACCCGATCAGTACCAACCAGGTCATGCCTGAGGCAGGCAACGTCGTAAAGCCAAACCCAATCGCCGCGACGAGCAACACCAGTGCTGCGGCGCCGTAGGTCATCCAGATGTAGTGCAGCAGTGGGAGGTCGCTCCGCAACCCGCGCCCCAGCAAAAAATACGCCGAACCGCTGATTGCACCCACGATGGCGAGCACATTGCCCAACAGGGGGTTGGTGCCCACAGACGCTGTTTGATCACTGACAGCGATACCAATCGACCCAGCAATCGTCAATACCATGCCGATGACGCGGTACCGGTTGAGGGCCTCTTTGAACCAGACGCGCGCGACAATCCCTACCCACAACGGAGTCGTCGCAACCAGGGCAGCAGACGATGCAACGCTGGTGTACTGCAATGAGGTAATCCATGATGCAAAATGCGCAGCCAAACAGACACCCGACAACACTGCAAGCCAGCCATGCCGCATGGTCACACCCTGCGGCCATTGGGCGTATCGGAGGGCGACAATCATGCTGAGTACCAGTGCCGATACCCCGAGCCGGATTGCGGCAATCGAAAGCGACGGCACTTCTGCGTTTTGTGCGTAGCGGATGAGGATAGATGCGGTCGCAATGACCAAAACACCAGCGCTCAGCACCAAGCCTGCAGTAACGGTTGTGGTTGTTCGGGTCGTTGTGCTCATACCTTCATTCTACCATTACTCGATATGGGCTGTACCGCATCCTAAATGGAAAGTTGGTATAATGCGGTCATTCAAAAGGAATACTCATGCGCGTTTTGATGATTTCGTGGGAGTTCCCACCGCACATTGTGGGTGGATTGGGACGTCATGTCGCTGACATCATCCCTGAACTCGCCTGCGAATCGTACCAAGTCCAATTGTTGACCCTACGCGGCAATTCACCACTCAATGTCGAACAAGCGTCCGCCCATGCGATGGTCCATCGCGTCTATGCGCCGCAATCTGCCCCCGATATTGTCGGTCAAGTCGCCGACGCCTACCTGCCCGTGTTGGCAGCGGCACACACTCTCTGGGCCGAGGTCGGTGGCTTTGATGTGATTCATGTCCATGACTGGCTGCTCGCCGACGTTGCTATTGCGCTCAAACATCACTATCAGCGCCCCCTCATCGCAACCATTCATGCCCATGAGCGTGGTCGTCGCCGTGGCGACATCAGCGCACCAGAATCACGGGTCATTGATGCCATAGAGTGGAAGCTCACGTACGAAGCCTGGCGTGTAATCGTCTGTTCCGGCTACATGAAACATCGTTTACACGATGATTTTGCGGTCCCGCTCGACAAACTCGATGTCATCCCAAACGGCATCGTCGTGCCCCAGTTTACGTTCTCCGATGCGGTCCAACGACGTATCTTCCGCAATCGGTATCAACCAGATGCCGGACCGCTGATTTTTGCTGTGGGCCGTCTGGTACACGAAAAAGGCTGGCATGTCCTCATCCAGTCAGTCAGCGTGTTGACCTCCCAGTTTCCGCACTTGCGCCTCGTCCTCGCTGGCGTCGGTGGCTATCGCGATGAACTCTTGCGAGTCGCCCAAACATATGGCGTCGTAGAACGTGTCGCATTAATTGGATTCGTCTCAGACGACGAACGCAATGCACTCTACACCATTGCGGATTGCGCAGTATTTCCATCGTTGTACGAGCCATTTGGTATCGTCGCCCTCGAGGCAATGGCGCTGCGTTGTCCGGTGGTCGTCAGTGACACCGGCGGGTTGCGCGAGGTCGTTCGCCCCGAATCGACCGGATTGCTGGTCGCTCCTGATGACGCCGTGGCACTCGCCGACGCCATCACGCGTACCATCATCGACCGAGATGCCACACAGAAGCGCATCGGTTCTGCATATCGTGATGCCACCGAAACATTCAACTGGCAATTGGTCGCACAGGCGACCACAATGACCTACGAACGCGTCGCTACCGAATGGCGCGGCGGGTCGTGGGGCAGAACATAATCACGGCTGGCGTGATGCATTCTGTTCGCCCATGAATGGTGTACATCTACCTTCTGGTTCGCGTGCAGAATCTGGCGGGAACAGAGCATAGTGCTGCTGCTACACGCGCAGCTCCGACAGTGACTGCAGCGTATACCAGAGCGTGCGAATCCCGCGACACCGCTGCGAAGGGTGCACAGAGGTCTGATGGTGCACCATAAGAGCAGAGAACGTCGATTCACGGAAAGCTACAGCGTGTAGCCAGGCTATCCAATCCGACTAACACCCCACCCGTTCATTGGGTGGGGTGCTGTTGTTGCAGAACAATCTCAGTGCGTACGGTTCGTGAAGGCATTAGGTACGAAAAACGCCCCGGAATCACGAATGATTCCGGGGCGTCCACGCGAGGATGACTACTTCTTGGCTTCGAGCACTGCTTGTGCAGCAGCCAAACGTGCAATCACGACGCGATATGGGCTACACGAGACGTAGTTCAGACCCGTGTTGTGACAGAACTTGACGCTGGCTGCTTCGCCACCGTGTTCGCCACAGATACCGGTCTTCATACCAGGTCGGGTTGAGCGACCGCGCTCGACGCCCATGCGTACCAGCTGGCCGACACCTTCCTGGTCAAGGACCTGGAACGGATCTTCGGGCAAGAGCTTCTGTTCGACGTACTTGGGCAAGAACTTGCCGGCATCGTCACGGCTCATGCCGAAGGTCGTCTGGGTCAAGTCGTTGGTACCGAACGAGAAGAACTCTGCTTCGGCAGCAATCTTGTCGGCGGTCAAGGCAGCGCGGGGCAACTCGATCATGGTACCGACCATGTACTCGAAGTCAATACCGCTTTCCTTCTTGACGTCCTCGGCGACACGGACGACCAACGCCTTTTGAATGCGCAGTTCGCTGACATCGCCTACCAACGGAATCATGACCTCAGGCAACACCGTGATGCCGCGCTTTTTGACGGCCACGACAGCGCGGAAGATAGCCCGTGCCTGCATCTCGGTGATTTCGGGATATTCTATGCCCAAGCGGCAACCGCGGAAGCCGAGCATTGGGTTCGATTCGTGCATGCCTTCGATTTTGCCCTTGAGGAGTGCATACGAAATGCCCATCTTCTTGGCCAAAGCTTCGATTTCGGCTTCACCATGTGGCAAGAACTCGTGCAACGGTGGGTCGAGGGTACGAATGGTGACCGGGAAGCCGTCCATCTCGGTGAACAGACCTTCGAAGTCTGCCTGCTGCAATGGTTCGACCTTGGCCAAAGCTGCTTTGCGCTCTTCGACCGTCGATGCCACAATCATCTGCCGAATGGCATCGATGCGGTCGCCTTCGAAGAACATGTGCTCGGTGCGGCACAAACCGATACCCTGTGCACCGAACATGCGTGCAATCCGGGCGTCGGTTGGGGTGTCTGCATTTGCACGCACGCCCATGGTGCGAACTTCGTCAGCCCAGCTGAGGAACTTGAAGAAGTACCCGTACAGCTTGGACTGTTCGGGCTTCAACGTGCCACGGATGACCTGAATGACTTCGGATTCGCTGGTCTTGATTTGACCGTTGTATACCGTGCCACTGTGCCCGTCGACGGTGATGAAATCACCTTCCTTGACGACCACGTCACCTGCGGTGAAGATGCCCTTTTTGTAGTCGATGTCGATGTCGCCACATCCACAGACGCAGCACTTGCCCATTTGACGAGCAACCACTGCGGCGTGACTGGTCAGACCACCGCGTGCGGTCAAGATAGCTGCTGATGCGACCATGCCGTGGAAGTCTTCTGGAGCGGTTTCGGTACGCACCAAAATGACCGTTTCGCCCTTTTCGGCCCACTCTGCAGCACGATCCGGGTCAAAGCAGACCTTGCCGCTGGCTGCGCCAGGGCCGGCTGCCAAGCCAGTGGCCAATTTCGGCGTCACTGCGGCAGTCTTGCCATCGACAATGGGGAACAAGAACTGATTGAGCATCTCGGGTTTGACACGGACAAGGGCGGTCTTCTTGTCGATGACGCCTTCTTCGACCAAGTCCACCGCAATGCGCACTGCGGCCATGCCGGTGCGTTTGCCGTTGCGGGTCTGCAACATCCACAATTTGCCACGCTCGATGGTGAACTCAACGTCTTGGACGTCTTTGTAATGTGCTTCGAGTTTGTGCGCAATCTCGAGGAATTCCTTGTGGGACTTCGGCAACTCTTGTGCCATTTGTTCGATGGGCTTTGGGGTACGGATACCTGCAACAACGTCTTCGCCTTGGGCATTGATCAGGTACTCGCCGAACATGTCGTTTTCACCAGTGGCGGGGTTACGGGTAAATGCGACGCCGGTGGCGCTGTCATCACCCATGTTGCCGAACACCATGGCTTGCACGTTCACACCGGTGCCAATGTTATCGGGAATCTTTTCGATGCGGCGATAGTCGATGGCACGGCGACCCATCCACGAGTTGAACACGGCCATAATGGCCATTTCCAACTGCTTATTGGGATCTTCGGGGAAGTCGTTGCCGGTGTCTGCCTTAATGAGCTTCTTGAACTCATTGGCAATGTCGGTCAGTTCTTGTGCGCTGAGGTCGGTGTCGGCGCGGTTCTTGCCCTTGGCGTGATTCATCACGTGTTCGAGCTTTTCGCCGTCGACGCCCAACACGATTTTGCCGAACAATTGGACAAAGCGGCGATATGCGTCAGCAGCAAACCGTGGATTGCCTGTCTGGTCTGCCAAACCTTTGAGTGTTTCGGCATTCAATCCAAGATTCAACACCGTGTCCATCATGCCGGGCATGGATTCACGCGCGCCGGAACGAACCGACACGAGCAGAGGATTGCGTGCATCGCCGAACTTTTTGCCGGACTTTGCTTCGACATCTTTCAACGCTTCGCGTGCCTGGTCCCACAAGCCTTCTGGCATTTTTTTGCCGAATTCGTAGTAGGCATTGCAGGCTTCGGTGGTAATGGTGAATCCTGGCGGGACGGGAACGCCGGTGCGGGTCATTTCGCCCATTCCAGCACCCTTGCCACCAAGCAGTTCACGCATGGTGGAATTAGCCTCGGTGAAGAGGTATACCCACTTCTTTGTCATGGAAAAAGCTCCTCTACTGTGCAGACTACGTATTTTGATGTGCGTTCACGCAACGGAGCGGCGTGTGCGTCATTGCAGGCCGACATCTCCACCAGAATTTGGCACAGAAATACCGCGCCTAGTGTACGCCAACTTGCCGATTCGTGCAAGCTGACCGATACGGTGCGGTGATTTCGTACTGTTATTTGTTCCGCAGCAACCCAGCGCTGCCCAACTCGACCATGACTTCTGCTGCAGCCCGTTCCCCCGACTCGATCGCTCCCTCGAGCGTGTTGGTCCAGTGTGTCGCGGTCTCGCTCCCTGCCCAGTGGACGCGTCCGACGGGTGTCGCCACATTGTGGATGTACGACGCTGCGCCGGGTGCGAGGAACCCATTAGCGCCACGATTCCAGCGTTCTGCGTTCCAATCGCGTTCAATCATGCCACGATATGCAAGTGCCTCGGCTCCAAACCAACGTTGCAGTTGCGTAATGACCGCAGTCAATCGTTCGTTGCGTGGCTGCATACCCCAGTGGTGCGCTGCTTCGGCGCTGATAATGCACGCCAGAGCACCTTCGTTGGCGTTAACCGGTGATACATCATGGCACATCGAGAAAGGACCTGCATCGTCTATCACCATGCCGGATTTGCCGTTCTCGCGCCAGAACGGGTAGTCATAAAAAACCACCATCGTCAATGCGCGACCCATGATGATCCGTTGTTGGAGCGCATCGCGTGCGGGCGGTAGATGTGGTTCGAAGTAGATTTGCTGCGTGACCACCGGAGGGGTAGTTACGATGGCATAGCGCGCGCGGAACGAGGTCCCGCGCGAGTAGGCAGTCACGCTGTGTTCATCTTGGCGCATCGCAAGAATAGGTGTGTCGGCGATGATTTGCTGCCGATACTGTTGGCTCAACCGTTCGGCGATGCGGCTGCTTCCCCCCACGACACGCTCTTGGCCGTGTGCAGGACGTAGCCGAAAAAGCTGTGCAGCGCCCCTGTGGGCCGAAACCTGATCGATGATGTAATACAGCGATATTTCGCTCGGTTCGGCATGGAAGTGGATGCGGGTGAGAACCGTCAGGATCTGCATCGTCGTGCGTGTGCGACAGGTGTCGTTGAGCCACGCAGCAAAAGAACGCATGTCGATTTGACGCGCACGTTCGAGGGTTTCATCGGTGGGTGCGTCGAGCCGACGCGACAGTGCATCAAGGCGTCGAATCACACGCCGGTAGTCTAACGCAACATGCGGTGCAAAGAATGGTGATCGTTTGCCAAATGTTGTTTTTCGTTGACGTATCCCGAAGCTACTTTCGCCCTCATGATATTGATTGGTTAGTGGCAAGCCGAGTTCATGCACCAGTGTACGCACGGCGGACGCATGCGAATCGATCCACTGTGCCCCGAGGTCGTATGACTCTCCGTTGAATGTGCCACCGCCCATGCGGCCACCTGCGCGGTCGCGTGCTTCGAGGGTAATGACGTTTACCCCTTCGTGCACCAACCGACGTGTCGCCATCAAGCCCGCCATCCCGGCACCGATGATGACCACATCTGCGTTGAATCCCAGCATGTTTTGGTCGAATTGTAACGTGCTCACGGATGTGTCCCCATGTCTACGAGATGCGCGTGGTCGTTCAACCCAATTAAGTGGCGTTGATCTGCGGAGATGCGCACGGTCGTAAGCGAACAGTTATCGATCCACAGCTTGCGATGATGTGCAATATCGAGTTCGAGCACCGCACAGACAATTGCATTGATTGTCCCGCCGTGACACACGACACAAATCGTTTCTCCGTTTTGATGCGCTGCGATGATAGCGTTCAGACTTGCGTATGCTCGTTGTTGCAGCATCGTAAATGATTCGCCGTTGCTGTAAGGAGTATGTGCA
>QWQY01000035.1 GCA_003670675.1 Chloroflexota bacterium
GACCACAACCGACGCGGGGGCCTGAGGGCGGCGGGGGACCGCAACCGACACGGAGACCCTAGCAGAACGAGCAACGGCCGGGGCAAGTGCCCCGGCCGTCGTGTGTGTCTGTGTTATGCGTTGCGCAGCGCGGTCAGCATGAGATCGAGCGGTGGGGTACGCCCGGTCCAGTGTTCGAACGCAATGATGGCTTGGCGGGCAAGCATGCCGAGGCCATCGTGGGCCTGTGCACCGCGGCTACGGGCATCGGCGAGGAGCTTGGTGGGGCGATAGACCATGTCGTAGACGGTCATGCTGGGGAGGATGAACGCAGCGTCGAGCGGCGTTTCGTCGCCGTGCCAGCCGAGGGTAGTGGCATTGACGATGAGGGTGGCGTCACCGATGACCTCGGCCAGATCTGACTCGTCAGGCGCGGCGTAGGTGAGGATCGGATCGTGGTCGAGCGAGGCGAGGACGTCTCCGAGGAGTTCTTCGGCTTTTTCGATGGTGCGATTGATGATGGTGATACGGGCAGCACCGGCATGGGCGAGGGCGAACGCAGCCGCCCTGGCTGCACCACTCGCACCGAGGATGACGACGGACAAGCCGTCGGGGTTGAGGCCGCAGACGTGGGTCACCTCGTCGAGGAAGGCTGGTGCATCGGTATTGGTGGCGCGCAGTCGCCTATCGGGGAGGCGAATGATGGTGTTGGCTGCGCCGATGAGTTCGGCGATGGCGTCGACTTCGTCGACGAGGGGAATGATGGCGAGCTTGTGCGGCAGGGTGACGTTGGCACCATACATGTGCGGTGCACGCAGTGATTCGATGCGCGCGGGCAAATCTGCCAGCGGAGTGTGCCAGCGCTCGTAGTGTGCGTCGAGCCCGAAATGGGCGAATGCAGCGTTGTGCATTGCAGGAGACTTGCTGTGCGCCACGGGGTCACCGATGACACCGGCGATCCGCGTCTGATTGGACGACATGGGGGGCTCCGTACTCTGGTGTTATTGGGCGCAGGAAAGGTATTGTTGTTCGAAGACGAGGAACTCGTCGTACGAGGCAGCAAAATTGTGTTGGCCGGGCGCACCGCACTTGGCGACGAAGTACATATAGTTGGCGGTGGCATCGGGACGGGCGGCTGCCCGCAGAGCGGTCAATCCGGGTGCGCTGATAGGACCGGGCGGAAGACCGTTTTGGACGCGGGTGTTGTACAAGCCGGGGGCGCCGTTGATTTCGTCGATGGTCAGATTGTCGAGCTTGGGCCACCAATCACCGGGTTGACCGAGGATATATTGCACCGTTGGGTCGGATTGGAGCTTGCCACCGCCGGTTTCGCCGGCGTTTTCGGGCTTGAGGCGGTTCCAAAAGACGGCAGAGATGAGCGCCATTTCGTCGTCGCGGGTTGCCTCACGCTGGATAATCGAGGCCATGGTGACGATGTTATGGACGGTCACGTCGGGGACTTGGACCTCGCGTTCGAGGGTGGCGTATTGTTCTTCGAATTGGCCGATGAGCAAATCGACAACGTCGGTGATGGTGTCGGTCTCGTTGAGGCGATAGGTGTTTGGGAACAAATAGCCCTCGAGCGTGGCATCGGCAGGGAGCGAATCGAGATAGATGTGCCCGGTTTTGAAGCGTGCACCGGACTGAAACGCCGTCAGTGCCATGGACTCGGTGATATTGAGGAACCCCGCATTGCCGACCACCGCAGCGATTTGTTCGAGACGCATGCCTTCGATGATGGTGATTTGGACTTCCTTGACGCGGGCTTGTTGTAGGGCAATCATGATTTCGTTCATGGTCATGTTTTGGCGCAACACGAAGTTGCCGGCCTGGAGTTTGTCGTCGAGGTTCTGCAACCGCGCGAGTGCCACAAAGAGCACCGGTTGGCGGACCAGTTTGAGCTCGGCCAAGCGCGACGCGATGGCGTTGGTGCTTTCGCCGGTCTCGACGATGAACTCAATGGGAGTGTCGTCGCTCCCGCCGGGACGGCGGATTTCGCCCGACAGGAGCATAAACACCGCTGCGGCGATGACTGCGAGCAGCGCAGTAGTCAGAAAGAGGGCACGAAAAAAGCGAAACACCGCAGGCACCTCACGTAGAACGATTATGGGGTGGGCGTTGGGGACTCTTCGGGTGGGAGCGGTGGAATCTCGGTCGCGACCACGCCGCCTTCGGCGGTTGCCTCTGGCGTGCCTTCGGCAGGGGCTGCCGGATCAAGTGTTGGTGTCAGCTCTGGCTCTGGGGTAGCGGTTTTGGCGGGTACGCGGGTCGGGATTTGCATGTCTTCGATGGGCAACTCGACCGCAGGTGCAACCACCAGCGCCATGTTGATCCAGCCACTGCCGTCCGGCGAGCCGATGGAAGATGTCGCTGAGCGCTTGGATCCGAGTTTGATTTTGAACCACGAGCGGTCCGGGGTTGTTGCGAGATAGAAGATTTCGTCGTCGATGACGACTTGCCCGATCACATTATTGGCTTGTATGGCAGGTTGACTGCGGACATTGCCGGGATTGATGATGATACCGGGGATGTCACCCAGCGCGCTCTGCGTTGCAATCACGGTGGGGGTCGGTTCGGTATTGTCGGTAGGCGGTGCGACTGCCTCTTCTTGGCTGACGGTCGGGACCGGTGCGGTGTCGACGCCGACGTTGCTGATTTCGCCACGGACGCGGTCAAAGACGTTGTAGGCGAGGACCAATGCGAGCAACAGGATGATGGTCGACACGGCTGTTTTGAGCAGTTCGATGACTTTGACCGTGATGTTGACGGTCTGCATCTGGTCGATGGCGCTCTGCGCGACACCTGCGATAGACTCGCCCCAGGTGGTTTTGGAGCGGTCGTCGCGGGCAATCCGGCGCAATGCAATCAGGGCTCGGGTATTGCCGACCACCGACAACGAGCGCACCACGCTCCAACGGACATTGCTGTTGGGGTGATTGAGTGCATCGATGAGGGGTTGGGTTGCTTGGCGATCGCCGATTTCGCCGAGGACCTCGGCGGCGCGGTACGACATCAACCATGGATTATCGTGATGGAGCGCCGAGACGAGGGCGGGCAGGGCGTTGGAGCCCAAGGTGACCAGCTCTTCGGCGGCTTGGATATGGCCTGGGTTGTCGGGGTCGCCCAGCGCTTGGACAAGCGAAAGACACCGATCGAACAGCGGACCCGTCACCGGTATAGGTGCGGTCTGCGATGTCGGGGTGAAGTTGTTGAGGAGTTTGTCGAGGTAGGCGAGGGCCGACGAGCGCGTGCTGCGTGCTTTTTGATCGCGCTTGCGGATGCGGAGCGGTGCTGATTGGCTCGTATCTGCCGGAGTGCGATCGGGAGTAGCACGGCGTGGCTCACGCGGGCGTGTATCTTGATCCATGCAACAACTCTATCCTGTTATTTCAGTGTGCTGGGGAATGTCAACCATAAAAGTGCAGGTATTGTAGCACTTTCAGCCAATCAGCGTCAACGTACGGCAACCTGAACGCATGCTGATGCGCACCTCAATGCATCGCAGGCGGTGCACATTTGGGCGGATAATAGCGAGACGTGAGAAAAGAGGACAGTGATGACGGGATTTTTGGGCGACGCAGACATCAGTGTCAACCGCATCGAGGCACTCCGCGCGCGCCTGAGCGGCTATATCGACCTCACTAGTGCAAATCCGACCACACAGGGCCAACACTTCCCCGCTGACATCCTGGCGCGGGCCGCTGCCCCGTATTGGCAGACGCGCCGCTATGCGCCGGATGCGCGTGGGTTGTTGCCGGCGCGGCAGGCGGTGGCGGCGTACTATGCGCAGCGCCAACCCGCGTTGCTGTGCGATCCCACGCAGGATATTTTTCTGACTGCGAGCACGAGCGAGGCCTATGTGTTGTTGTTTGGCTTGCTGGCCAACGCGGGCGACAACATCCTGGCGCCGGCAGTGTCGTACCCATTGTTCGAGTACTTGGCAGCGCTGTTCCAACTCGAGCTACGCACCTACCCGCTCGACGAAGCACGCGGCTGGCGCATCGATCCGTGGCAACTGGGGCGGCTGAGCGATGAACGCACCCGGGCGGTGCTGGTGGTGTCGCCCCACAACCCAACGGGCGCGGTGGTGCGCAGTGCGCTGCCGGTGTTGCAGTGGATGGACGTGCCGGTGATTTGTGACGAGGTGTTTGCCGAGTTCCCCTATGCCATCGAAAACGTTCCACCGCTGGCCGCGCTGATGCCCAACCTGCCCATTTTTACGCTCAACGGGTTGTCCAAAATGTATGCATTGCCCGACATGAAGCTCGGCTGGATTGCGCTCACGCAGGTCGCCCGCGAGCGCTACGGTGAGCGCCTGGCGGTGATGAACGATACGCTACTGGGCGCGAGTGGGTTGATCCAGACAATGCTGCCGACGTTGATGGCCGAGGGTGGGTCGTTTGTGGCACAGCAACGGGCGTCGATACGGGCCAATCTCGATGATGCGCTCGAGTTACTGCGGGCGTGTGCGCAGCTGCGGGTGCGTGCACCCGATGCAGGGTATTATGTGTTTATGGAATGTCTCATCGACGCCGATGAAGAAACAGTGGTCCTCTATTTGCTCGAAAACGGCGTTCTGGTCTATCCCGGGTATTTTTTTGGAGAGACTCGCGGCCGCTATTTGGCGATTTCGTGCCTAGTTGCGCACGACGTCTTGGTCGCGGGTATTCGGCAGATGTGCGCCGCTTTGGCGCGTTACCCCGCATAGGAGCACCCCATGTCACCACACCAACAGACTGCAGACGAACAATTGTTGTTGCCGCCCAATCAGGCGCAGCCCTTCCATCGGACTGACACGTGGCGCGTCTTGCGCATCATGAGCGAATTCGTGGCGGGGTTCGACGAGCTCGCTGACCTCGGCCACGCAGTGACCATCTTTGGGTCGGCACGTATCACTGCAGACCACGAGATCTATGCTGCGACGGTCGACACCGCCCGCCTCTTGGGTGAGGCCGGCTATGCCATTTTGACGGGTGGTGGACCGGGCGTGATGGAGGCGGGCAACCAAGGCGGCACATTGGCCGGTGTCGAATCGGTAGGACTCAACATCGAGCTGCCGTTCGAACAACACGTCAATCCCTATACGACCCGGACGTTGGAGTTCCGCTATTTCTTTGTGCGCAAAACATTGCTGATCAAGTACGCAACGGCGTTTGTCTTCTTCCCCGGTGGATTCGGCACGCTCGATGAGTTGTTCGAAGCCGTGACACTGGTGCAGACGGGCAAAGTGCGGAACTTCCCGATTATTTTGTACGGGACCCAGTATTGGAGCGGGTTGATTGCGTGGTTGCGCGACCAGCCACTGCAGCACCGGATGTTGAGCGATGCCGAGATTTCGTTGCTCCAAATGGTCGATACGCCCGAAGCCGTGCGAGACATCATCGTCGATGCCGCCGAAAACCAGACAGCCGCCGAAGCAGCAGCCCGTGCCGCCTTGCGCAATGCCACCACCCGCGACAGTTAGTCGGCGGGTGGATCGTCTGCGGCGATATCGCTCCGCCAGTGTTCGAGCCACTCGAGCGCTCCTTGGAGGCGCGCCGGGGGGATTGCCCTAAGCGAGGTAATCTGAAAGACCCGCACCAGCCCCAGGAAGATACCCAGGTAGTCGTTGCGTTTGCTGAGCGTCGCCGACACCATCGCCGTTTGGCGTGTGGCGCGTACCAGCGCATCGGTGCCTGCTTCACGCAGATGGACCGTGCCTGGGTCGGTGGCGTCACGCACCTGTCGGTCGAGTTCGCGCTCGGCCAGGAGTTGCTGGCGGGCGAGGGCGGCGGCTTCGTTGATCTGGGTGTAGGCCACCTCGAGGTTGGTCTGGGCGTGCACCGCAGGGACCAGTGCGTCGGCAGGGCTGACGCCGTTGGGGCGACTCTGTTGCCACAGGATGGACGCAGCCTCGTGTTGCCACTGCGCCAGCGCCGGCCGGCGGGCCGATGGCAACGTACACAACCACAGGGGCACGAGGTCGACCCGCAGGCACAAGGCGGGTGTCCGTGCACCGTTGCTGTCGGTCAGCCACATCGCCTTGAGGCCAGCGGCGAGCACCGGGATGCGGCGCAGATCTTTTTCGTGGCCGGCTGGAGCATACCCCAGCTGACGCAGCAGGGTGCGGACGGGGATGTATTGCTGGTTGGGGTCAATCCCCAGACTGGTCAACAAATCGGCAGTCGGGTCACTCAGAGAACTGTCGTGGTGCATGGCGTACTCGCTGTAGTCAATCTGACACTATCATAGGTGATTGGGCGGAGTGGTATTGGATGTGGAGGGTGCAATGGCGCGGGTCATCTATTTCGACTGTTTTTCGGGGATAAGCGGCGACATGATCCTCGGCGCACTGTGTGATGCCGGGTTGGATGTGGCCGAGCTCCGCGCACTGCTCCAGACGCTGCAGGTGCCCGGGTGGTCCATCGACGCCGTACGCGAGACGCGCGGCTGGTTGACCGGCACGCGGATGCACGTGCACGCGCCCGAGCAGACGACCCACCGCCATTTGCACGACGTGACCGCCATCATCACACAATCGGGGTTGCCCGCAACGGTCAAAGCGACGGCACTGCGTATCTTTGCCAATCTGGCTGATGCGGAGGCACACATCCACGGCGTCCGCGCCGATGAAGTGCACTTCCACGAAGTGGGCGCGCTCGACGCGATTGTCGACATCGTGGGCATCGCCGCGGGGCTGCATCTGTTGGGTGTCACCCAGGTCTATGCCTCGCCCTTGCCGTTGGGGAGCGGCTGGGTCAAAGCGGCCCATGGCGACATCCCCGTGCCCGCACCGGCGACGTTGCATTTGCTGACCCAAGCGCATGCGCCGATTGTACCCGACGACGCCGGCTTCGAGCTGGTGACCCCCACCGGTGCGGCGGTGTTGGCCACGCTGGCGATCTTCAAGCGGCCGGCGCTGGCGTTGCAACAAGTGGGCTATGGGTTCGGCAAAAAAATCACCCCACGCCCCAACGCCTTGCGCGTCTGGGTGGGCGAAGGGGTGGCCAGTGAGGGGGCGTTGGTACTGCTCGAATGCAACATCGACGACCAGCCAGCCGAGCAACTAGCGTATGTCTGCACGCAGGCGTTGGCGCTGGGTGCGCGCGATGTGTGGCAGCAGCAGATCGTCATGAAAAAAGGTCGGGCGGCGCTGTTACTGAGCGTCTTGTGTGACCGTGACCACGAAGACGCCCTGGTGGATCTGCTGATGCGCCAGACGTCGACGTTGGGGATGCGGCGCAGTATGGTGGACCGGCATGTTGCCGAACGCGCGTTGGTCACGGTCGACACGCACTATGGGCCACTGCGGGTCAAGGTCAAAACGTGGCGTGGGGATGTCATCGGCGCCGCGCCCGAGTACGAAGACTGCGCCGCCGCAGCCCAGACCCATGCGGTGCCGTTGACGCAGGTATACGCGGCGGCGCTGGCTGCCTATGGTGCGCAGGCGGGCGATTGACGCAATCTGATACACAAACTTAACATTTGCATGCTCCCTGCGCAGTGTGATTCGTGTATACTATGTGCATCCACTGTGATGTGTAGTAACAAGACGGAATCACACGCGGTTGCTTTGGGCGCCGGTGTGCATGTATTGAGGAGTACCGCATTGGAATTATTGCATACGATCAAAAAACGCATGGCGTTGGTGTTCCCCGGACAAGGTTCACAATATGTGGGCATGGGGCGCCTGCTCTATAACGTGTCGCCAGCGGCACGGCGGGTCTTTGATCGCGCAAACGATGTCCTCGGTTTTTCTTTGACCACCCTCTGCTTCGAAGGTCCGCAGGCCGAGTTGGATGACACCTACAACGCCCAGCCGGCTATTTTGACCGTGAGTATTGCTTGTCTCGAAGCCCTGCGTGAGAAGTTGACCCCGCTGGGTATCAACGTTTCGCCGGCGATGGTCGCCGGTCACAGCCTCGGTGAGTTCACCGCGCTGGTCGCCGCCGGCTCGCTCCAGTTCGACGAGGCCTTGTTGCTGGTGCGCGAACGCGGTCGTCTGATGGCCGAAAGTGCGTTGTCCCGCCCCGGTGGCATGGCCGCGGTGATTGGCCTCGACGAGACGCAATTGCGCGCCGTCGTCGACGAAGCCCAGTCATACGGCGTGGTCACCATGGCCAACGCCAATTCGCCGGGACAGACCGTCCTGTCGGGCGAGGTCGCCGCGTTGACACGGGCGATGGAGCTTGCCAAAGAGCGCGGCGCCAAGTTGGTACAACGCCTGGCTGTGTCGATTGCCTCGCACTCGCCGTTGATGCAGAACGCATCACTGCGCTTTGCGGAGTTCTCGAACCAAATCGCCATGGTGAAGCCGACGGTGCCATTGATTGCCAATATCAGCGCGTCGATGTTGCACACCGTTGAAGAGTTGCGTGCCGAAATCAACGGCCAGTTGACCCGCCCCGTGCAGTGGACGGGCAGTGTCCAAATGATGATCGAAGAAGGCGTTGACACCTTCATCGAGCTTGGCCCCAAGCAGGTCTTGACCGGCCTCATCAAGCGCATCAACACGCAGGTACAGACCCTCAGCCTGTCGGATGTCGAAATCGTCAAAATCTTGTATGGTGCCGACAGCGAATTGCCTGCCCCGGCTGCGAGCTAACGCGAAAGGTCCCGACCCATGCGACGTGTGGTCATCACCGGAGTGGGCGCTGTGACGCCCCTCGGCAACGATATCGAATCGACCTGGCAGGCGCTTATCGCCGGTCAGAGCGGGGTCAAACCGCTGACCAAGTTTGACGGGAGCGACTACGCGGTGCGCATCGCCGGCGAAGTGCGCGACTTTGTGCTCGACCCAGCCGTCGACCCACGTGAGGCGCGCCGTGCGTCGCAGTACGTCCGCTATGCGCTCAACGCATCGCTCGAGGCGCTCCGCAATGCCCAGCTCGACACCCAAACGATGGACCGCGAGCGCCTCGGTGTGATCTATGGCACCGGCGCGGGCGGCATCGACATCATCGGCGACAATGTCACGATTCTCAACGAAAAAGGTACCCGCCGCGTGGCACCGACTCTCATCGCCAACATGATCGACGACGCAGCATCCGGCTACATTGCCATTCAGACCGGCGCGCTCGGTCCTAATATGGCCATTGTGGCGGCCTGCTCGACCGGTGGCCACAACATCGGCGAAGCCTACGAGACCATCAAGCGCGACGATGCCGACGTGATCATCGCCGGCGGCGCCGAGGCACCCATCGTGCCGGTGGTGATGTCGGCCTTTACCAATATGCGCGGTCTGGCCGGCGACAACGACAACCCCAGCGCCGCCTGCAAGCCGTTCGACATCCGACGCGATGGCTTTGTGCTGTCCGAAGGCGCGGGTGCGGTCATCCTCGAAGAGCTCGAACACGCCCTCCGCCGCGGCGCCCCCATCATCGCCGAGGTCGTCGGCTACGGCAACAGCAACGACGCCAAAGACATGATTGCAGCCGGCGAAGACGGTGCTGGTCCTGCCCGCGCCATGAAGATGGCCATCCGCAAGGCGGGTATCCGCCCGGACCAAATCGACTATATCAACGCCCACGGTACGGGTACGCCGCTCAACGACATGGCCGAGACCCGCGCCATCAAGACGGTCTGCGGCGACCACGCCTACAAGCTCGTCGTCAACTCGTCCAAGTCGATGCTCGGCCATATGATGGGCGCCGCCGGTGCGGTCGAACTCATCGTGACCGCCCTGAGCATCAAACACGGCGTCGTCCACCCGACCATCAACCTCGAACAAGCAGACGAAAACTGCGACCTCGACTACGTGCCCGGTGTGGCACGCGAACGCGAGGTCACCATCGGCCTGTCCAATTCGATCGGCCTGGGCGGCCACAACTCGGCAATCATCGTGCGGCGCTACGAGCCCTAACGCACGCGATCCAACATCACCCGCTGTGCCGCTCCCTCTGCTCGGTCATCGAGTGGGGGGAGTTCTGCATTGCCGTAGCGGCGCTCGAGTGCACGGCTCAGCAAAAAATCTGCAAACTGCGGGTTTTTGGGGAGGAACGAGCCGTGTAGGTAGCAGCCAAAGGTATTGTGCACCTGTGCACCTTCGGTTTTGTCGCTCCCGTTGTTGCCCGATCCGGCGATGACGGTGCCCAGTGGGCGTGCCCCCGAGCCGAGGAACGTCTGGCCGCTGTGATTTTCGAACCCGATACAGTTCCGCTGGGCAATGGGCACATCGACCGTGACGGCGATATTGCCGATGAAGCGTTGGGTACCGCCGACGGTATGCACATCGAGGGCGCCGATACCGGGGAGGGTTTGTCCAGCGTGCGTTTTGAAGTAGTTGCCCAGTAATTGATAGACGCCACAGATAGCCAGCATGACCACGCCATCAGCCAGCGCGGCCCGGAGTTCGGCGCCGTGCCGCACGACGAAATCGTCGGCGATGAGCGCCTGGCCGCTATCTTGGCCGCCACCAAAGAAGCACAGGTCATACCGTGACCAATCGACCGACGCGCCGGGGTGGATGGCGTCGACCGTTACGTCGATGCCGCGCCACAGACAGCGTTGGCGGAGCACGATGATGTTGCCGCGGTCGCCGTAAATGTTCATCTGGGCTGGGTAGAGATGTGCGATGTGCAGATGCATGGATGTCCCTTCGTCGATGACCGATTCTACCATGCGGTGGTCGTGCAGTCTGCGGGCGCACGTTATCCACAGAATGTGGATACTCGTCCACATCGGCCCCGCATGTCGTGGATAACCCGTGGATGCGTCCACCCACTGTTGTGTACGACATCGTGTCGTTGTGTGCGCTCTTGGCGTGACAATCACGAATGACGCGGATCGGTGGGGCATCGAGTTATCCACAGGGTATACACTACATAATGCAGTAGGTTTGACGCGTTGGGATGCGCAACGGACCGCAACGCCCCAAACCACACTTATCCACATCCTGTGGATAACTACATGACAATATGAAGACAGTTGGTGGATGAATGGTGGATGAGGGGTGTGCGTTCTGCGGTGATTCGGGGAGCGTTGCAGGGTGCGCACGGCATCGCCAGGCGAATGAATGGCTGTACAATACAACCAACGAAAGCGAGGGGGTATGGTCCGTGTCTTGCATCTGGCAGATTTGCACATCGGAGTCGAAAACTACGGGCACTTCGATACGAGCACAGGCATGCACACGCGACTGGCCGATTTCCTCGCGCGCTTCGACGAAGCCATCGCGGTAGGCATCGAAGCCAAGGTCGATTTGGTACTCATCGCTGGCGATATGTTCAAAAACCGCGACCCCCAGCCGCGCCATCAACGCGAATTCGCCGTGCGCATCAAGCGCATTGTCGACGCCGGCATCCCGGTGTTGATGCTCATCGGCAATCACGATGTCGCACCGGGGCGTGACACCGCCAACTCGGTAGCCGTCTACGAAGGGCTCGAGTTCCCCGGGGTCAAAATCGCCCGCAAAGCCGATGTCTACCGCTATACAACGCCCAATGGTCCGCTGGCAATCGTCGCCGTGCCGTGGATCCTGCGCGAGATGTTGCTCAGCAACAACGATGCGCTGCGTGCGGCGACCCTGCACGAACAAGAGCCCATGATCCTGGCCATCATCGAACGGTTCATCCAGCAGAGCGTCGACACCCTGATGGCCGAGGATCCAGACCGGCCCATCATCGTGACCTATCACGGCACGGTGTCGGGTGCGACGACGGGTATCGAACGGATGCTCACGTTGGGTCGTGAAATCGTGATGCCCCCGGCTACATTGACGCCGGTCGGTGTCGATTATGTGGCACTGGGGCATGTCCACAAACACCAAATCCTGCGCACACTGCCGCCGATTATCTACCCGGGTAGCATCGAGCGGATTGACTTCGGCGAAATGGAAGAGCACAAAGGGTGCGTGTTGGTGTCGTTTACACACAAAACCGCTGCCTGGAAGTTCGTCCCATTGGCAGCCCGGCAGTTTGTGCGTATCGACGTCGACGTGACTGCCGACCCCGAGTACCCCACCGAGCGCGTCATACAGGCCATCGAGCGGCATACCCTGACCGATGTCGTGGTCGCAGTCGTCGTGACCATCGACACCGAAACCCGGGCGTTGTTCAGCTACCAGCAGGTACGCACCGCCCTCCAGAATGCCGGCGTAGCCCACATTGCGCGCATCGTGTTAGAAACCCCCGAACAAAAGCAAAAGCGCATCACCACCAACGAACACACCGGTGATATCCCCGACCCGGTGACTGCACTCCGCCAGTATCTCGAGAAGCAAAACCACAGTGCGACAGAACTCGCTGCGTTGATGGAACTCGGGACAGAACTCATAGCTGCACGCGACGAGGCGTGACACGAGAGGTAATCGCATGAAGGCAGTCGTCATGGCCGGAGGGGAAGGGTCGCGTCTGCGCCCGCTGACGCTCCACCGCCCCAAACCGATGGTCCCATTGGTTGATCGACCGGTGATGGGGCATATCATC
>QWQY01000036.1 GCA_003670675.1 Chloroflexota bacterium
TCGCCTCGGGCCAGACGGCCTGTTATTTGTATGGCGGATCGAATGCCGAGGCGTTCCAATGCGCGGCGAACCATCTGATCCAGTGGCACGCCATCCAATGGGCCAAGGAGCAGGGGTGTGCGATCTATGATTTGTGGGGGATTCCGCAGCGGACGGATGTGGCCGCTGCTCCGGTTGAGGCGCCTGCCGAGATGGCGGGGTTGATCCGCTTCAAGAAGGGCTTCGGCGGCCACGAAGTGAGTTTTTATCCGGCGTATACCGATGTATTGCTGCCGCTGGTGTATCGCGCCGCGGCAAGCCGATTCAATATCTAGCAAAGGCCCCACATGAGCCACGACGACGCCCTCGCCCAAGCCGAACGCTTGCAGGAATACTACAAACAAGAACTCGAACGCCAGCGTGCGATGAACACCGAGCTGCGCTCGGCAGTGGCCGAGATGGCCCGCACCTTCCAAGAGACCCTGGCCGCGTCGGTCGACGCCGCCGAGACGGGCGACCTGGTCCAGGTCCGCAAAATCGCCTATGCCAACCGGGCCGCTTGGCAGACTTATTTGGCCCAGATTGTGGCCGCAGCGGCGGCGAGTGCGCCCAAGAAGTAGGGGGTGGATGGTCTATTTCACGAGAATCCCCACCCCACACAAAAAACCCCCGCGGGACCATCTGGTCCACGCGGGGGTTTTGCAATGCATCAGTTGCCCATCGGCCGGCGTCTGCGGCGGCGCATCTGCTCGGTGTCGCCACCGGCTGCGGGCGGCGTCTGTGGCACCGAGAAGTCGTCTGCACTGTCGCTCGGGCTGGGGATATGCGGCGCACTCGGCGGTGTGGGTCGCTCGATTCGCTCGGGGCGCTGGCTATCACGTTGCTCTGGGCGCACAAACGGTCGATCTCCGCTTGGGCGCGGTGGTCGATCCCCTTGTGGTCGATCCCCACCCTGCGGTCGATCACCGTTCGGGCGAGTGCTGTCGGGGCGCGGATGACCGGCACGGCGCTCTTCGCGTAGTTCGACACCGTCACGCGGCGCTTGCACCGGTTGCACAGGTCGATTGGGCACATACGGGCGGTCTGCACCCTGCGGCCGACGATCCCCTTGTGGGCGGTCTGCCTGTGGTGTTCGCTCGCCTTGTGGTCGATCTGCGCCAGGACGGTCGCCGCCGGGGCGGCGATCAGCAAATGGTCGGTCGCCAGCCGGACGGGGTGGGCCACCGCGGCGGTCGTCGCGGCCATCACGCCCTGCGGGTGCACCTGCACCGGCAGGACGATCACCGTTGAACGGTCGGCTCGGTCGGTCGCCGCCTGGGCGTTGTTGCGGCGGACCGCGGCGCTCGTCACGCCCCCGGTTCGGCACACGCACCGCCGCACCGACGTCATCGGCGCTGGCGCGTTCTTCGGGGCGGTCTTCGAGTGCGGCCAGGGCGGCGAGCTGGTCGGATGATTCGAATTCTTCACGTAACAACCGGCGCTCGCCGCGCTTGTTTTCGCGCACCACTGGGGTGACCCCCTCGGCGTTGCGTGCTTTGGCGGTGGCGACGACTTCTTGGGTCGATTCTTGGATTTTTTCGGGGGTGAATTCTTCGGTGACGCCCGTGGCTGCCAGCATGACGGTCACGGTACCGCGGAGCACATTGGCACTCCAGACCTCACCCGGGCCTTCGGGGGTCTGCACCCAAGACCCGCGGCGCGGCATTTCGGCCTTCATTTCGATGTATTGCTCGTGCTCATAGGCCAGACAGCAGAGCAGTCGCCCACAGACGCCGCTGATTTTGGCGGGGTTGAGCGGCAAATCCTGGTCCTTGGCCATTTTTATCGACACGCGCGCATAGTCCGGCAAAAACGACGCGCAGCACAAAATGCGCCCGCATGGGCCAATGCCGCCCAACAACTTGGCTTCGTCACGCGGACCGATTTGGCGGAGCTCGATGCGGGTGCGGAAGGTACGTGCCAAATCACGCACCAGGTTGCGGAAGTCGACACGCTTGTCGGCCGTGAAATAAAACGTCAGGCGCGATCCGTCGAAGCTATATTCGGCCTTGACCAGGCCCATGGGCAGCTCGTGTTCAGCGATTTTCTCTTGGCAACGTCGCAACAGTTCGTCTTGGCGGCTGTTGAGCTGCTTCCAGCGGGCGTCGTCTTCGGCCTCGGCCAAGCGGATGACTGGTTTGAGCTCGCCGACAATGGCGGCCTCTTCGACTTCGTGGGCAATCTCTGCCACCCGTGCCATCTCGAGGCCGCGGGCTGTCTCGACAATGACGGATTGGCCGAGCTCAAGCGGGGTTACTTCGGCAGGATCGAAGTAGTATGTTTTGCCGGAATCCTTGAAGCGGATGCCGATGACGTTAGGCATGCAAATATATCCTTACGGTATACACACTCAGGTGCGAAAAGCTGTTTGGTGCAACGATTGTACCATACCCGCAACAGACGCACGAAAGCGCATACGAATGCCGTGCACGGCTCGACAAACAGCATTGCAGATGCATGACACTACACCTTCAAGCAATTTGACATCCATTACCCGTTGTAGTATCATTCACTTTCGCTGTATAGTGACTGTACCCTGTACAGTTTTCGATGGCGATTTTGCGAATCCATGCACGGAGTAACACGATACCAGGCAAAAGCGTCCACAACAGACGACAACCGCCGGGTAGGGTGTTTTTTGCATTACGCGTGATACAGGATCCCGGTACAACTTGGTTACCGCCCGATTGAAGCGAGGTTTCCATGTCTCCTAAGAATGTCCATGTCGCATTGCCACCGCTGATTCTTCCAAACGGTCCCCGTGCCGAAGAACGCAAACTGCGGCACACCTTCGGTCAAGAGCGCGACGCTATTGACGTACCCAATCTCATCGAAACACAGATTGCCAGTTTTAACTGGTTTCGATCCGAAGGCTTGAAGGAGCTGTTCCGCGAAATTTCGCCTATTACCGATTTCACCGGCAAGAACCTCGAGTTGCGCTTCGGCGAGTTTGCCTTTGGCACGCCGCGCCACGACGAGCACGAATGCCGCGAATACGATTTGACCTACTCTGCACCGTTGCGCGTCAGCGTGCAATTGCGCATCCTGAGCACGGGCGAAATCAAAGAGTCCGACACCTTCTTGGGCGACTTCCCCTTGATGACCGAAAACGGCACCTTTGTCATCAACGGCGCCGAACGTGTGGTCGTCTCGCAGTTGATTCGTTCGCCGGGCGTCTACTTCAGCGCCGAGCGTGACCCCAACACCGGTCGCGACCTGCACTCTGCAAAACTCATCCCCAACCGTGGCGCCTGGCTCGAGTTCGAGACCAACCGCCGCGACGTTGTATCGGTCAAGGTCGACCGCAAGCGCAAAATCCCCGTCACCGTGTTGCTCCGTGCCGTACTGGCATGGCGCCCCGAGGCCAACGGCGAAGGCCGCTGGTGCGACGACAGCGAACTGACCAGCAATGGCCACAACGAGCACATCGAAGCTGTGTTTGGCACTCTCGAAGAAAAATACGAGCACAAGTACCTGCGTACCACGCTCGACAAAGACAATACGCACAACTCCAAAGAAGCGCTCATCGAGCTCTACAAACGCTTGCGCCCGGGTGACCCGCCGACCCTCGACAACGCAAAATCGCTGCTCGAATCGTACTTCTTCTCGGAGCGCCGCTACGACCTGGCCAAGGTCGGTCGGTACAAGCTCAACAAGAACCTCTACGAGCGCGACGGCACCATGGACCCACCGAGCCTCGACGTGCGCGTCTTGTTGGTGCGTGACATCTACAAAATCATCGAGCGCCTGATCCAGCTCAACAACGGCCACCCGGGCATGAAGGCCGACGACATCGACCACCTCGGCAACCGCCGCGTGCGTACCGTCGGCGAGCTCATCCAACAGCAGTTCCGCGTCGGTCTGTTGCGCATGGAGCGGGTCATCAAAGAGCGTATGTCGTTGGTCGAAACCGACTCGGCAACGCCCAACTCGCTCATCAACATCCGTCCCGTGCTCGCGGCCATCCGCGAGTGGTTCGGCGGCTCGCAGTTGTCGCAATTCATGGATCAGACCAACCCACTGGCCGAGCTGACCAACAAGCGTCGTCTGTCGGCATTGGGACCTGGTGGTCTGAGCCGCGATCGCGCCGGATTCGAAGTCCGTGACGTCCACCATTCGCACTATGGTCGTATCTGCCCGGTCGAGACGCCCGAAGGTCCAAACATCGGTCTTATCGGCACGATGTCGACCTTTGCCCGTGTCAACGAAATGGGCTTCCTCGAGACCCCATATCGCCGCGTCTACCGCGAGATCCAGACCGCCCAAGGCATCTACGAAGAGGCCAAGGAACTGGTCAAAGGCAAGGGTACCGTCATCGCCCAACGCGAATACCGCGACATCATCACCGGTGATTTGCTGTTGGTGCAGGGGAGCGTGCTGACGGCACCACCCAAAAAGACCGATATCGAAGAAGAAAACACGCACTTGTTGCAGTCGGTCTCGACTGCATTGCTGACCCACCAAAAGCTGCGTGAAGATATCGTCGACCCCGAAACCGGCAAGACCATCGCCGAAGAAGGATCGATTATCACGGCGGCGATTGCCAAGCGCATTGCGGCACTGCCGTTGCGCACCGTCCAGATCCACCCCGTCGTGTCCCGCGATGTCAAATACATCACGGCCGACGAAGAAGAGAAATACGCCATCGCCCAGGCCAACGCCCTGGTGGACGAAGCCGGTCGATTCCGTGCCAGCGAAGTCTCGTGCCGCTACAGCGGCGAGTTCGAAGACATGGACATCGCCAAAATCGACTACATGGACGTCTCGCCCAAGCAGGTGGTCAGTGTCTCGACCGCGTTGATTCCGTTCCTCGAGCACGACGACGCCAACCGCGCGTTGATGGGTTCGAACATGCAACGCCAAGCCGTGCCGCTGCTGCGCCCCGACGCCCCCATCGTCGGCACCGGCATCGAGCATCTGGCAGCCCGCGACAGCGGTCAAGTGGTCGTTGCCCGGCACGCCGGCACTGTCCTGAGCGTCAGCGGCGACACCATCATCGTCGAACAGACCGATGCCATGGGCAACCCGGTCATCAACGAAGCCGGCGAAATCGCCCGTGACGAATACCGCCTGCGCAAGTTCATGCGCTCCAATCAAGACACCTGTATCAACCAGCGCCCATCCGTCGTACGCGGTCAAAAAATCAAGAAGAACGACGTGATCGCCGATTCTTCGTCGACCGACCACGGTGAATTGGCCCTCGGACAGAACGTCTTGGTTGCCTACATGCCTTGGGAAGGCGGTAACTTCGAAGACGCCATCCTGGTCAGTGAACGCCTGGTGCGCGAAGACGTCTTTACCTCGATCCACATCGAGCGCTACGAAATCGAAGCACGCGAGACGAAGCTCGGACCCGAAGAAATCACCCGCGACATCCCCAACGTCGGCCCCGAAAGCCTGCGGAACTTGGACGAGCGCGGCATCATCTATGTCGGTGCCGAAGTGCACCCCAACGACATCTTGGTCGGCAAAATCACGCCCAAGGGCGAGACCGAACTGACCGCCGAAGAACGTCTGTTGCGGGCCATCTTTGGTGAGAAAGCACGCGAAGTCAAAGACAGCTCGTTGCGCGTCCAAAACGGCGTGCGCGGCAAAGTCATCGGCGTCAAGCGCTTTGATCGCACCGAGAACCCCGATGTCGACCTGTCGGTCGGTGTCAACCAGAAAGTCCAGATTTTGCTCTGTCAGAAGCGCAAAATCTCGGCCGGCGACAAAATGGCCGGACGCCACGGCAACAAGGGTGTGGTCAGCCGGATTTTGCCGATCGAAGACATGCCGTTCCTCGAAGACGGTACGCCGGTCGACATCATCCTCAATCCCATCGGTGTGCCGAGCCGTATGAATCTCGGTCAAATCCTCGAGACACACCTCGGCTGGGCTGCCGAAAAACTGGGCATGCGCATTGCAACCCCGGTTTTCGACGGCGCTTCCGAAGAAGACATCCACGAATGGCAACAGCGCGCTGAACTGCCAACGGACGGCAAGATTTCGCTCTACGACGGCCGTACCGGCAACTTGTTCCACAACCCGGTGACTGTTGGGTACGTGTACGTACTCAAGCTGGCCCACTTGGTCGAAGACAAGATCCATGCCCGTTCGACTGGTCCATACAGCTTGGTCACCCAGCAACCATTGGGTGGTAAGGCACAATTCGGCGGTCAACGCTTCGGCGAAATGGAAGTCTGGGCACTCGAAGCCTACGGCGCTGCCTACATCTTGCAAGAGATGTTGACGGTCAAGTCTGACGACGTGGTCGGTCGTGTCAAAACCTACGAAGCAATCGTCAAAGGTGAAGCAATCCAAGAAGCCGGTGTGCCGGAATCCTTCAAGGTGCTCATCAAAGAACTCCAGTCGCTCGGTCTGTCGGTCGACGTCCTCTCCGAAGACGAAGAACCGGTCCAGCTCAACGACGAAAACGACGGCGACACAATTCAGCTCGATGGCATCAACATCATGGGTCGAGAACGCGACGAATAGGAGGGGGTAACCCCTTCAGGGAGTACACAGTATGCTCGAGATCAACGATTTCAGCTCTATTCGTATCAGTCTGGCGTCGCCGGAAGCGATCAAAGGATGGTCAAAAGGTGAGGTCACCAAGCCCGAGACCATCAACTACCGCACCCTCAAACCGGAGCGCGATGGTCTGTTCTGCGAAAAGATCTTCGGCCCGACCCGTGACTGGGAGTGCTATTGCGGCAAATACAAGCGCGTGCGCTTCAAGGGCGTCGTGTGCGATAAGTGTGGCGTCGAAGTCACCCGCTCGAAGGTCCGCCGTGAACGCATGGCCCACATTCAGCTGGCCACACCGGTCAGCCATATCTGGTTCGTCAAAGGCTCGCCGAGCCGCTTGAGCCTGTTGCTGGACATCACGCCCCGCAACCTCGAGCGCGTGCTCTACTTCGCAGCCTATATCGTCACCCACATCGACGAAGAAGCCCGCGGCGATATGCGTGCCGAAATCGAAGCACGCTACAACGACCGCATCAAGGCACTCGAAGTCGATGCCGATAGCAAACGTGGCCAAATAGCCACGGCGTTGTCGACCAACCTGCAACAGCGCGACCCCGAATCCGAAACGCCGGTGACCGCTGCTGAACCAGCCCGCCGACAGGCCGATATCGATGCCCAGTTCCGCGCCCTCAAGCTCGAATACGAGCTATTGAAGGAAGATCTGAGCAACCGCGAAGACGAAACAGTCGAGGAGGAACTCCTCTTCCATGGCCAAGTCCTCATCGAAGAAGGCCGCAAAATCACCGAAGACAGCCTCGACCAATTGGATGAGCTGTACGAGCGTGAGACCGTGGCACTCAAGAAGAGCATGGACGACGCCGAAAAGCTGCGTGCCGACGCCGAACTCATCCGCGACGCCTCACGCGAACAGCGCGAGCAGGTTGCCCGTGAGCAGCAGAACCGCATCGGCGAGCAAAAAGACCGCGCCATCGATGGCCTGCTCAAAGAAATGAAGCAGAAAATCGACCTGGTTGACTCGATCAAGCCAAAGCGGATCCTCAGCGAGACCGACTACCGCGATCTGCGCGAAACAGCCCCCGGGGTCTTCAAGGCCGAGATGGGCGCTGGTGCTATTCGCGACCTCATTTCGCGCACCGTCCACCTCGACGAACTCGCCGAAGTCCTCCAGAACGACATCAACGCGACGCACAATAGCCCCAAGCGCAAGAAGTTGACGAAGCGCTTGCGCGTCGTCGAAGCCTTCCGCAAGAGCGGCAATAAGCCCGAGTGGATGATTATGACCGTTTTGCCGGTCATCCCACCCGACCTGCGCCCAATGGTCCAACTCGACGGTGGCCGGTTTGCGACGTCGGACCTCAATGACCTCTACCGCCGCGTCATTAACCGCAACAACCGTCTCAAGCGCCTGATGGAGCTCAACGCTCCCGACATCATCGTGCGCAACGAAAAGCGTATGCTCCAAGAAGCCGTCGACGCACTCATCGACAACGGTCGCCGTGGTCGTGCCGTGAGCGGCAAGGGCAAGCACCGCCTCAAGTCTTTGAGCGACATGCTCAAGGGCAAGCAGGGTCGGTTCCGTCAGAACTTGCTGGGTAAGCGTGTCGACTACTCGGGCCGTTCGGTCATCGTGGTCGGTCCGAACCTCAAGCTCCATCAATGTGGTCTGCCCAAGAAGATGGCACTCGAGCTCTTCAAGCCGTTTGTCATGCAACGTTTGGTCGCCAACGGCATTGTCAGCAATATCAAAGCCGCCAAGAAGCTGGTCGAACGGGTCAAGCCCGAGGTCTGGGACGTGCTCGAAGAAGTCATCAAGGAATACTTGGTGCTCTTGAATCGTGCTCCGTCGTTGCACCGACTGTCGATCCAAGCATTCGAAGCCAACCTCATCGAAGGTTCGGCCATCCAATTGCACCCACTCGTCTGTACGGCATTCAACGCCGACTTCGACGGTGACCAAATGGCTGTGCACGTCCCGTTGTCACGCAAGGCCCAAGAAGAAGCCCGCCTGCGCATGTTGTCCAAGTACAACATTCTCTCACCAGCAACAGGCGACCCGATTATCACGCCGTCACAAGACATCGTGCTGGGCTGCTTCTATTTGACGATTGTCAACGATGGTGGCAAAGGTGCAGGCAAAATCTTCACCAGCGCCGACGAAGCCTTGTTGGCATACGACAAAGGTGTACTCGACATCCAAGCGCCCGTCTGGGTCCGCATGGAAGGTGTAACGCTCCAGGGCGACAACATCAAAACCATCCGTTCCGACGGTTCGAAAGTACCAGCCAGTGTCCGCCCGCTGCCAGACGGCAACGACGGCACCAAGCGCATGTTGCTCGAGACGACCGTTGGTCGCTTGATCTTCAACCGCGAACTGTTGCCGCCGTTGCAATACCGCAACCACGAAGTCGTCAAGGATGGCCTCAAGCACATCATTGCAGACTGCTATAAGTACTACACCAACCCTGATCACTTGACCGAAGCTGATCTCGACACCATCCGCGCCATGTACCCCGAGCGCTACTTCTCCCCCGAAGAGCTGCATCGCTACTACGGGTCGGAGCGGACAGCCGAGCAGGCCGACAAAATCAAGGCATTGGGCTTCCACTACGCAATGCGTGGCGGTATGACCGTCGGTGTGGAAGACATCGGCGTACCCAAAGAAAAAGCCGAAGCCCTCGAAAAGGCCGAGAACGAGCGTATTGCCGCTGATCGCCGCTATCGCCGAGGCTTGACCACCGACGAAGAGCGCTACAAAGAAGTCATCGATATTTGGACCGAAGCCGGCAAAAAGATGACGAAGCTGGTGCGCGAACTCAACGAAGTCAAGGTCGACCCCGAGACCAAGCGCTTCAACCCGGTGTCGATGATGGTCACATCAAAGGCCCGCGGTAACATCAATCAGCTGACCCAGATGGCCGGCATGCGTGGCTTGATGGCCGACCCAACCGGCAAAATCATCGAATTGCCCATTAAGTCGAACTTCCGCGAAGGTCTGACCGTGTTGGAATACTTCGTGTCGACCCACGGTGGTCGTAAGGGTCTGGCCGACACCGCGTTGCGTACTGCAGACGCAGGCTACCTGACCCGTCGTCTCATCGACGTCGCCCAAGACAACATCGTCACCATCGAGGACTGTGGCAGCAAAGAATCCTTGTTGCTCCACAGCTCTGACGACACCGAAGTCATGAAGGTCCTGCCAGCCCGTGTCGTCGGCCGTATCGCTGCCGAAGACATCCTACGCACAGACGGTTCGGTCCTCGTGCCCGCCGGTGAGGAAATCCACGAAGACCTGGCCCGTGAGTTCGTCAAAAACGACATCGCTTTTGTCAACGTGCGTACGCCGCTCTACTGCCAAGCCGAATACGGGATCTGCCGTAAGTGCTATGGCCGTAACTTGGCAACCGGCAAGCTGGTCGAAATCGGTGAAGCGGTCGGCATTATCGCCGCCCAATCCATCGGTGAGCCTGGTACCCAGCTGACCCTGCGTACCTTCCACACCGGTGGTGTGGCATCGGCCGACGACATCACCCAAGGGTTGCCCCGTATCATCGAAATCTTCGAGGCCCGTGTGCAGGCCAAAACCCGCGCAGTGCTCGCCGAACAAGATGGTTTGCTCACCGAACACAAAGAAGAGGGCCGCCATACCCTGCATATCGTCGACGACGGTAGCGTCTATGACGAGCAGATTATGCCCAAGCACTACGTCGCCGTCGTCGAAAACGGCGAGCGCGTAACCAAGAACCAGGTCATCGCCCGGAGCAACCGTACTGACCTCGGTGGTCAGACCATCCGCGCCCGTCAAGACGGCGTGGTCATGGTATCGGGGAGCGTCATCACCGTTGTAGACAGCTACCACGAGGAAGTCGACACCATCGTCGCCACCACCGCACGTCTGCGCAAAGGCCTCAACGACGGGACCCGCGTCTATACCGGTCAGCTCTTGACCGAAGGCGCTGCCCATCCACAGGAATTGCTCCAGATCCAAGGCCGCGACGCACTGCAATCCTACCTCGTGAAGGAAGCCCAAAAGGTGTACCGCTCACAAGGCGTGGATATCAACGACAAGCACCTCGAAGTCATCATCCGTCAGATGCTACGCCGTGTACGCATCGACGAAACCGGCGATACACACTACCTGCCTGGCGAAACCGTCGATCAGGCCGAATTTACCCGCGTGAACGCCGATGTCTGGGCCCAGGGTGGTATGCCCGCAGTCGCTTCGTCGCTGCTGCTCGGTATCACCAAGGCATCATTGACCACCGACAGCTTCTTGTCCGCTGCGTCGTTCCAAGAGACCACCCGCGTGCTCACCGAGGCTGCCATCACTGGCAAAATCGACTACCTGCGTGGCCTCAAAGAAAACGTCGTCATCGGCAAGCTCATCCCAGCCGGTACCGGCGCCGAAGCACGTCGCCTGGTGGCCGCTGCTGCGGACCGCGAGACCGAGCGCCTGCGCGCCATCGAAATCGAGAACGCACGTCTGGATGCCGAAGAAGAAGAGTACTATCGCGACTCCGAAGCCGAACAACCAGAGCAAGCGGCAGTCGCCGTCGCTGTGGAAGCCAAGCCACGGGTCACGCGCACACCGTCACTCAGCCCCGAAGATGCTGCCGCAATGGCACTCCTCGAACAGCTGCGCAAAGACATGAATGCGCCGGATCTCGACTTCACCACGCTCCCCGAAATCACGCAGCCCAGCGCTGACGTCGAATTCGAAGCACCGGTCACCGCCGAAGCACCAGCTGAGGAGGCACCGGCCGCCAAAAAGACCACCAAGAAGGCTACTGCCAAAGCCGATGAGGCCGAGGAGAGTGCAGCCGACGCTCCCGCCAAACCCAAACGCGCTCCTGCCAAGAAGAAGACCGATACACCAGAATAGTTCTCTTCCTTGGTCCAACCACCCCATCACACGATGGGGTGGTTTTTTGTGCCTACCTTTCCACACAAAAACCCCCGCAGTGTTCTGACGAACACTGCGGGGGTTGCCAACAGAGAGCTAGGAATACTTCTTGACCACAGCGGCGAACTGATCGACCCGATCCTGCTCGTAGGCGACCCGTGGCAAGTATCCGATGATGTAATCTGCACCAGCTGCGACCAACGTCTCGATCTTGGCTTCGACCACGTCAGCGGTACCTACAACAGCGTTCTTTTTGTAGTCCTCGAGCGACGTGACGGCACCGTTATAGGCGGTGCGCACCTTGAGGGTAGCCTTCTCGGCGTCTTCACCCTTCTCGAGCATAAAGACGTTGATGTTGGTGCTCTTGGTGATGGCGTTGTAGTCGCGACCGAGGGTATCACAGTGCTCTTTGAGGATGGCGAGCTTCTGGGCTACCGTCTCGGGATTGCCGCCACCGACATTACAAGCCTGCGCATATTTGGCAACCAACTTCAAGGTCACCTTTTCGCCACCGCCACCCAACCAGAGTGGGATGTGTGGCGTCTGAATGCCCTTGGGCTCGTTGATGGGACCGTTGATGGTGTAATGCTTACCTGCGTAGGTAGGCTTTTCTTCGGTCCACATTTTGATGATAATCTCGACTGCTTCGCGGAAGGCCCGCATGCGCTCGGGGATCTCGGGGAAGCCGTAGCCATACGCCAGCCACTCATGCTCGTACCAGCCGGCTCCCAAACCACACAGCAAACGGCCAGCGCTCATCACATCGATCGTCGATGCGATTTTGGCCA
>QWQY01000037.1 GCA_003670675.1 Chloroflexota bacterium
CGGTCTTGTGGCTGGCGGAGGTGTTGTTCCGTCAAAACGACGGCACATTTGTCGACAATATCGGAGTAATCCCCGACATCACGGTACCGGCGAACCCCGACGCATACGAACCACGTACCGATCCCGTCATTCAAGCAGCGCTCCAACACTTGACCCCATAAACAACAAAATGAAAAACACCCCCTGCATTTCGGTGCAGGGGGTGTTTTGGGTAATCAGCTATGCCGGACGACGGGCGTGCCAATCGGTTTGCATCTGATACGCATCTGAAACACGGAGCAGCTCTGCTTCGCTGAAAGCAGGACCGATAAGCTGTAATCCGACGGGCAATCCGTTATCAAATCCACACGGAACAGAAATCCCCGGCAACCCCGCCAAGCTGACCGGCAAGGTGCAGACGTCTTGGAGGTACATGGCTACAGGATCGTCGGTGTTTTCGCCGAACTTGAATGCGACATTGGGCGACGTTGGTGCAGCGATGATGTCCACATCAGCAAACGCCGTGTTGAAATCCTGGCGAATCAATGTGCGTACCTGCTGGGCACGTTTGTAATATGCATCGTAATATCCGGCAGACAATGCGTACGTACCGAGCATGATGCGGCGCCGGACTTCGGGCCCGAACAAATCACCGCGGGTCGCATCGAGCTGCTCTCGGTAGCTGTCACCCGCACTGCGATGTCCGTAGCGCACACCATCAAAGCGCGCCAGATTCGATGACGCCGCGGCCGTCGCGACGATGTAGTACACCGGCAACGCATAGCCACTATGCGGGAGCGAAATTTCTTTGATGATTGCGCCCATCTGCTTGAGCACGTCAATGGCGGCACGCACCGCACGTTCGGTTTCCTTTTGGATGCCATCGACAAAGAGCTCACGCGGTATACCAATGCGTACACCCTTGAGGTCGCCGCCAAATGCAGCCAAATAATCAGGCACTGCCAGCGGCGCCGACGTCGCGTCGTGGTCGTCTTGACCGGCGATAACCTGCAGCATCATGGCTGCATCGCGAGCTGTCCACGCCATCGGACCAATCTGATCAAGGGACGACGCAAAGGCCACTGCGCCATACCGTGAGACACGTCCGTAGGTCGGCTTGAGGCCCGTAATACCGCAGAGCGAAGCAGGCTGGCGGATAGAACCGCCGGTATCGGTCCCCAACGTACCAGCCGCCATACCACCGGCGACAGCAGCCGCAGAGCCGCCAGACGAGCCGCCAGGCACACAATCGCGGTTCCATGGGTTGCGGGTCAGTTGGTATGCGCTGTTTTCGGTCGACGAACCCATGGCGAACTCATCCATATTGAGTTTGCCCAAAATGACGCCACCCGCCGCTTTGAGTCGTGCCACTGCGGTTGCGTCATAAGGAGGAATGTAGCCTTCGAGCACCTTTGATGCGCAGGTGGTCGGCAATCCCTCGGTGGACAAGACATCCTTGATACCGAGCGGAATCCCCAACATCGGGGTCCGTTCGCCTGCCTTGAGGCGTACATCCGCTGCAGCTGCTTGCTGGAGTGCACCTGCGGTATCGACATGGAGATATGCCCCAACGTCGCCATCGTGGCCTGCAATCTGCGTCAACACAGCCTCAGTCAAAGCGACCGCACTTAGTTCACCGGTGTCGAGTCGTGTGCGCATGTCAGCAATGGTCAAATGGTGTAGGTTCATGCAATCATCCCGTTCAATAGCCTTTGTTGCGGCCAGTTACAATATCGACAAAGGTCTTGATGCAAATCTTGATATCGAAGAGCAATGACCAATTCTCTACATAGTATAAATCGTATCGGGTACGGTCCTCGATACTGGTGTCGCCCCGTAATCCGTTGGCTTGCGCCCAGCCGGTGATACCGGCTTTCTGTTGGTGACGTCGCATATAATACGGGATTTCTTGACTAAATCGCTCCACCCACAAGACTTGCTCGGGACGCGGCCCGACCACCGACATCTCGCCACGAATGACGTTGATAAAGTTCGGCAATTCGTCCAGCGACGTGCGTCGCAAAAACGTACCCGTGCGCGTCTTGCGTGGATCATCTTTGGTAGTCCACGAGGCCAGGTGCGGGGCATCGACACGCATCGTGCGAAACTTAATCGTCGGGAACGGGATACCATCTATACCGACCCGCGGCTGCACAAAGAATGCCGGGCCCGTCGATTCGAGCTTGATGAGGACTGCAATTAGCATCATCAATGGCGCTGCAACCAACAATACCAATGCCGCAAAAGCGACGTCAAATAGTCGTTTCAGCACTTTGTTGAGCGGGTTCGCCAATGCACCATTGCGGACGTTCAACAACGGGAGCCCAGCGACTTCGTTTTCGGACACCACGTTGTTGGTAATCAGCGTAAATGCATCGGGGTAGAGTTTGACCTCGACATGCGCATCTTCGGCACGCATGATGCTGTCAAACAATTCGTGCGATGCACGGCCCGACAACGCAACGATGACCAAATCGACCTGCTGCGCTTTGATAATGTCGCCGATGTCATCGAAGTTGCCCAAAATAGGTACAGACGAAATACCGGATTCGGGGACGATATCCGACGCAAATCCGACGACGCGATAACCCAAACTGTCGTCCCGCGTAATCGACCGATAGACCAACTGACCTGGTTCGAGCGCACCAACGATGAGCACCCGCCGGGTATCCATCCCACGGCGCCGCAGTCGCGACAACATCGAGCGGTACACCACGCGGAACAAAACGGACCAGAACAGCACCAAAACCCACCCACCGATGAGTAACGGCGTGTCGAGCACGACGTCGGGCAACGCGAACTGTGGTGCCAACAGGTTGGTGAGAAACGCAACAAAGACACCAATCGATGTTGCTGAAAGCATTTTGAAGCTTTCATCAATCCGCGAAATACCCCGCGGCAGGCTGTACATCCCGGCTGCCACGTAACTGATGAACGTAGCGGCGTTCAGGACTGCAACAAACAGAATACGCCCACCCTGTGGCGAGTTGTCGAACAACAGTTGACCCTCGAACGACAGTGGCCGCACAAACCAAAACCAGACCAGCAGTGCCAAATTTGTTGCCAAGATATCGGCACAAATCGCCGCAACAAGCACCACGATTCGATTTCGCCAGAGGTGTCGAATCATAATGCTGACCCTCGGGCTGCGCGCTGCGGACGCAGTCGGTTACGGACTAAGGCTGCTTGCTCAGCAACGGTGATCCCTGATTCGATCAACCAACGGACCGGGCGCGGCGTCGTTGCTGCGTAATACCGTCGAAAGAAGATGCGCATCGCATCGTAGAAATGGCGGATCGTTTGTACTGGTTGCTGTCGACTCGCAGCGCGTTTGATGTGATGCACCACGGCATCCGCTACATAGACAATGCGCCAACCGTACTGCTTGAAGCGATAACACCAATCGAGATCTTCGCCGTACATGAAATACGTGTCATCCAGCCCGCCAACCTCTCGGAGCACCGATGTCGGCATCAGCATACACGCACCAACAATTGCATCAACCTCAATCGTCTGGTGTTCGTCGACGTATGTCATGTTGTATCGACCAAAGCGTTGACTTCGGGGGAACAATCGTGCAAAGCCCAACATGCGCCACATCGACACCTCTGGTGTGGGGAAAGACCGACGACAGGCACGATCCAGTGTCCCATCCGGCAACAACAAGCGCGGACCGACAACGCCGACATCCGGATGCGCTTGGAGATATGCAATCAGAACATCAAACGCCCCTGGTACAACCACCGTGTCTGGGTTGAGGATACATGTATACTCGGGTGCGTCAGTCTTGGCCATAATGCGTGACAGTGCGATATTATTAGCGTATGCAAACCCGCCGTTATGTGAACTAGCAATTACAGTGACCGACGGGAACTCGTTGGCCAACATCTGCAACGAATCATCGACAGAGCCATTATCGACGACATAGATATCTACCCCACCGGCACGGTACCCATCGGGTATCGAAGCAAGGCAGGCTTTGAGCAATCCGGCAGTGTTGTAGTTCACAATGACAACGGCGAGTTTCGGCATAGCTCTGTACTTTCTTCTCTCCAAATACTACCATCTCCACGCCGACCCGTAAAGAAACCGTTGTATCCAGCACTGGTAAAAGCCCGGTCAACAGACCGGTATACTATGAGTAGCAGACGAAAAACAAAGAAGGAGCAACAAATGCGTCGAAATTTTTCGACCCACACTCCATGGGAGGCAATGGCTGGGTATTCACGCGTTGTCCGCATCGGGAACATCATCGCGGTGTCGGGGACAACTGCATCGAACGCAGCCGGCGAAGTCCAGCACATCGGTGACGCAGGTGCGCAAGCGACGTACATCATCCGCAAAATCGAATCATCCCTTGCAGAAGCGGGTGCATCGCTCAGCGACGTTATTCGCACCCGGATTTTTGTTGCGAACATCGCGGATTGGGAGGCAGTGGCCCGCGCGCATGGTGCAATATTTGGCAACATCCGGCCGGCAAACACGCTCGTCAGTGCCAGCATGGTTGATCCCCTTCAACTCGTCGAAATCGAAGCAGATGCCGTCATCGACAATGACTAATCACAATATGCCAGAACTCCCGCTGCGCCACGAGGCCCTCAGTCCGCGCACTCCGAGTGCCCAACCACCGTTACTGGTGTTGCTCCATGGCTATGGGAGCAACGAAGAAGACTTGCTCCAACTTGCGCCGTACTTGCCCGAAGTGTGTCAGATTGTATCGCTACGTGCGCAACTGATGCTTGCACCAGGGTCCAATTGCTGGTACGAACTCGCCTTTACGCAAACCGGAATAGTCGCTGACACCAAGCAGGCGATCCAGTCTTTGGCTATTCTGCGTGAGACGTACCATACTGCCATTGCGCAATATGCATCTGATCCAAATCGCGTTGCAGTGGTGGGCTTTAGTCAGGGAGCAGGGATGGCTGGTATGCTGGCGCTCTGCGAGCCAACGATCCGCTGTTCGGTGTTACTCAGCGGTCTCAACCCTTTTGCTATGCTGCCAACGAGTGAAATTACTGTCCCCAACCCCAACGTACTTGTCGTCCATGGGAGTTACGACGAAGTGGTACCCATTGCGACGGGGCATTCCTGTCGTGATGCATTTGTCGCACATGGGGCAACCGTTCAATACGCCGAATATCCCATCGGTCATACCATCGATTTGCGCGTGATTGCAGCATTGACGTCGTATCTGGCGGCACATCTATGATGAACCAAAACTCCACCCAGTTTCTCGAGGCGTTTGTCGTCATCGAAGGATACCTCGCGTCGATTTCTGACCTCGCAAAAGGGGTCCCGTTTGTCGCGCAGGTAGATAGTCTGCGACTCACTGACCAGACCGTGCAGGCATACGCAGAAGATCTGAAAGCGTTTGCCCGTCTGCGCAATGTCATCGTCCACGAGCGTGGCGGCGGTACGGTGTTGGCCGAACCCAATGATTGGGCCGTCCAACGAATCTGCCATGTCCGTGACATGCTGATCCAACCGCCAACCGTGTCCATTTTCGCCACGCATCACGTCTTGACAATCCGTAGCGATGATCATCTGTCAGCTGCATCGCGGCTGATGTACGAACACCATTATTCGCAGCTCCCTGTATATGGATCGAACGGGTATGAAGGCTTATTGACCATTCGCAACATTACCTATTGGATCGGCGCTCAATCTTCGCACCTGCTTGATTTGAGCCAAGTACGAGTCTCTGCGGTCTTGAAGCACACCGAACCTGCGGACACCGCATTGTTTGTCAAACCCGACGCATCACTGGTCGTTGCGCTGAACGTCTTTGCGGCACAGCATCGGCGTGGCAATCCAATTGATGCAGTGTTGATTTCCGAATCCGGCACGCCAGCCAGCCCGTTGCTCGGCATCATTGCGTTGGCCGACATGCCAGCGATTGCCGAGCGGCTTCGTCTGAGCCAAGAAAGTTAGCGCATTCCCCAACACCGTTCCAAAACGAATGGAGCGTTGACGTTGCTTGTTCGCAGAGAGCGACAATCCGCGACGGGGGAATTTTTCGGAGACCAGTGATTTTGGAGTAACGCGTGTCTGTCTGACTGTTCTAGACAGTACCCACACAGAGACTGTGTCACGTACCACGTCAATCACCCAACATTTTGGCAAAAAAGACCGAATCGACCGCACACAGATGGCGTATTCTCGAAGGGAACAACACAGATTGCTGTGGTACTATAGCCACAAGAACACTATCCGACAAAAGGATTTGGAATGAACCAGGGGATTTTTGAACCGAGGATTGCATTGTATGTTTGGGTGAGTTGTGCAGCCCTCGCTGCCGCCCTCATCTATCGAAAAGGCTATCACATTGCTGCGGCTATTGGCATCGGGATCCTGTTGGGACCACTGTCAATCATGATTGCGCTGTTTATCCCCATGCGCAGGACACAGTCTCGTGACTAGCCCACTGCGAGAGGAGCACCCGATGAACGGGACGGTCATCGCCCGCATGGAAGGCGACGAAAGTACAATCGAAGTCATCGAATATCCATCACTCAACCTGACTCGCCGACCCGATCTTGCCGCAATTGCATACTATGCCCAGCAGATGGGGGTACGCCTGCGTCAATTGCGGATCACGTTGACCGGAGGTGGTGCCTCGATCGAGCCCGGCATGCTCCAGTTTTCGTATGGGTCAATCCGCACCAACACGACTGCCGGCGGTGCCTGGGGCTTTGTAAAACGCTACGTTCAAAAAAGGTTCAACAACGAGTCCATCTTCCGCACCACATTCCAAGGCACGGGGGTCATCTACACCGAACCAACATTCGATCACTATCTGCTTACACGGATTGCACCCGGCGAAGAAGCCATCGTCGACGATGGGCGCTATGTCGCCAGCGAAATAGGCATCGACAACGATCTTGCATTCAAGAAAAGCATTTCGAGCGTGTTGCTCAGCAAAGACGAAGTCGTACGCACACGCATCACCGGCAAAGGGTGGTGTGTGGTCCAGAGCCCCATTGCTGCGAGCGATGTGCTCCGCATTGACCTCCACGACGAAGAACTCCGTGTCGATGGTGATATTGTGTTGCTCCGCAAAGGGCAGCTCGTCCAACAGGTAGGAAACGCCACTGCAGCTGTTGCGGGGTTAGTGACTTCCGGAGAAGGATTGGTCAATGTCTTCCGCGGCACAGGGCAAATTTGGTTGGCACCTGCCGAACATGGCTACGAGCAGCTCATTGATCTATTGCAGAGCGCCGGGATGCCCTATGGGCCGCGCACCCCGAGCAAACCACGCCCCCGGCGTACACTAGAGGATCTTATCTCGTGAACGATAACCCAACACCCCGTCAGATCGTCGCGCGTGGGTATGACCAACTGACCCAGCGTTATACCGAATGGGCGACCTCCAAACACGACGAGTCACGCGGGCGCTACATGCAGATTTTGCTCGACCACGCACGCGGCGGGATGCGTTTGCTTGATCTCGGCTGCGGCACAGGACTGACGACCACCAAGCGCCTCGCCGAGTCGTATCGCGTCACTGCGGTCGATATCTCGCCCAAAAACGCCAAACTCGCGGCTCGTGCCGTCCCACGTGCACAAGTCATCTGTGCCGACATGACACAGTTGGCGTTCCCCCCTGAGTCGTTCGACGCCATCTGTGCCTTCTACTCGCTCATCCATGTCCCACGTGAAGACTTGCCCGAGTTCTTTGTGCGATTGACCCGTTGGTTGCGGCCCAACGGCTTATTCGTTGGCTGTTTGACCGCATATGATTTGCCATCAGAATTCGCCGCTGATTGGCTCGGGGTCCCCATGTACTGGAGCGGATATGACAGTGAGCGCAACCGCGAGCTCCTCCGCGATGCGGGATTAACCGTCCACAGTGCGGTCGAAGAAACACAGGACGAAGACGGGGTTGCGGTGACCTTCCTCTGGGTAATTGCGGAACGACCAGCGTTATGAGGTGCTATGAATCATTTTGTTGCGATTGATCATATCGGCATTGCCGTGACCGATATCGACGAGGCGGTTGCCTTTTATGGGGTCACCTTTGGTGTGCATGAATGGGAACGCATCGAGCTCCCCGAACGTGCGATGCGTGTCGCAGTAGCCCGATATGGAGAAAGTGCCGTCGAGCTCATTGCCCCAACCTCCGCAGATGCAGCATTTGCCAAATATTTGGCCGAAAAAGGCCCGGGTATGCATCACATTGCGTACCGTGTAACCGACATCAACGCCTCGTTAGCAGACCTCAAAGCACAGGGTTTGCGACTCATCGACGAAGCGCCGCGCCCGGGCCTGCATGGGACGTTGGTTGCATTCATCCACCCCAAAGCAACGATGGGTACACTCATTGAGTTGGTCCAACACGTATGAACCCGGTCGGTATCGGGATTGTTGGCTGTGGCCCCATCGCGCAAGCAGCACATCTGCCTGCGACGGTCAAGGCCCACAACGCCACGCTCATTGCGGTGTGTGACCGCTCGGAACGGCTACGCACTGCCGCCCAGCGCATGCATGGCGCACCAAACGCATACGCCGATGCCGCCGACCTCTTCGCCGATACGCGGGTCGAGGCGGTGATTATCGCCGTGGCAGACCCGTTCCACGTGCCGCTCGCCAAAGCCGCCCTACACGCGGGCAAGCATGTATTGGTCGAAAAACCGCTCAGCGATACCCTCGTCTCTGCCCACATGCTCGCTGCCGTACATGCACAGACCGACCGCATCCTACATATCGGCAACAACAAACGCTACGATATGGGCATCGAATATGCCCGCGACATGGCCTGGGGTGCCCTTGGCCAGCGCATCGCCTATCGTGGCTGGTATTGTGATTCACACCTGCGCTATACAGCGACCGCCAACCTCCAGCCGACATTTGTCACGGCTGATGACACCCTCCGCCCCGCGCTGGATCCCAAAACAGACCGGCGCCGCTACCTGCTGTTGACCCACGGGAGCCATCTCGTCGACACAGCACGGTATATGTGTGGACCGATAGTCCGCGTGCAGACGCAATATCGCACCGTCGAAGGAGCACACTGTTGGTACAGTGCAGTGACCTTCGCCGATGGCACTGCTGGGCATCTCGATTTGACGGTGACCATCCAAGGGGACCATCACGAGGGGTTCCACCTCTACAGCCAACATGGGTCGATACAGGCGAAAACATACCTCCCCTGGTTTTTCAAGAGTAGCGACGTCGAGGTATTTACCAGTACCGATGCACAGTATCATCGGCCGCTCGGCGCAGACGGGCATTCGTATCGGCGCCAAATCGAAGGCTTTTGTGCAGCCATTCGCGGCAGTCAGGATGTGCGGGCTGCAACCATCAACGACGGTGTTGCGGCACTCGCCGTACTGACCGCGATGACCCGTTCAGCCGAAGCGAATGCCGCATGGGTAGACGTCGATACCGCCGCGGGGCTCCCATGACCATTCGTACCGGCTGCGCAGTCTGGGCACACAAAAGCTGGGTCGGGTCGTTGTATCCATCAGGGACGCCCGCCACGGCATTTCTGCAACGCTACAGCGAACGGGTCGCAACCGTCGAAGGGAATGCAACGTTCTATGCAATCCCGAGCACCACGACGGTCGCCAAGTGGGCCGCCGAAACACCATCGTCATTCCGCTTTTGTTGCAAAATTCCCAAACTCATCAGCCACGCAGCCGCCTTCGCAGATACAATCGACCTCCGCGACCAGTTCCTCGAGCGGATGCAACCGTTGGGAACGCGCCAGGGTCCGTATTTTCTGCAGCTCCCACCGCGATTTGGCCTGCGCCACATAGACGACTTGGCGCAGTGGCTCACGAGCTGGCCTGCACATCTGCGGCTCGCAGTCGAAGTACGGCATTCCAGCTGGTATACGCCTCGCGGTCGACTCGTGCTCCAAGAACTGCTCGCGGCACACGCGATCGGGCATTGCATCATGGATGTGCGCCCACTCGACGAACCAGGTCTGCCAGGTGCCGACGCAGATCTCGACAGCGCCCGCGACCACAAACCCGACATCCCGCTCGACCCGTGGGTCAGCGCTGACCTCGCACTCGTGAGGTACATCAGTCATCCGCATGCAGCCGCCAATACGCGCTTTCTCGACGAATGGGCGGTGCGTATCGCCCAATGGGAGCGAATGGGGATACAAACGTATTTCTTTATGCACTGCCCGATCGAGGACCATTCACCGGCCCATTTGCATCTGTTCCATCAGGCGTTGACAAAGGTATTGCCGGAGTACCAGCCGATATGGGATAATTCCCCACCAGAGCACCAAGCATCGATGTTCTGAGCCATCCCCCTACGGTAGAGAGACGCCCCACCTGTGAACTACTTGGCTGGCCTGAATGCCGAACAACAGACTGCTGTGACAGCACCAATCGGGCCGATCTTGCTCAAAGCCGGGGCAGGCAGCGGCAAAACCCGCGTATTAACGTTGCGCATTGCACACATGGTGCAGCAGCATTGCATCGACCCGAGCACCATTTTGGCGTTGACCTTCACCAACAAAGCCGCCAAAGAGATGCGCTCGCGGTTGCGGAGCGTGTTGGGCACACAGGTCAAGCAACTCACGACCGGGACCTTCCACTCGATCTGTGTGCAGATCCTACGGGCCCACATCGAGGGGAAAATCGGGCATTACACGCGCAACTTCAGCATCTATTCGGGTGACGAGCAAGAGCAAATCGCCCAACAATCCATCGATGCAGCCCCCGAGCCATCACCCGAAGCAACCGAGGTCGACGATCTGATGCGGCGCATCTCGCGTGCCAAAAGCCATCTGCAGACCCCACGCATGTTGCTGGCTCAGGCCGAAAACGCCAACGATTCGTGGGTTGCCCTGCGCTACCGCCACTATCAAGGCTTGTTGGCCGAGGCAAACGCACTCGATTTTGATGATCTCATCCAGATTACATATCGCCTGTTGAGTGAGCACGAAGACATCCTCGACGCGGTCCAAAAGCGCTGGAAGCATCTGCTCGTCGACGAATATCAAGACACGGACCCTAGCCAATTCAGCCTCATCCGCGTCCTCAGCGAGCCCGTGGGCAGTCGGCCGCGCTCGCTGTTTGTCGTCGGCGACGCAATGCAATCGATTTATGGATTCCGCAATGCGGATCATACGATTATTTCGCGGTACGGCGAGACGTTCCCCAGTGCCACCATCATCGAACTCAAAACCAACTACCGCAGCCGGCAGGCCATCCTCGATGCCGCCTATGCCGTCATTCGGCCCAGTCGTTTGGTGATACCCATGCAGCTCATAGCGCATCAACGGAGCTATGAGGGTGAGCGCAGTGTGGTCTTTTTGGAGTATCAAAACGGCAAAGAAGAAGCCGACAAAATCGCCTACGAAATCGCTGCCATGGTCCACGCCGGGTCGCCCGATGGCGGGGCATTCGGTGATGTCGCAGTGGCAGGTCGACAAGCCCGAGATTTTGCGATTTTGTATCGGTCCAAACACATGAGTCGGCAGTTCGAAGAAGCACTCCGGATGCACAAGTTACCCTACAAGCTCAAGGGTCAACAAGGCTTCTACGACCGCGCCGTCATACGCGATTTGCTGGCGTATGTGCGGTTGGCCGTCAACAGCCGCGACAACATGGCATTGACACGCATTGCAGACACCCCCAAGCGTGGCCTGAGTGCCAAGCCACTCAAAATCTTTAGCGTCGAGGCAGCTCGGCGCAATCTCGCTATCGCAGATGTCTTGGCCGATGTCATGATCCTCGCCCAGCTCGACGACAAAGCACGTGCGGGAGCCAAAGCGCTGGGAACCATTCTCGGCCGGCTACGCAGCCACCTGAAACGCCATTCGCCGCCGCGCGAGGTCATCGAAGATGTCATCCACCAAACGAATTACCACACCTACCTCGAAGCACTCCATGCCAAAGACCCCGAGAAATACGAGGACGCCAAAGCACACATCGACGAATTGCTCATGGTCGCAGAGGAACACGACGATATCGAAGCGTTCATGCAGTACATAGCCATCATGACCAACACCGACGACGGTGACGAAGAGCGCGACCAAATCCAACTCATGACCATTCATGCTGCCAAAGGGTTGGAATGGCCGTTTGTCTTTGTCTGCGGACTCGAAGAGGGTGTACTGCCACACGAACGAAGCATGGCGACCCCTGAGGGGATCGAAGAAGAAC
>QWQY01000038.1 GCA_003670675.1 Chloroflexota bacterium
ACCATTGGCTTGATGGTTGTCTATTGGCGCATCTATCAGCGCCAACTCGACGGCTCGATGGTCTCGGATCTGCCGTTCCACATGGACGACGCCCGTCGTTTGATGCTCGACAAAGCACTAGTGCGCTATGCCGTATGGGTCAACGGCCAGGTCGAAGTCACCACACAGGGCGGCAATCGCTGGGTCTCGATCCCGCATCCGTTGTTCCACTGGTCTATCGGGGCTATTGCATGGCTGATGCGTGATGTGTACTATCATCGCGCGTTACCCGTTACCTTGCTGCTGTATCAGCTCGCCAGCATGGTGCTCTTGGCGGTTGTGATGGTGCGGATGGCAGGACCGCGCATCCATTGGGTCTGGGTCTGGTGTGTGTCACTGCTCCTCTGTGTGGTGGCGGCTATTTATGTGCCCGACGTCAACCCGATGATCTATCGTGGCCAGGGGTCGGTTACGGTGTTCCACAATGCCACCACGATTGTCGCCAAACCGGTCACCTGGGCTGCATTGCTCCTCGCATTGGCGTTGCTACGCCCACAGACGCGTCAGCGCCTGTGGGTAGTGATACCCCTCGCGTTGCTGACGATGATAGCCGCAACCTTGGCCAAGCCGAACGGGCCGCTGGCTATCGTCCCGGCGCTGTGGATCCTCGTCGCACTGCTCTGGCTCGTGCGGGCGCGCATCCCCATCCATGTGGCTTGGTTGATTGGGCCGAGCGTGGCCGCGCTGGTTGTGTTGGTGTTGCAATCGACCGTACGGAGCAACGGCGGGAGCGATTTTGCCATCGCCTGGCTCCAAGCCGCTGCACTCAGTAGCCCTGCGCCGTACCTCTCGGTCCTGCAGTTGGTGGCGTTCCCACTGGCGACCATTCTGGTGACCCCGCTGTTGTGGCGTGATCGGTTGACGCTGGTGGTGGGGCTGGCCTTTGTGATAGCGGTGGTGCAATACCTGCTCTTTGTCGAGCCAGCCAACGTGAGTGCCAACAATTTTGCTTGGGGTATGCGGATTGTGGTGCCGCTCTTGTATGCCTGCACACTCGGTGTGGTGCTGCGCACCCGGCCGACTGGTGCGCGTGGACACCTCCTGGGGTTGGTATTGACGGCACACCTGCTGGCAGGGGTGTTGTATCTCGTGCAGCTCCTGACGACCACGTCGTACCTGTAGCTACTACAATGCTGCGAATAGCCGTGTGGTTGCGGTATACTGACAACGATGCTCTTTGGAATGCGAGACACCATGAACGAATCACTCCCTACCTTGGCTCCGTCGAATCGCACCGTACAGGTGCTGACCATAGCAGCCCTTGTCCTGGTCATTGCCGAACCGGCTATCCCGGTCAGCACACAACTCATCGCACTCGCAGCACTCCTGGCCGCGACACTCGCATGGGTCTATACCGCACCACTGCGCTGGCCCTCGGTGGCATTTCTGGTTGCCACGGTACCGTTGCTGCTCTGGCCTGCACAACCATTTGGCCAATTGTGTGTGCTCATCAGTGCCAGCTTTGTGCTGGTGCGGAGCTTTATCCCCACACCCGACAGCACCAAATTGGGCGGCAAACGCGAACAAGCACGCGGTCGCTACCGGTCCCTGGCAATTGCCACCACCGCGGCATTGGCAGTCGTCACGTTGTTGGGGAGTGTCGGTGCCATGAGCTGCACCACGTTCCCATTCTGCGGCGAAAACGGCATTATTGCCCAACTCCAAAACAGCCACCGCGTCTTTTCCGTCATCGCAGCCATATTCACGCTGCTCCTGGTCGTTCAGACGTTGCGGAGCTACACCACAACGGCTTCACGTGTGTCTGTCTATGCACTCGGCACCCTCGTGCTGGCACAAGTGGTGGCGGGCATTTTTGTCACCACTTCGGTGCTCCAAGCGGTCGTACATGCCGTGCTGAGTGGATTTAGCATCATCAGTGCAGGCGTTTTGGTCGGCCTGGCGTACCATCTGCCATGGACATTCGTGACCGTCGATGCACCGGCCAAAACCATCGAAAGTGATGACATCGTCGGCCCGTATACGTGGAAAGAAAAAGTCAAAGACTACGTCAGCCTGACCAAACCCGGCGTTATTTCGCTGCTCATCCTGACCACCATTACCAGTATGTACATCACCCCAGCCGGCAAACCCGAGTTGGCCTTGGTCATCTGGACCACTATTGGCGGCTGGTTGATGGCCGCGGCATCACATGCATACAACTGTTATTTGGACCGCGATATCGACGTCTTGATGGGGCGTACCGGCCGCCGGCCTATCCCCAGCGGTCGTATCCCCGGCTGGCACGCATTGGTCTTGGGCAGCGTCCTGATGATTACTGCTGCGGTGATTTTGGTCGTATACGCCAACTGGTTGACCGCCGCACTGGCGTTCGCCGGCCTGGTCTACTACGTCCTCATCTACACGATGTGGCTCAAGCGCAGTAGTGTCCAAAACATCGTCATCGGCGGCGGTGCTGGCGCCTTCCCACCACTGGTCGGCTGGGCAGCGGCCACGGGTAGTCTGACGCTGCCTTCGTTGTTTTTGTTCGCGATTATTTTTTATTGGACCCCACCGCACTTCTGGGCGCTGGCCATCATCCGCTCCAAAGACTATGCCCGCGCCGGCATCCCCATGCTCCCGGTCATCGCCGGCGACAACGAGACACGCTGGCAAATTGTTCTCTATACCATGCTGATGTTTGTGGTAACGATTATGCCGACGCCGCTACAGATGCTGGGCATGGCATACCTGGTGATGGCCAGCGTGCTCGGCGTGATATTCAGCTACTACGCCATCAACCTCTACCGTCAGGGCACGACCGCCTCGGCATGGGGTTTGTACCGCTTTTCGCTGCTCTATCTGGCATTGCTGTTTGGTGCCATGGTGGTCGATCGAGCCTACTTCAGCTAATTTTCTCTGTCAAAAAAGCCCCTCCCGCAATGCGGGAGGGGCTTTTGCATACCAACACTCAACTCAACCCGACGGTGTTGCCGTGCTCGTCGATGTCGATGCGTTCGGCGCCGGGGTGGGTCGGCAAACCGGGCATCGTGCGCATATCCCCTGCGAGTGGATAAATGTACCCCGCGCCTGCAGCCAAGCGCACCTCACGGATGGGGAAGACATAGCCCGTCGGTGCACCGACTTTGCTGGCGTCGTGGCTGAGCGAATATTGAGTTTTGGCCATACAAATGGGCAAATTGCCGTACCCCTGGGCCTCGTAGGTGGCCAGTTGCTTGCGCGCCTCGGGGCTGTATTCGACACTGTCGGCACCGTAGATGGTGGTCGCCAGTGTTTCGATTTTGGTCGTCAACGATGCCTCGAGCGGGTACAGATAACGGAACTCGCCGGGTTGGGTGCAGGCTCGTTCGACCGCCTCGGCGAGCGCGAGACCACCGGCGCCGCCGTCTGCAAAGACCGAACTTTCGACCACGGCAAAAGCACCGGCAGCCATTGCACGTTCTTTGACCACGGCGATTTCTTCGGCGTGATCCGTGGGGAACCGGTTGAGTGCCACCACGACCGGCCGTCCAAAGCGCGCCGCATTGGCGACTTGGGCGGTCAGATTGCTACAGCCTGCCGCCACGTCGTCGGCATTGGCCTGGAGCAGGGCCGGGTCGAGCGGTTTGCCGGCGACGATTTTGTAGCGGCCGCTGTGTGCTTTGAGGGCGCGAATGGTGGCCACGAGCACGACGGCGTCGGGCGTCACGCCCGAGACACGTGATTTGATGTGACAGAATTTCTCAAAGCCGATGTCGGCCCCGAAGCCGCTCTCGGTCACCACGTAGTCTGCCCGGCTGAGGGCCACCCGATCGGCCATCACCGACGAATTACCGTGGGCGATGTTGGCGAAGGGACCGCAGTGGACGAAGGCCGGCGAGTTTTCGAGCGTCTGGAGCAGATTGGGTTTGAGTGCCTCGCGCAACAGCACCGTCATGGCGCCAGCGGCCTTGAGATCCTCGGCGGTGACGGGTGTGCCGTCTTTGCGCTGGCCGACTACCATGCGTGCCAGCCGCGCCCGCAGATCGTGGATGTCGCGCGACAGCGACAACACGGCCATCACCTCGGAGGCGACGGTGATGTCGAACCCGACTTGGCGCGGCGGGCCATCGGCTTTGCTACCCAGGCCGACGACGATGTTGCGCAGGGCGCGATCGCTGATGTCCATGACGCGCGGCCAGCGGATCGAATACGGATCGATGCCCAGCACGTTCCCATGGTGCAAATGGTTATCGATCATCGCCGCCAGCAGATTGTGGGCCGCGCCGATGGCATGGATGTCGCCGGTCAGGTGCAGATTGAACTGCTCCATCGGCACCACTTGGCTATAGCCACCACCGGCAGCACCCCCTTTGATACCAAAGGTCGGCCCCATCGACGGCTGGCGGATAGCGACCACTGCCCGATGCCCGCGCTGCGACAGCGCCTGGCCGAGGCCGATGGTGGTGGTGGTTTTTCCTTCGCCTAATGGCGTGGGGGTGATGGCGGTGACGACCACGTAGCGCGCCGTGCGCGCACCATGAATGGCGGCGGTGTCTATTTTCGCCATATGCCGACCATACGGCTCGAGGTACTGCTCTTCGACCCCGGCTGCAGCGGCGATCGCGCCGATGGGACGCAATGTGGCTGCCTGGGCGATTTCGAGATCAGAACGCATGGCATCCTCCTAATCGTTTCTACGCGACCGGTACCGACGCACCAGCCATACCCCATACCAGAGCCAAATCCCACCCCACACGAGATGAGACACCCACATCCATTGCACTGCACTCACCCAACGCAGGCGCACCGTCTGTGCACCAGCCGGAACGACGACACCAAGGATTACTGCGGTCACATCTGTTTGGGTATCGTTGCCATGACAGTGTCGGCTTGTCTTGCTCTAGTACTGCGACGAGGTCGCCGATACAAAACACATGATGTCACAGACCTATACCGTGGATTACCTGACGGTAGTGCAGTGCATTGGTTCGATCAGTCAGTACGTCGACCGTCAACTCGGCGCCAACACCTGCCCCATCCCCCAATACGGCACAAAAAAGAGCACCACGCAGCCCAGATGAAGTGCTACGGCAGTGCGAAAGCGCATCTGCCGTAGCCTGTGCTGCATCAAGTTCCACGCGCCGGGCACTCCTAGACGCCGTCGCCGTCACGGCCATCGGCCGTGCGCCAGGCATGTGCCATCCGCGGTGTATTGAACGCCCAGCCCAGCCGACCGTGGCGATCCAACAAAATACACCCCGCGGTGCCTTTGCCGCGATCGGCGAGCCGTTGGATGGCCCGGTCGGCGGCGATTTGGGGATGACAGTCGTCGGCCAGGTAGTCAACGGCTGTTTTGGCCAACAGAATGCGCATAATCGACTCGCCCCAGCCGGTGGTCGAACAGCCGCCCAACTCGTTCATCGCATACAAGCCACCGCCCAATAGTGGGGCATCGCCGACGCGGCCCACCAGTTTGTGACCGGTCCCACCGGTCGACGTACCGGCGACCACCCAGCCATTGCTGTCGATGGCCACACACCCGACGGTGTCGCCGGGGCGGTCCATGCTGGGGGCCGGCCAACCACCTGCCTGGATGGCGGCATTGCGCTCACCTGGGGGTGGGGTGGCGCCGGTATCTTTGGATTCGTCGTAGGTGCGCACGAGGTCTTGGTAGATGGCGAATTCGCGGTCGACAATCAAGTCTTCTGGGTCGCACAGTTTGATGCCGCGCTTGACCGCGAACTGCTCGGCGCCCTCGGCAACCAACATCCCGGCTGGGCTGTTGAGCACGTGGCGTGCGAGCGAGATCGGGTTGCGGACGCGGCGTACACCGGCGACCGAGCCGTACAAGAGTTGATCACCGTCCATCACTGCCGCATCAAGCTCGACGAAACCGCCGCGATTGAGCACCGAGCCGACGCCGGCGTCGTAGGTGGGGTCGTCTTCGAGGATACGCACAGCCGCCTCGACGGCGTCCATGGCGCTCCCGCCGGCGGCCAGTACGTCCCAGCCAGCATTGCGGGCGTTGCGGCACCCGTTCCGGTGCGGTGCGACCTCGTTGTCAGGGATAGCCCAGGCACCGCCGTGGACGATGATTGCAATCGACATTGTTGCGTCCTTGGTATACTGTACAAAAGGGCTGATGCATCTATTATAGCGACGAAAACTGCCATCGGAGAATCCACCTATGTCCGTCCCGTTTGCCGATTTGACCCAGCGCCAACAACTCGTCCTGCTCCGGCCGGTCGCACTGCATGCCTGCGCCCAGTTCGATATCGTGCCGCACACGCTACGCATGGTCAATCACGGCTTCAATACGACCTACGCCGTCACCGCATCCGACGGCGCACGCTACGCCCTGCGCCTCGGTACCAATTCCCTGCGCGATGCGGCCGGGCTGGCAGCCGAACTGCAGTGGATCGATGCACTCGCTGCCGACGGACACGTAAACGTCGCTCCTCCGCACAAAACCGCCGCCGGCGAATGGGCCATCGAATTGCCCGTCGCAGCGCTCCAAAGAGCCATACCAGCCACACTGTCGCATTGGCTCCCCGGCCGCATCGTCGGTGAAAAACCGCGCGTTGCGCAGTTGACGGCATTGGGCCACACCATGGCCCAGTTGCATCGCCACAGCGCACGCTGGTCGCCACAGGGCAACGCAGCATTCCCGTTCGTCAACACCCTGTGGATGAACAGCCCCGAATCCTTCAGCACCAGCACGCACCCGAGCGTGACGCCGCGGCTGCAGGACATGGTCGCCCAAGCAATCGGCCAGATCACGACCGTCTACGCCCAACTCGAACAGCAGTTCGCTGTGCAGCCCATCCACGCCGATTTGCACGGCTACAACCTGATGTGGAACGCGGAGCAGTTGAGTGTCTTCGACTTCGACGATGCGGGACTGGGCTGGCCCATCCAAGACCTGGCTATCTCTTCATACTATGTCCGCGACATACCAGGCGCCGAACAGCACATCCGGGCGGGCTATGCCCAGGTCAGCCCCGTTCCGCCGGTCAGCGATGCAGTCTTCGAGACGCTACTGATGGCACGCGGGGTCTTGCTGTTCAATGATTTGCTGGTCATCGAGTCGGCCGGCGAACGTGCGTTTATCCCCGAGTACTGCCGGCGAATGGAACTGCGTCTGCAGCATTTTCTCACCAGCGGCACATTTGCCCTGCTCCAGTAAACGCACGCACACAAAAGCCCCTCCCCTTTGTTTGACTGAAGGAGAGGGGCTTTTTCGCGGTCAAATCATGCACCCAACAACGGTCGGGCATGGTCACTCTGCTGGAGTTCGTTATTGACTTCGCCGTAGATCAGCATCGTGCCAATGTGGGCATAGACCAAACTGCTGAACAACAGCCAAATCAAGACAAGTGCACCACTGACGCCCCATACCGAATCGAGCCGCAACACCAGCGGCACCAGCGCGGCGCAGACCAACGGTGCGATGTACAGCGGCAGACTGTGGATGCGTGCTTTGGCGTAGTATCGCCGTGCGTGTGGTCGCAACGCCTCGCGCAGGGGGAACGATGTCAGTGCCCGCTCGGGACCGCCGTCATCCAGATAGACCAAACGCCCCACGGCCGACACGCCCGTCAAAAAAACAAACAGCCACCAGGCGATGAGTGCCCCACCGATGATACCCAAAATGCCGAACTGGCCCTCGTCGGAACGTGCCATAAGCATCGTCAGACCGCCGCAGAAGAAGAGCAACCCCATCAGCATCAGCGGCATCATGAAGTAGACGAAATCGACCAACACCGCAAATAGGCCCATCAACCAGCGCGTCGTCCAATCGTAGAACGGCGGCAATGGCGATGCATATCCCTTGCGTGTGTTGTCCATGTGTTCGACTACAAGGCCGGCTGCCAGCGGGTGCCCAAACAGCGTCAGACTACACAGCCCACCCAGTCCGATGGCATGCCACCAGCGCTTGTCTGCATGAATGGTCCGGAGTGCACGACGAAGCATGGTGTCACCCTTCTAGATCCCCAACATATCGTCGTCGCTGGCTGCGTGTTTGGTGTTGACTTGGGCCTGCTGGTAGCGCGCCCACAATTGGGCTTCTTGGGCAGCTGCTGCTTCCCGTGCGGTTTTGACAATCTGCCCGACAAAGCTCGCTGGATCGTCCAGCTTACCGATACGGCGCAGCCACCAATACCCGACCACACTGCCGGCCAACAACCCAAACAGCAATCCGATGATGAATCGTCGCATGGTGTCACCTCTCACTCAAAAAATCCGCACCGCCGCAGACGCGACGGTGCGGCGTAGTCATTAGGACTTGGCTGCGATTTCGGCCTGTGCCCGCGCGATGAAGTCATCGACCGCGATGGCTCCCAGGTCTTCGCCACTACGGGTACGCACGGCAATGGCACCGGCCGCCTGTTCGCGGTCGCCTACGATGAGCATGTAGGGTACTTTTTGCATCTGCGCATCGCGAATCTTGGCCTGCATGCGATCGCGGCCCATGTTGACCTCGACGCGCATCCCCAAGGCGGCCATTTTGGCCTGTACCGCGAGGGCAAACTCGCTGTGCTTTTCGTCCGAAATAGGGATGATGACGGCCTGAATCGGTGCCAACCAGAGCGGGAAGGCGCCCGCGAAGTGCTCGATCATCACCGCCATGAAGCGCTCGGTTGAGCCGGTCACAGCGCGGTGAATCAACACCGGCGTGTGCATCTGGCTGTCTTCGCCCACGTATTCGACGCCTAAGCGCGCCGGCTGGATGAAGTCGATCTGGATGGTCGACAACTGCCACTCGCGGCCCAGCACGTCCTTGGCCAAGAAGTCGGCTTTGGGACCGTAGAACGCTGCCTCGCCCTCGACGGCCTCGTACGAAACGCCGTTGGCGTCCAAGGCGCTTTTGAGGGCGGCCGTGGCGCGCTCCCACTTGTCGTCGTCGTTGACGAACTTGCCTTCGTTGCCGCGGAGCGACAAGCGCACGCGGTAGTCCGACAAGGTGTAGGTCGTCAAGACTTCTTTGATGAGCTTCAGACAGCGGCTGAACTCTTCTTGGATCTGGTCGGGCGTACAAAAGACGTGGCAGTCGTCTTGCGTCAACGAGCGCACACGCGTCAGACCGCTGAGCGCACCACTGTCTTCGTAACGGTACAACGTGGCGAACTCGGCGAAGCGCATCGGCAGCTCACGGTATGAGTGACGACCCATTTCTTTGAACAGCGTCATGTGTGACGGGCAGTTCATAGGCTTGAGGCGGAACACCGAATCGCCGTCGACCATCGGCGGGAACATCGAATCGCGGTAGTTGTCGTAGTGACCCGACTTGTGATACAGCGTCTCTTTGACCAGATGGCCGGTCCAGACGTGCTGGTAACCGTGGCGCGTCTGCGCCTCGCGCACGTAGGACTCCATTTGGTAGCGGATCATTTCGCCCTTGGGGGTGAACAACGGCAGGCCGGCACCGACGTCTTCGGAGAAGTAGAACAACCCGAGTTCGCGGCCCAACTTGCGATGGTCGCGGCGCTTGGCTTCTTCGAGTTGGAACAAGTACTTCTCGAGGTCTGCCTTCGATTCCCACGCCGTCGCATAGATGCGTTGGAGCTGCGGGCGCTTTTCGTCACCACGCCAGTAGGCACCGGCGACGCTCATCAACTTGAAGCCGTCGGCGGGGATTTCTTTGGTGTTGGCCACGTGTGGGCCACGGCACAAATCCTCGAAGGTGTCTTGTTTGTAGGTCGAAATAACGACCGCACTGCCGTTGGCAGCGCCGCCGTTTTCGTCCTGCCCGGCTGCCAAACCGTCGATGAGCTCGAGCTTGTAGGCTTGATCGGCGAAAATCTGGCGCGCCTCGGCGGCACTCACTTCGCGGTACACAAAAGCGTGTTTGCCGTTGATGATGCGGCGCATGCGTGACTCGATGTCGGCCAGATCGTCCGGCGTCAAGGCGCGCGGCAGGTCGAAGTCATAATAAAAGCCGTCGTCGATCGGCGGACCGATGGCGATACTGGCAGCGGGGAAAATCTCGCGCACCGCTTGCGCCATCACGTGCGCCGCCGAGTGGCGTATTTTGTAGAGTTGGTCGTGCACAGCTGACATGCCCTTTGGCTCCTCACATACAGATACCTGTTTATCTGTCTCTATTCTACCACGTGCGATTTTTACAGAAAACGGGCGAGGTATCGGGGTTTACGGGCGAGGTATCGGGGTTTACGGGCGAGGTATCGGGGTTTACGGGCGAGGTGTTGGGGTTTACGGGCGAGGTCGTCATGCCCCGCGTAGCGGGGTACTCGCCCCTGAACATCGTTGCATGTCCACAGCTGATCAGGTGCGACGTCGTCATGCCCCGCGCAGCGGGGTACGTCGCCCGTAGATGAAAAACACTCAGAAAGGTACGTCACCCCAGAGGTCTCCGTCCGGAGCGCGCATCCTTTCTGCGACCTCTCTTTCTCTGTGTCTCTGCGTGATCGTTCGTTCCCATCCATCACTGCGGGTTTGGCGCTCTGCTAGACTCATAGCAACACACCACCATCAAAGGCACCCACATGACCCTCAACCTCACCCTTGTCACCCTCGTCGTGCCCGAATACGACGCAGCCATTGCCTACTACACCGGCACCCTTGGCTTTGTACTGCTCGAAGACACACCGCTCAGCGCGACCAAACGCTGGGTGCGCGTGGCGCCATCCCCGAACAGTGCGGCATTTTTGTTGGCGCAAGCGGCCACGCCGGCACAACACGCCGCAATCGGCAATCAAACGGGTGGTCGGGTGGCGTTCTTTCTGACGACTGATGATTTTGCCCAGACCTATGCGCGCTACCAAGCAGCCGGCGTGCTGTTCCGCGAACAACCGCGCCACGAAGCATACGGTTGGGTTGTGCAGTTCACGGATTGCTATGGCAACCATTGGGATTTGATTGGACCGCCCTAATCATCGGTATGGATGCAAAGAACCCATGGTGCTGAGCACCATGGGTTCTTTCGGTTGATTGCACCGCAACCGTCGTTACTCGGCCGCGAAGGTGACTTCCAATGCACCATCGAGCACACGTATCTGCTCGATGGGTGTCGCACCAGCCAGCTGTTCGTTGATTGCCTGCTGCATGAGCGGGACGATTTGGGTAATGAGGGTGCCCAACATGCCGTCCATCTTGGCGTCTTTGATGACCACGAGTCCTTTTTCGGCCACCAAATTACAATGCAACACACCACTCAATGGACCCGCAATCAACTCGACCGCGACGTCGTCCTTGAGGAACGTCACTTTGCCCACTTTGGCAGGGCTGTCTGCTGGCGTGGTCAGGTTCTCGTTGATCTCGGCCTCGGTTATCGTGACGACCTTGCTAGATACCGCTTCAGCCGCTTTGGTTGGCTCTGCAACGGCAATTGTCGCCGTCGGTGCCACCTCCATCGTCGGCACCGTGGTGTCATTGGCGGCGGGTTGTTGACCGCTATACCACAAATACCCGAGTACCAATACCAACAAAATAACCAACAAACGCAGATATTGCATGATTTCCTCTTTCGTACGGGATTCGTTCGTGCTCCGGCGACCGTATACCCATGGTCTGTGCCGGCGTTCACTACAAATTGTAACATAGCGCATTCAGACGATAGAAAAGCACTATGTGCTATACTGAACGTGGTTTTTGGTGGGCGGAGGTGATGATGAATCCTTTTGATTTTGCAACACTGCTCGTGTGCTTTATTGCACTCGGGTTCGGTTTTTTCTACGGCGTGCTGCGCATGATTGTATTCGGCGTGTTGGCATACATCTGCCTCGTGCTGTCGGGTCTGTACTTCCAAACCTTCGGTGACATGTTGCATCTCTATGCAAATATTAACCTGCCCGAAAGTCATGCAATTGCCTTTTTGTCGACGTTTTTGGTGACGTTCGTCGTGCTGTCCGCAATGGGGTTATACACCTTTCGCTCGATCGCCGGTGATCAACAGTCGACGACCAGCCGCGTGACTGGTATCGGTATGGCATTGCTGAACGGCTTGGTGGTCTGGGGCGTGGTCGCACATCTGTTGATCTTGATTACCCAAACCGTCCCCGAGTCCGACACCATCACAGTTTTTGGTGGGCAACAGGCCACGACCCTGGTCGAATCATCCAAAACCATCAAGCCACTGG
>QWQY01000039.1 GCA_003670675.1 Chloroflexota bacterium
GACCTGGGCATCGACCTCGGTACTGCCAATACATTGGTCCACGTGCGCGGGCGCGGGATCGTCATTTCGGAGCCATCGGTCGTCGCCATCGACAGCAAGACCAAAGAAGTCATTGCGGTCGGCGCCGAGGCCAAGGCCATGGTGGGCAAAACGCCTGCCAACATCATCGCCGTGCGCCCGCTGAAGGATGGCGTTATCGCCGACTTCGACGTCGTCGAAAAGATGATCAAACACTTCATCGAAAAAGCCCATGATCGTTCGTTCGGCCTGATTGCCCCACGACCGCGCGTCGTCATCGGCGTTCCGTCGGGCGTGACCCAAGTCGAGATGCGGGCAGCCCGCGACGCCGCGCTCAACGCCAATGCGCGTGATGCCTACGTCGTCGAAGAACCAATGGCCGCTGCGATCGGTGCGGGCCTGCCGGTCGACGAACCTATCGGTTCGATGATTATCGACATCGGCGGTGGTACCACCGAAGTCGCTATCATCTCGCTCGGCGGCATTGTGGTCAACCACTCGATCCGTACCGCAGGTGACGAAATCGACGAAGCCATCATCGAGTTCGCCCGCCGTGAGTACAACCTCCACATCGGTGAACGCATGGCCGAACGCGCCAAAGTCGCTGCAGGCAGTGCGTACCCCCTCGAAGAAGAACTCAAAGTCGTGTTGCGCGGGCGTGATGCCCTGACCGGCTTGCCCAAATCCGTCGAAGTGTCGAGCGTTGAACTGCGCGAAGGCATCGTCGGCCCCATCAACACCATCTTGGCTGATATCCGCGCCGCCATCGAAGAGACGCCTCCCGAGTTGGTGGCCGACATCATGGAGCACGGCATCGTTCTGGCAGGTGGTGGTGCATTGCTTCGTGGGCTCGATCGGCGCATCGCTGCCGAGACGCGTATGCCTGTCTATGTCGCCGAAAACCCCCTCTCGTGTGTGGCCCGTGGCGCCGGCAAAATGGTCGAAAACATCCACAACCCCATCTATCGCGATATTTTGACGGCGACGCAACGTACCCGCCGCATCAAATACTAAGTCGGTAGTCACACAAGGACGAGGCTGCAAGCTATGCGAGATCGGTCTTCTGTGCGGTCGAGAAGCGGCGGGAGGGGTAACACCCTCGTCGTCGCTGTGCTCATTTTCCTCGCGGTCCTGTTCTTTCTGCTGGACTTTCAAGGTGTCATGACCCCGGTGCGGAGCATGATTTCGAGCTATATTGCCCCTACCCTGGGTCGCACGCAGGGCACCATTGCCCGTCTGGGCGATATCTTCACGGGCTCGATGGATGTCCAACGGATAACCACCGAGCGCGATGCCCTCGCCAAAGAAAACAGCGACCTCAAAGGGCAAATCATCCGCATCCCCCAACTCGAACTCGAAAATCTGCGGCTCCGTGAACAGTTACGCATCGAAAAAGAAAACCCATGGCGACTGGTCGGTGCCGATATCAGTGTCCAAACGCTGGCTGAAGGTCGCCGTACCGCTATTATTGGCGTGGGGACCAATCAGGGCATCATGGTCGGCATGGCAGTTATCTCGCGCTATCAGAGTAGCCCACCGGCGCTGGTCGGTGTGGTAGATCAGGTCGGCCCAAACAGCGCCAACGTCTTGCTGGTGTCGGATTACAGCAGCCTGGTCAGCGTCCAAATCTATCATGGCGATACCGTCATCCGCGGAGTCGCGAGTGGGCTGATGGAGCGCGATGCGATGCTCCATATGACCGAAATAGAGCGTGAAGGCCAAATCGTCGTGGGCGACAGCGTCGTGACGGCGGGGCTGACCCGCTTGTTTGGGCCTTCGCTCCCCAACTCGGCTATACCCGCCGACATCCCTGTCGGGATCGTCAAATCGGTTGGCCTCGAGGGGCGCAACAAAGTCGCCGAAATCCAACCCTACATAGACCCGGAAGTAGTACGGTACGTATGGATAATACAAAGCGACGTAAAATAGAAGAAGTCATCTGGCTTGAGGTGCGGACGCTCCTCATCGTGGCGTTTTTTGTCATTGGCCAGCGCCTGCTGATGCCCACGGTCTTCCATGTCGCCATCAATGTCATGCTCTTGCTCGTGGTCATCCAAGTGCTCATCGAACCAATCCCCATCGTGGCACGCTGGGCTTTTTATGCTGGCTTGGTGCTCGACATCGTCAGTGGCACGTGGCTCGGCTGGCATTCCATTCTCCTGCTCCTCGCCATGCTGGCCGTGTATGCCGTTTTGGCGCGGATTACCAGCGAAAACTGGTTGCTGCCCATCGTGGCGGTCGTCTTGGGCGGGTTGACCTACCACGCCTTCCACGTGTTGTTTACCTATGCGCTGGTGGGTGGGTTCGATTTGGCCAAATATGTGGTGGTGGTATTCATCCCCGAGCTGGCAGTCATTTTGATCCCTGCATTGCCGGTGTTTTTGTTGCTACGTTCGTGGCGTGGGATTCGTCGCGGCGAAGTCCCCATCGACGTCTATTAGGCGAGGCCGCCAATGCGTATATTTGTACCAAAACTGATTGTGTTTGTTGTGTTTTGCGTCCTGATGGGACGTCTCTACCAGTTACAGCTCATCCAGACCGAAGCCGATCGCCACACCTACTCGACATCGGTCAATACCACCCGCTATGTGCCCATCCGGCCCATCCGTGGCGAAATCTTTGCGTCGGACGGTACCACCCTCCTGGCCGAAAGTATGCCCATCTACACGGTGGCAATCCGGGTCAGCGATTTGCCGCCCGAAGAATCACCCGAACGCGCCAAGGTGTTTGCACAGCTCAGTCAAGTACTTGGTCTGACCAACACACTGACCATTTCGCCTGCGATTATCCTCGACAACGACAAAGTCTTGCGCGATGCCCTGAAGACCTCACTAACCGCGGTCGATGTGCGGAGTTTTGTGCGCACCGATCAGACCTTGCCGGTGCGTATCCCCGTCGATGCAGATCACCTGTTTGGCGCCACCCAAATTGTTGAACGACACGCCCCGATTGCGCGATTTATTCCGCGCTGGAACTCGCCGATTCGCAGTGACGACGCTGCATTGTTGCGTGACGTCGACAGCGCGCTCGCCGATCTGAGTAGTGCGCTCGAAATCACGGGGACGCTGGTTATTTCGCCCGCTCTGCAAATCTCGACACGACCCGAGCTGCGTGCCGACATGATACGGGTCTTTGGCGACGACATTGCCCCGCAAATCGACGAAATCCAGACCCAAAACTGGCTTACCGGTGAAGTGCCGCCCACTGCCAGTGTCGATGCACTCGCCTTGAGTGAGCAATTCACCCGGACATTGACACTCGAAAACCCCATCGAACTGCTTGTCCGCACCAGCGATACCCCGCGCTATCAGACCATTGCGGTCAAGCGTGACATCCCGCGGACGATTGCCATGGTGCTCAAAGAAAACGCCGCCAATCTGCCCGGTGTCGTCATCGAACAAGACTACCGGCGGCGCTACCCACTGAGCGACGACATCCAATCCCTGTCACATGTCCTGGGCTATATCGGCCGCGTCGGTTCGTGTGAGTTGGTGCGGCAGAATCCTGCTCGGTCGTGGGTCGCTGGTCTGCTCGATTCGATTGGCCATGCGGTCGAATGTGGGATTTTGCAAAAGAAAATCAATCCTTACGAACTGGGTATCCCACGCTACCTCAACGACGACCGTATCGGCAAGAGTGGTATCGAGTCGAGCTACGAAGAAGAAATGCGCGGGCAGATGGGTATCGAAGCCGTCGTCGTCGATACGATGGGTCGTCCCGTGCGCGCAGCGCAGGTCGTTCAGCCGACCCGCGACGGCGAGAGCGTGGTCCTGACCATCGACATCGAACTGCAGCGCAAAGTCGAACTCATCTTGCGCAATTGGATCAACGAAGCCGAGTTGCGACGAGTCAACATGCCCGAGCGTTACGCCTACAAACGCAACTACATGCCGTTGCAGAGTGGTGCGGCGGCGGTCATCGAGGTCAACACGGGGCGCATCCTTGCAATGGCCAGCTGGCCGTCGTACAACAACAATATATGGGTTGATCCCACCCGTGCCGACGAATTAGCCAACCTGCTGAACCCGCCCCCTGCCCAAAAAGCAGAAAACCAGCGCCTTGCGCCGCTGACAAACCGGGTCATCTCGGGGCAATACCCCCCGGGCTCGACACTCAAACAGTTCGATGCAGTGGTCGCTCTGCAAGAGGGTATTATTGGCCCCAATACCCGTATTCGCGATCCCGGCTCGTTGATCCTCAAGGACCAATACGTCGAAGAACGGTTCTACCGCTTCGTCAACTCAACGCCCCGCGACAACGGTTGGCTCGATGTGACCGAGGCGCTGATGCGCTCGTCCAACATCTTTTTCATGACCATCGCCGGCGGCAACAAAGAGGGTGTGGTCAACCTCAACCCTAACGAGCAGACCATTCCGCAAGGATTGCAGATTAACCGACTCGCCGAGGGACTCAGTACGTTCGGCTTCGGTGCGCTGACGGGCATCAAACTGTACGGCGAACAACCGGGTCGCGTACCCACGCCGGGTTGGAAGCAGCAGGTCTTGCGCGCCGCCTGGACCACTGGTGATACGTACAATGCCGCCATCGGCCAAGGAAATCTCGAAACGACGCCGTTGCAGTTGGCCGTCGCCGGCGCAGCCATTGCAAACTCGGGCACGGTCTATCGACCACAGATTGTGCGTGCAATCATCGGCCCCGATGGCAAAATCATCCAAGAAGTCCAGCCCGAAGTAGTGCGCACCCTGGACTTTGACCCGGCACACTACGAAGTGTCGCGTCAGGGGATGCGGCGCTCGGTGGTCGAAGGTGCCAATATCGCTGCCCGTGAAGAATGTTCGGGGATCCTTATAGCCGGCAAGACGGGTACCGCAGAATTTGGTCCCGAGATAACCGCCAAAAACCCCAACGGCGTCGGTACGGTGGTGGTGCGCCAAAGCCACTCGTGGTTCCTCGGCTTTGCTCCATATGACAAACCCGAAATCGAAGTCATCTTCCTCAGCGAAGGGAGTGGCGACATGAACGACGGGTCGTCGACCATCGCGGTGCCGGCTGCGACCCAGATTATGCAGGCGTACTTCGGCATCAAACCACCACAGCCATTACCCGCCCAGTGCCAACAGGGGATGCCACCGCTGCCAACCAACAGCGGTGAAGAAATCGTTGATCCCATTCAACGTGCTGATCTGCGCGCCTCGTAACAGATGCGTTAGCTGTTTTTTTTGAATAACGTTGCAATGCTATTGCGCAGAGACGACTCCGCCCACGGGGTCGTTTCTGCGTGGGCGGTAGCAGCCGCCGCAAAGGCACTCGGTGCGCTAGCGGGCACCAGCACTGGCTGTGGCAGGCGGCTGATGCCGTTTTCTGCTGATGCCGGAACGTCATCCCAGAGCACCGGCCGCTGGATGGTTTGTTCTTCCCATCCGTAGTGGCGTGTCAACACCTGCATGTATTGTGCGGCCGAGTGGCTCAACGTGTGTGTGCGTTCGATCAGGGCACGTGCCTGCGCTCCAATGGTTTTGGCAAAGGCAGGATGTTGGTGGACGAGAAAAGCACACGCAGTCAGCATGTCGGTTTCGCTGTTGTCCAAGGGGATGTGCATGGCGCAGTCTGTGGGGATTTCGAGGAACGAACCACTCGCGCTGATGGCCGTTGGTTTGCCCGCTGCCAAGAGCCGCAACAAACTCGCCGATGTTTCGCCCGCAGTGGGGTGGCGCAGGTTGATACACAAATCTGCCGCTGCGACGTATGCCCCGAAGTCCTGGGCCGATACATACCCCGTCACATGCACGCACTCTGCCGTACCGGTACGGCGCACCAATGCTGCCAGGGCGAAGTTGGGCGAGACGCTCCCCACGATGATGTAGTGGGCGTTGACCCCGGCGCGGCGTAGGTTGCGCACCACACGCAGGACCTGCTCGACCCGTTTGTAGGGATTGACGTGGCCGAACGACGCAATCACAAAAGGATCTGGGCCGAAGTCGAACTGCGCGCGGAGCGCCGTCGCATCGGTCTGTGGTAACACGGGCACCCCCATGGGCACGACGGCCGCGGCTGTCGCGGGTGCGATGCGCGCACTGTGATCGACGACATATTGGCTGTGGCTGATGAGCAACTGCGCGCCGTTGAGCACCGGTTGGCAGAGGGGCATGTCGAAGACTGCGTCGTCGAAGATGCCCTGGAGCATGCGGTCGGCGATGTGTGTGCCGTTGTCGCCATAATACTTGGCAGCCAATGCACGGTAGCCGTCGATGTCGTGGCGATGGACGGCATGGTACTGCAACATAAAGTGGTGCAACACCAAATCGTGCAGGACCACCACTCCCGGTGTTCGTTGGGCTGCATCATAGATACCAAAGTGTGCGGGGCTATTGCCCATATGGTACAACACGGCGTCGTATGGGTGTTGTGCGTGGTCGTGTGCCAGCGCTGGCAGTGGTCGAATGGTCAGATGTGTGGCAAGGAACGGATTGGCAGGCACGACGCCGTCATCGATGTAGAGTGTGATGTCGACATATTGCGCCATATACGGCAGGAGTTCTTCGGAGTAGTCCGAAATCCCCGAATGCACCGGATTGATGGGACTGCAGTAGGCGATACGGCGCATGAATGCCCTCCGGAACGGTTGTTGGCGCCGCCGCCATGCGATGTGGTACAGCGCCGTGTAATGCTGAAACAGTGTCTATAGTATCCCATACAAACGTACGATTCTCCGTTGGTATGCTACAATTTACGCATGAGTCAGAATGAGGGTGTATGGGACACGTAGTCGAACTAGTGCGCTTTTTCTTTCTTGGCATCTTGTCTATCGGCGGCGTCTACGTCGCATATGTGTTGGTTCGCCTGGCCTGGGACAAAGCACGCGCGCCGAAACCCAAGGATCAGGCATGACCATCCGTTTGTTCCACTGTTCCGATGTGCATGCTGGTCCGCCGTTTGACCCCGTGGTTGCCGAGCGCGTACTGGTTGAAGCGCATGCATATGCCCCAGATGTGTTTGTTGTATCGGGTGATTTTGTGCAACGGGCAGATATACCTGCGCAATGGGCAACCATCACCGATTGGCTCAAGCGCGCACCGCAGCCGCAGTTCACGGTCCCAGGCAATCATGACGTGCCATTGTTTCACCTCTGGCATCGTTTTTTTCATCCCAACGTCTTCTATCACAAGCATATACATCACGACGTGGCTCCGATGTTGCACCTTGATGGGGTCAGTCTGATTGGGGCAAATAGTTCGCACGGTTGGACCATCGACGGCGGCAATCTCACCAAAGCCGAGCGTGCGCAGCTGTTGGCGAGTGCAGATTCGTGCCCACCAGACAATCGACGCATCGTGGTCATGCACCATCATTTGCTGACGCCGCCAGGACTCGGTCGCCGCAACGGGGTACGTCAGCCAATGATGATTGCGCGCCTCTTCGAAGATGCCAAAATCGACGCGGTGTTGTCCGGGCACGTCCATTTGTCGTATGTCGGTCACACGCGCGATTTGGTGCCGACGTTGCGTCACGGCAGTATCATTTGTCAATCGGGCACAACCACTTCACGCCGTGGCAAAGGCCGCGAAAAACACCAATTCGCGTACAATACAATCGAGATTACCGGTGAGCGGATGTCTATTCGTCGCCATCTGTATGATCCCGAGACACACATTTTTGTCGAACACGTCGCACATCATGAGTACTTCAAACCGTGGTAAAGGGTTAGTGGCGTGACAGCACCCAGCGAAGACCAAATACTCGTATCTGCCGCGCTTGCGGGTGATAACGACAGCTTTAATCAACTCGTCGAGCGCTACCAAAACCGCGCATACGGCTTGTGCTATCGCATGCTCGGCGATGCAGATGCGGCAGCCGATGTCGCCCAGGATGCATTTATTTCGGCCTACCGTCACCTGCCGTCGTTGCGTGGCGAGTTCCGTCCATGGTTGATGCGCATCGTAGCGAATGCGTGCCGGGATGTGTTGCGCTCGAATAAACGCCACCCCAGTGTGTCACTCGACACAAATCCACGTGACGAAGACGAGTCACCGGTATTACAAATTGCTGACACGACGCCCAACCCCGAGGAGCATCTGATGCGCGCGGAGTTGCACCGGACCATTTCTGTGGCACTGTTACAAATACCCCTCGACCAGCGTACGGTGGTCATTTTGAGCGATATAGAAGGCATGTCGTATGACGAGATAGCAGTCGTCACCGGTGCCAACATCGGGACGATCAAGTCGCGCCTGAACCGCGCACGGGCACGTCTCCGTGAGATTTTTGTGGCGGCGGAACTCTTTCCCACCGTCAGGCGTCTTATTGCTGACGAAGAGACCTAGAGACAGATGTGGTAGACATGAGCACTATTTCGCATAGCGATATGAGCCTGCTGCAGGCCATGGCAGACAACGAATTGCCAGCAGACCAGAGCGCAGCCTTGCGGGCACGCTTTGGAACCGAACCAATGCTCGCCGATGCATTCAGCGAGCTTGCGATGATGCGTGAGCTCCTGCACGATATGCCCGCCGCCCGGCCGGCACGTTCGTTGCGACTCGATGCACAGACCATGCAACAGGCGCGCGGCTGGCGCTGGTGGCTGATTAGTCCGCCGGGTGGGCAGTTCTTGCCGGCCCTGGGCGTAGCAGCCTGCCTCTGTGTGGCTCTCCTCTTTGGTAGCGGGTACGACCAAGTCAGCGCACCCGATCAGCTACACCTCAAGGGGTCGGTGGCTGCTCCCATGCTGGCAGATGCACCCGCCGAAGCAGCACCTGCCGACGATTCACGGGTAGCCGACGCCTCGGTCCCGCTCGTTGCACAGCAACCCGAACCGAGCATGCTCCCCTTGTTGGGTGTGACAGCTGGCTTGGTTGGTACGGTTGGGTCTGCCCGCTGGCTCATGCGTCTGCGCAAAATACAACGCAAAGCAGTCTAGTCGTGCCCACTCGACCATGGGCCGTCGCAGTGATGGCAATGCTCATGATTGCCGTCAATGTTGGCTTTTATCTACTCCCCTTTGATTACAGAGGTCTCGGCGATTACGCAATCGCCGGGGTCTTTGCATTAACAGCCATCGCAACCGCCACCATTGTCGTACCGGTCCCCTACATCCCCATCGTCATCCACCTCGCCCAGCAGAGCACCCACCCCCGGGATCTCGTGCTGATTGCGCTGGCTGCCGGGCTCGGGTCGGTGGTGGGCGAAACGAGTGGCTACCTCGTTGGCCGCGCCGGCAGCAGTGCCGTCTCCGATACACGCATGGCGCGCTGGGTAGCCGAGCAGATGACGCACCCGGTGCGTTCGTTTGTGACCCTGTTTGCGCTGTCAGCGCCACCCAATCCGCTGTTTGATGTCGCTGGGATGGCTGCCGGCGCATTCCGCGTGCCGTTTTGGCGGTTCGCCAGTGCGGTCTGTGCGGGCCGCTGTGTCCGCATGGCGGGTATCATCCTGGTAGGGCTCTGGTTGCCCGGGTAGCACATCTGTGCGCACCGACTGCGGAGGTGTTCTATAATACCGCTACGCCCCTATGAGGAGTCGGTATGTCAGAGCCACCGCGGATGGTCAATCCCCAGGCGTCAGACGACGAACAATACGACGAAAAAAGCCTGCGGCCGCGCAAGCTCTCTGAGTTTATCGGCCAAGAAAAGGTCGTCGAACAACTGTCCATCAGCATCAACGCAGCCAAAGCGCGCGGCGAGACGCTCGATCATACACTGCTGTACGGGCCACCCGGATTGGGCAAAACCAGCTTGGCCATGATTCTCGCCAACGAGATGGGCGTCCAAATCAAAATCACTTCTGGCCCAGCCATCGAACGCCAAGGCGATCTGGCCGCTATTCTGACCAATATGCAGACCGGCGATATTCTGTTCATCGACGAAATCCACCGGCTCAATCGGGCAATCGAAGAAGTGCTCTACCCCGCGATGGAGGACTTCGCCCTCGACATCGTCGTCGGCAAAGGCCCCGGCGCCCGTAATTTGCGCCTCAATTTGCCACGCTTCACCATGATCGGCGCGACCACCCGCCTGGCGTTGCTCACGTCGCCGCTCCGTGATCGGTTTGGTGTCGTCCAGCGCATGGAGTTTTATTCGGTGGCCGCCCTCAACGACATCGTCTTGCGTGCCGGCAAAATCCTGGGCGTCCAGTTGACTCCCGAAGGCGCGCGCGAAATAGCCACCCGCGGCCGTGGGACCCCGCGTATCGTCAATCGTCTGCTGCGCCGCGTGCGCGATTACGCCCAGGTGGTCGCCGACGGCGTTATCACCCAAGATGTGGCGAACATCGCACTGACGACACTCGAGGTCGACCACCTGGGCCTCGACGAAAACGATCGGCGCCTCTTGCGTGCCATCATCGACCTCTTCAACGGCGGACCGGTTGGCTTGTCGACGCTGGCTGCCTCGTTGTCCGAAGAAATAGACGCCGTCGAAGACGTCTACGAGCCGTTTCTCCTCCAGTTGGGCATGCTCCAACGCACGCCGCGCGGCCGTATCGTGACACCCCGCGCCTACGAACACCTCGGGCTGGGTATCCCTGCCCATCTGCGCGACCCCAAAACGGCCAGCGAGCAAAAACGCCTCTTTTAATCCCATGCCCCCAAATCACCCGTTGCACTGATGGGTGCATGTGCTCCCGCTGCATCACGCTTCCTCATGCAATACCAACGCAACGAGGCGGTTTTGGTGTGTGGTCTTTTGATACAGTAAAAGGGAGTCAGTACGCCACGCCACGGAGGTGCTATGCAACCTGGGATCTCGATTGTTGACCGTGTTCGATACACGTCGTGGGGTGTACGGAGCATCTATGGGGTGCTGTTGCTCATAAGCGGGCTGTCAATCGATACCCTCGTCCAGGCAGTGATGATCCGCTGGCAGCGAAAAACATGGTTTATCAGTCCGTCTAATATTGATCCCCTCTACGAACTCGGCACGTCTCTCGGTTTCTGGGGGATGCTGTTTTTTTGTCTGAACTGTGTGTTGGCCACGCGTTGGCTGTGGGTCGAACGCCTCTTCGGTGGTCTCGATGTGGTCTATCGCATGCATGCGTTTGTCGGCAAATCGACATTCATCATGCTGGTCCTCCATCTGATGGTGTTGATTGCCCAAGCACTGGCCGATACCGACACCCTGGTGGCATATCTGATACCCGGATTGGATCTCTCGTACACACTCGGCATGCTGGGCCTGTTCGGGTTGGTTGCACTGGTCGTTGTTACCCTCTGGGGCAGCATGCCCTATCAACTCTGGTTGACGTCGCATGCGTGGTTAGGCGTGCCCTATCTGCTGGGTGGTGCGCATGCACTGGTGGCGCACGCCGATTGGTATGTTGCGCTGTTGACCGGTATTGGTGGAGTCGCCTGGCTCTATAGCATTGCGCTGTATCGGCGCTATGCACCACATGCCCGCGGACAGATAGCGGAGCGTACGACACAGCACGGCATCACCGAGCTCCGCATCGCGCTCGATACGCCGCTCGCGGCAGTCGCCGGCCAATTCGTGTTTTTCGCGGTCACCAAATCGCAGACAGCCATACCGGCTGAACTGCATCCGTTTTCGTTATCTGCCATCGAGAGTCCACGCGATGTTCGTCTGTCGATCAAAATGCTCGGCGACTACACCCGGCAACTCGACCAGCTCGCACCCGGCGATGCGGTCACGCTCTATGGGCCCTATGGGATGTTTGGGCGCCGGATGCCGGCCACACAGCGGCAACTCTGGATCGCAGGGGGGATCGGGATTACCCCGTTTTTGAGTCTGTTGCAGCAGGCATCGCACGATACCGAGATAACCATGGTATGGGCAGTGCGGACGCGCGCGGACGCACGATACATCGATGAACTCACCCAGCGCGCAACACAGCGAACCGGCATCAGCGTGCATCTCCACGAAGGGCCGTTGTCGCTGGCCGACATCGAGGCGTATGCCGGTCCCTTGTGCACACAGACCCAACAGGTGCTAATGTGTGCCCCAATCCCCTTGATGCGCCAGATGCGTGCAGCGTTGCTGGCGCGCGGGTATGCGGCGCACCAGATCGATTCCGAAGAGTTCGGATTGCGGTGATGCCGCACTTGC
>QWQY01000004.1 GCA_003670675.1 Chloroflexota bacterium
CATTCGATGACGTTCTACCTGGCGCGCGGCGAGTAAGCCGATCCCAGCAGACCGCCCCGTTCCGCGACGCGGAACGGGGCGGTTTTCTCATGCTCCGTCGTCGTCTGCTGCTAATCGACCTTGCTGACCTGCGAACCAGCACGGGTGGTGCTGGCCTGGGTGCCGAGGTATGCATCGATAGCCAAGATTACTGCAGTGCGGCATGACCCGTCGTCGTCGTGTTCGGCGGCGGTCCATGCGACGACATGGATGGTCACCTGGGCGCCGTGCATGTCGGCGATGATGGCGGTGCAGTGTGGCTCGGCCGCGACCAGAGGGAGCGCTTGGACGATGCGCGGCAACGCGTCGATGATGCCCTCGAAGGCGCTGTTGCGCGGCACGGTCAACGCATAGGTCTGTTGCCGCAGCCCCGAGCGGGTGTAATTGATGATGGCGCTGCCGTTGATGACGTTGCTGGGGATGTGCACCAACATGCCCGCTTGGTTCCGCACGACGGTGACATGCAGACGCATGGCTGTGACGATGCCGCGGATGGCCGCGATGGTGACTTCGTCGCCCACCTGGTAGGGTCGATAATAGAGCAGCATGATGCCTGCGGTGTAGCTTTTGGCGACGTCTTGGATGGCCAGGGCGACGACCACGCCACCCAATCCGAGGCCGGCCATAAAGCTCGAGGCGATGGTGCCCCAGCCGCCTTGGGCAAAGGCAATCGAGGCGCCGACGAGGAGCGTGACGACAAAGACGACGCTGCCTGCCAGGGCGGCGATGTCCGCCGGGAACCCCATCCGCGTTGCGCCTGCTTGTGACACCACGCGGAGGCGCCGGGCAATCACAATCGTGCCCAGGAGAATGCTCAAAACGATGAGAATCGTCGGGGTTTGTGCCAGTATGGTATCCAAAATCGTCTGCATGGTGTTTCCTTCGCATATGCAGCCTGTGTGACTGTAGTGTAGCATTGCCTGGTACTGCAGTCGGGTGGGTTTTGCTACTATAATGAGGGCAAGAGTCGCAGTACCACATCAGATAGCAGGATTTCATGCCAATAGACGATGCATTGTTTCGCAAAGCGATGGGGAGTTTTACGAGCGGTGTGACCGTCGTAACGACGGTCCACGACAATGCAGCCTATGGAATGACCGTGAGTTCGTTCACGTCATTGTCGCTCAAGCCACAGCTGTTGCTGGTCTGCATACAAAACCAACTCCCCACGCACACTGCCATCCTCAAGTCAGGTATTTTTGCGGTGAGCATTTTGGCGGCCGATCAAGCGGATATCTCGCAGCACTTCGCCAGCAAAATCACCGACAAATTCACCGGCATTAATTGTTCGACCACGGCGGCGGGCATCCCCGTGATTGCCAATGCCTGTGCCACGTTCGAATGCACCCTGGCCCACGTCTTGCCGGGTGGCGATCATTCGATTGTGGTCGGTGCCCTGAACGAAGCCCACGTCAGCGACCGCGCTCCGTTGGTGTATTACCGCGGCGGCTACCACCAACTGGCATGAAGACCGTCCTGCGCTCGATATCGGCGTCACACCCCGACCAGGCCGACATCGCCGCCGCCGCCGCGCACATCGCCGCGGGTGACTTGGTGGCGATGCCGACCGAGACGGTATATGGCCTGGCCGCTGACGCACACAACCCCGCGGCGGTGGCACGTATTTTCGCTGCCAAAGGGCGACCAACGACTGACCCGCTCATCGTACACATTGCGGACGTTGGGCAACTTGCGGATGTGGCGACCGACTTCCCCCCCGCATTTGCCCTCCTGGCCGAGACATTCTGGCCTGGTCCGTTGACCATCCTCCTGCCGCGCCACCCCGCGTTGAGCACGCAGATAACCGCCGGCTTCGACACGGTGGCGGTACGGATGCCTGCCCATCCGGTTGCGTTGGCGCTGATCCGTGCCAGTAGGACGCCGTTGGTGGCTCCGTCCGCCAATCTTTTTTCGCACCCCAGCCCCACCACCGGCATGCATGTCATGCACGACCTCGACGGTCGCATCGCCATGGTGCTCGACGCTGGCCCATGCCGGATAGGCGTCGAATCGACCATTGTCGACATCACCCAATCACCCGCACGCATCCTGCGCCAAGGCGATGTCAGCGCCGAACAATTGAGTACGGTGTTGGGTGAGGTGCACATAGTGACCCGTACCCTCGCTGCCAGCCAGGCAGCCCCCGCCCCCGGCATGCTCCTCAAACACTATGCGCCCCGCACACCGCTCATGTTACTCCGCGGTGATTCTGCCGCGGTGCGCCGAACGGTGCTGGATGCGCATGCACAAAAACGCATTATTTGGCTGTGTTATGCCGAAGACGAAGCCTTCGCGGGGATGCAAGGAATCGACACTATGTGCCTCGGCGCGGCGACCGATGGTGCGCAGATTGCGCGGTCATTGTTTGCCGCACTGCGCGCTGCCGATGCCGAGGGGTACGCGCTGATTGTCATCGCCGAGCCGCAGGGTGAGGGCGTGGCCGCGGCCGTGCGCGATCGCCTCTACCGGGCTGCCGAGGGCGTCGTCCATACGCTCGCGTAGGCGTTTGCAGCGGTATGCTATACTTCTCAGAATATCTTTTGCAGGGGCGCAGATGAGCTGGCTCAAACGCATTTTCGGCATCCAGTTGACCCCTCCCGAGCGCGCGATTGTGTTGTATGTGCGCTGTGACCGCTGTCAAAGCACGGTCAGCGTCCGTATCGATCGCTACAACGATTTGGCAATCGAATACAACGAGCGCGAGGTAGAGGTGGGCTTTGTGGTCAACAAGCCCATCATGGACACCAAATGCTTCCGCGTCATGCAGGCAACACTCACCTTCGACACACACCGCATCGAGCAGAGCCGAACCATCAGCGGTGGGGCCTTCATCGACGAAGCAACCTATCGAGCACTGCAACCCACTCCGTAACGCAGACAGCAGAGCAGCGAGGAACAATGGATTACCACAACCCCCAATGGCAATCGTCGATGCGCATCCGGCTGGACATCAATAACACCCTCCGCACGGTCGTCGGCGCGCACGGGATCGACCCAGCCGACATCCATGCAATGGCCGCTGCCGCAGGGGCCGCGTTGGCCGACATCGAAGCCAACCGCGCCCACCTCGGCTGGCCCGATTTGCCCGCCCAAGACATCAGTGCCATCCTGGCTGCTGCGCAAAAGGTGATGCACGTCGAAAACTTCGTCGTACTGGGCATCGGCGGCTCTGCACTGGGCAATATTGCCGTACAATCCGCGCTCAACCATCCCTTTTACAACGACCAGCCGCGTGGCACACGCACACACCCGCGCTTGTACGTCATCGACAACTCGGACCCCGATTTGAACGCAGCCCTGATCGAGACACTCGATCCGGCCAGTACGGTCTACAACGTTATCTCCAAATCGGGCACCACGGCCGAGACGATGTCGTCGTTTTTGGCGGTACGTGAGCACCTCATCAAGACCCTCGGCCCCAATGCCCTCAAAGAACACGTCATCGTCACCACCGACCCGAGTAGCGGCTTTATGCGGCAGATTGGTCTGCGTGAAGGGTTACCGATGCTCGAGTTGCCGCCCAACGTGGGCGGGCGCTTTTCGGTATTGACGACGGTGGGTTTGCTCTCTGCCGCAGTCACCGGCGTCGATATCCGTGCCTTGTTGGCTGGGGCAGCTTATGGGTATCAGATTGCATCTAACCCCGATGTGATGAAGAACCCCGCCGCGTTGGCCGCCATCGTCAACCTGCTCTGCGCCAAACAAGGCCAAAACATGGTCGTGATGATGCCGTACTCGCACCACCTGCGCCATATTTCGGACTGGTTTGCCCAACTCTGGGCCGAAAGTCTGGGCAAAAAGACCAGCCTGAGTGGCGAGACCGTCAACGTCGGCACTACACCCATCCGCGCGCTGGGTGCCACCGATCAGCATTCGCAGGTGCAGTTGTATGTCGAAGGACCATTCGACAAGCTGGTCAACTTCATCGCCGTCGATACGTTTGCACACAGCGTCACCATCCCGTCGGCTTACAGCGACCTCGAAGGTGTGGCGTACCTCGGTGGCCATACGTTCAACGAGCTCATCAATGCCGAGCAACAGGCAACGGCGATTGCTCTCAACGACGCCGGCCGACCCAACATGACCCACACATTGCCGGCCATCAACGCCTTCACCATCGGGCAGCTGTTTATGCTCCTCGAGATGCAGACGGCCATCGCAGGCGCCTTGCTCAACATCAACACCTTCGACCAACCAGGGGTCGAAGCCGGCAAAATCGCTACCTACGCGCTCCTCGGCCGCGAAGGCTTCGGCGAACGCCGGGCAGCTATCGCCGCTGCACGTGCGCGGCGGTCCGCACAATGGGAGGTCTAACCATGACTCTGACTGACGCGCAATGCCCAACCTGTGGCGCGCCCGTGCTCCCCGTCGCAACGGTCGCCACCAATCCCATCACCAGCAATGCGGTGCGTAGCCAACTCTCGTTGGCGCCGATGCCCATGCCACGGACTGCGGGTGGCCTCGGCTGTATGACCGTCATCCTGAGCGGATCGGTCGCTTTCGCAGCTGCGGTCATCATCGGCGGGATAAGCCAGTTCACCCTCGGCACTGATTACCCCGCGCCCGGGTATCGCTTCGGCGAAGCGGCGATTTTTAGCGGGATAGCTGCATTCATCATTGTGATGATTGCCATGTTTTCGGTGTTTGTTTGGCGCCAAGCCAATCACGATCGCATCTACACAACACAGATGGGCGAGTGGTTCGCACAGAAATCCGCCTACGAAAACGATTCCTATTGCACGAAATGCAATCTCCGCGTGCCCGGTTCGGCATCGACGACACCCTAAAAAAGGAAAAACACATGCACACGATCGATCTGCTGCTCTGTCACGCAACGGTCGTCACCATGGATGAGCACGGCACCATTCTTCATGATGGTGCCGTTGCTGTACACGGTGATACCATCGTCGCCATCGACAGTACCGCCGCCCTCAGCGCCCGCTACCAGGCCACACAGACTATCGATTGTCAGGGGTGCGCAATCACGCCTGGGCTCATCAATGCCCATGCCCACGTGCCGATGAGTCTGCTCCGCGGTATCGCTGCAGATTTGCAGCTCGATGTCTGGTTGTTTGGGTATATGTTCCCCGTCGAAGGCCGCTTTGTAACGCCCGAGTTCGTCCGCGCGGGGACACTGTTGTCCTGCGCCGAGATGATCCGCGGCGGCACGACCACCTTTGTCGACATGTACTTCTACGAAGAAGAAGTCGCCCGAGCAGCCGACGAGGCCGGGATGCGCGCTGTCTGTGGACAATCGGTGATGCGCCTGCCCTCACCCGATGCCTCGTCGTTCGACGTCGGCCTCGAGCGCGCTACCCGCTTCATCGATGCGTGGCATACCCACCCGCGCATCACCCCCACCATCGCCCCACACGCACCGTATACCTGTACCGACGAAATCTACGGCCAGGCCGTCGAACTCTGCAAAAAATACGGCGTCCCGCTGGTCACCCACTTGTCCGAGACCGCGCGCGAGGTCGACGAATCGCGCGTCGACCGGCACGGCACCCCCATCGGGTACGCCGAACGTGTCGGCGCATTTACGGTGCCCTGCATCGCCGCCCACTGTGTCCATGCCACCGACGAAGACATCGCCACCCTGGCTGCCAAAGGCGTCGGCGTTGCGCCCTGCCCCACATCGAATCTCAAATTAGCCAGTGGCGTCGCGCCCTACCTCAAGTTCCTCAATGCAGGGGTCAAAACAGGCCTCGGCACCGATGGACCAGCCTCGAACGACGACCAAGACATGTTCAGCGAAATCCACCTGGCCGCATTGCTCCCCAAAGGCCTGTCGGGCGATCCGACTGCGATGCCCGCCAAAACTGCTTTTTCGTTGGCTACCTCATCCGGCGCACGGGCCATCCACCAGGCGGATCGCATCGGCACGCTCGCGGTCGGCAAACAAGCCGATCTCATCGTCATTTCACTCGGCGCGCTCCATAATTCACCGACGTATACCTATGCCGCCGATGCAATCTATAACCAGCTCGTCTATACCTGTCATGCCAGTGATGTGCGCGACACCATCGTCGCCGGACGCATCCTGATGCGCAATCGTGCATTGCTGACGCTCGACGAGCCGGCAATTCTGGCCGAAGCACGGCGTATCTCGCACGACATCAACACCTTCCTCGCCAATCGCGAGGAACACCTGCTCGACAAAATCTTGGCAATCAGCCCGATCCAAGCCAGCGAGATTTTCGAGATCCAGGTCAAAGCCAAAATCGAGCCTAGCGACGCCGTTGCTATCCGCAACATCCTCGATGCCGTACCGTTCACCATCGTTCGCCAAAACCAACGCACGCAGTACGACACCTACTTTGTCTGGAACGACAGCGCCCAGGGCCGCATCCGCCTGCGCGAAGACCACCGCATCGATGCCCAGGGCCGTACGCCACCCTACTACACACTCACCCTGACCGAGCCTGCCAAACGCGTCGAGTACAACGCTGCGGTCCAGTTGTCGCGCGCACGGTACACCGCGCCGGCCAACCACACCGAACGCTTCTACCGCGAATACTTCCAACCCAACCAGGTCATCACCATTACCAAAGAACGACAGCGCATCCACATAACCTATCGCGACACCGAGTTCGCCGTCAACATCGACACCGTCAGCACCCCTGCCAACGCCGGTTTGTACGTCGAACTCAAGAGCCGCACCTGGAGTCAACGCGATGCCACCCACAAAGCAGCCTTGATGGGCGAAATCTTGCAGCTCTTCGGCATCGACGACAGCCGCCTCATCAAACACGAATATGTCGAACAACAATAAGTACATCATCGGCCTGACCGGCAACATCGCCTGCGGCAAAAGCGCCGTCGTCCAGACCCTCGCCGACGCGGGGGTCCACACCATCGACGCCGACGCCGTCACCCGCCACCTCCAACAACCGGGCCAAGCGGTCTATCAGGCCATTGTGGACGCCTTTGGCAACGCTATCGTCGCACCAGACGGCACCATCGATCGGCGCGCGTTGGGGTCCATCGTCTTTGCCGATCAGGCGCAACTCAAACGCCTCGAGCAGCTGATCCACCCGGCCGTTCGGCAGCACATCCTCGCTTGGCTGGCGTCGCTCCCGGTGGGCACTGCCCAGACACCGACCATAGCAGTCATCGACGCCATCAAACTCATCGAATCAGGCTGGCCGGCCCATTGCGACGCCGTTTGGGTGGTGACTGCACCGCGCGCCGTCCAAATCAGCCGGTTGATGCAGACCCGTGGCTTGACCGAGGCCGAAGCCATCCTGCGTATCGATGCCCAATCGGCCCAGGCCGACAAAGTGGCACACGCCGATGTCGTCTTTGACAACACGGGCACGATGGCAGCGCTCCAACAACAGGTGCGCGACGCGCTGGCAACCGTCCGTGCAACGCTCGCCGCCCAATCCTAACCAACAGTACAGAGCAACACCATGCATTTCACGCGTTTTTGGTCCATCGTCGAGGCCACCCACGATATTTCGAACCCCTGCACACCGCAGAAGCTCGATCGCCTGATTGATCTCATGGGGTTCCGCGCCGATCAGCACATCCTCGACATCGGGAGCGGCCGCGGCTGGCTCGACACGCGCATCGCCGAACGCACCGGGGCGCGGATTACCGCGATCGAAATCAATCCCTGGTTCAACGAAGTCGCCCGCCTGCGTGCCCAGCGCGCCGGCGTCCACGAGCGCATCGACATCATCGAAGCCGACGGTCGCACCGTCACCCTGACCGACCAAACCTACGACGCCGGTTTGTGCATCGGTGCATCATTTGCCGTCGGCGGGCTCGCACCGCTCCTCGACACCTTCCGCCGCGTGGTCAAACCCGGCGGGCTCATCGCTGTGGGCGACATTTTCCGCCTCACCGACACACTCCCTGCTGCCCTCGACGAGCTCGGGCCCGTCCCCACCCTGGCCGGCCTCGTCGACCAGATCCGTGGCGACCACGAGCCGCTCGAGATGCTCGTCGCACCCCTCGAAGACTGGGACCGCTACGAAACCCGCAAGTGGCAGGCCGCGCAACAGTGGATTGCCGCCAACCCCACCGACCCCGAGCACGCTGACCTGGTCACTGCCGTCGCCACGATGCGCCACGATTACCTGCACTACGAACGCCCACACATCGGCTGGGCTATCGTGGTTGCGCGCGTCTAGCACACGATGGAACAAAACACCCCCCGTGGCATGTGCCACGGGGGGTGTTCGCTGCGGTCGATTAGCTCTTCAGGCTGTGATACAAATCGTCGTGTTGTGCGACGATGCGATCCCACCCAAATATCTCCATCAGTTCTCGCCCACCGCGACTCAGGTTGAACGCCAGTTCTGGATTGGTGCGCAGGTGCTCGATTGCTTCTGCCAGGGCTGTATCGCTGTCGGGCTCGACCAAGAGGGCATGTTTGCCACTGATCAAATCCGGCAAGGGATCTTGGCTCACATTGAGCTGTGCCTTGGTGGTAATGACCGGCACACCGTGTGCCAAACCGGTCAACAGGCTGCCGCGCCGGTACGAATACCCGTCGCTGAACGGCAACACCACCGCGTCGGCGGCAATCAGATACGCCGACACATCGGTCGGTTCGGCGTGCCCCGTGACAATCACCCGATCCTCGAGGCCGTAGTCGATGATGTTTTGGCGGACACGGCGTGCGTATGCCTGGTCTTCGTTCGATTCGCCCTCGCCGCCGATCAACGCCAGTCGCGTGCTGGCTGGTAGTGTGCGCATCGCCAACAGCAGTGTGTCGATGCCCTTGGTGTGCGTCAGCAAGCCAAAGTACGCCAGCAGCATGTCGCCCCGCAACACACCGAACCGGCTCCGCCAGAGTTCGCGGTCGTAATTTTCGGGCGGGGATGGCGACACATTCGCCCCAATCGGGATAAACACGGTGTTGGGGTTCCACATCCCCTTGGCATCATCCATCACGGTATGGAAATCGCCGGCGTTGGTCATCACCGCGCCGTCTGCGTCTTGGATGATTTTTTTGGTGTACCACCTGCGCAAAAAACCTGCCTTGGGGAACAAGTACGGCGGCAACAAGTCGTGCGCCGTCGTGACGACCCGCATGCCTTGTTTGCGTTCGCGCGACAACATCCCCGGCAATCGGTTGATGGCCACCTTCATGTCATATGCGCCCGTTTGGTATTGAATGTGGACGATGTCGGGTTGGAGTTTGGCGACCGTTTGGCGGATAACGGGGATACAGCTGTTGTCCCACTTTTCGATGCGCACCGGATAAATCCGCGCTGCATCGCGATATGCCTGCCCTTGTTTGCCCGTCATAATCGCGACCTCGTGGCCGCGCTGGCTCAACGCCGCACTCAGCCGGCGCGTGTAGTCACCGATGCCACCCGACATAGGCGGGTATTCGGCCGAAATCATCAATATACGCATCGCACATCCTCGCTTCAGTCCCGTGTAGCCTACGCCTGCGTCGTTAGACGCTCCGTCCCAACAGACTCGCCGCGAGCTCTTGGAGCTGCGTTTGTACCGCCCCATCGACCACCTGCACGCGCGCCAGTGCCGCACAAGCCGACACATAGTGGAGCTCAGCCAATTGCGCGGTATAGGCCTGTGCAGCCGAGGCATCAATTGCCTGCCGGGCTGCCGCCAACCCGGCATCGTCACCGGCCGGTGTTGCATACAATCGATGGATGGGACCGTCACTCGCCTCGCCAGCCAATGCATAGATGACGGGGAGGCTTTGTTTGCGCCGCAACAAATCTGCTGCGTCGGGTTTGCCGGTCACTGCAGGATCACCCCAAATACCCAAGATGTCGTCCTGCATTTGGAACGAAATCCCCAAGTGAAGCCCGAATTCGCCCAGTGCGAGCGCATCGGCATCCGACGCATTGGCGGCCAGCGCCCCCAGCTCGCAGCAGGCAGCCAGCAAGACCGCAGTCTTGCGGGTCACCATCGCCACGTATTCGTCTTCGGTGACCGTCTGCTTGCCCTCGAAGCTGATATCGAGATATTGACCCTCACAAATCGCGAGGATCGTACGGTCGAAGCGCGCCAGGATTTCGAGCACCTGCTCGGCACCAAGCCCGGTTTGGCGCAGTCGTTGGATGGCCATATGCGCCACCACAAACATCCCATCACCAGCATTGATCCCTTGGGCGAGACCCCATATGGTCCACAGCGTGGTCCTGCCACGGCGCAGATCACTATTGTCTTGGATGTCATCGTGGATCAACGAAAAATCATGGATGAGCTGGATCCCCGCAGCCAACGGCAGCGCTTGTGCGTGCGTACCGCCCATCATGGCGCAACACATCATCGTGATAATAGGCCGTAAGAGTTTGCCGGGATCGGCATACTCGACCTCGAGCGCCCGATTGCGCCAGCCGAGATGATACTCCTGCATCGCATAAAATTCTCGCACTGCTGCCGCGTGCGCCGGGTAGGCAGCCTGCATCTCGGTGCGGATCTGCGTACGGATATCGTGAGTCATACGGCACTCCCTGTACGTCCATTCGAGCGACGCTGGTATCTGTGTGATTGTGTCTATTATCACCGATGTACGCCGCTCTCACAACTCGACTCGCAGCAGGGCGTACGCACGAACAACATGCATGTATCGGTCCAACGCAGCCGTCAGAACGCACGCCAAAACAGCTATCAGGAAAAGATGAAATTCTTCTCATCCTTGTAATTAGGTTGTCATCCACTCACGTTGTAGAGTATGTGCCTGGGTAGTACACTACTGCTAGTACGATAGATTGTCCTAAGAGGAGCTTATATGGCGCCGAACCTCAGATTCCGCTTTAGTCCGGCCAAAGACGGCTTGGTTAAAGTACTCGGGCCACTCGAAACAGACATCATGCAGGTTATCTGGCATGACGATTGTGGCACAGTCAAAAAGGTCCATCGCGCCCTCGCACAAAATCGCGATATTGCATATACCACCGTCATGACGACGATGAGCCGCCTCGCCGAAAAGGGCGTCCTCAAGCGCCAACGCGACGGCCTCGCCTATACATACACCCCGACGCTGACCGAAGACGATTTCGTCACCATGGTCGTCCAACAGGTCCTCGATGGGTTGTTGACCGACTACAGCGAGACTGCAGTTGATTACATGATCGACTTCTTGGTCCGCAACAACCCCAACGAACTCGAACGCCTGCGCGGTGTCATCAGCAAAACCGCAGTCGCCTAAAAAACCAACCCCACTCGGGCAAGCCCGAGTGGGGTATTTTTGTGCCTTTTTTCGACTAGACCACCGTACCCCACAAATCATACTCGGTGGTCGTGGTGATTTTGACGGTACGGATCGTCCCCACATCACCCTTGCCCCATGCAAAGACCTGGCCATCGACCTCGGGCGCATCGCGGAACGACCGACCGACCAACAATGGTCGTCCTTGATCATCCGACCCGGTGCCTTCGATGAGCATATCGACGGTTTTGCCGCGCCATGCCTGTTGCCGTTGGGTCGATATCTCTTGCTGGAGCTGCATCACTTTGTGCCAGCGGCGCTCGATCTGCTTCTGCGGCACCTTGGCCTCCAGCGTCGTGGCGTGCGTCCCTGGCTCGTCGCTATAGCGGAACACACCGACGCGGTCGAGCGTCATTTCGCTCAAAAATTCGGTCAGACTGCGGAACTCGTCCTTTGTCTCGCCGGGGAACCCGACGATGAAGGTCGATCGAATCGCAATCTCGGGCATGGCATCGCGCAAATCGCGGATGATCCCCTTGGTCCGCTCGATATCGGGTGGGCGACGCATCCGCCGCAATGTGGCTGGGTCTGCGTGCTGTAACGGCATATCGAGGTATTTGACGATTTGTGGGTGCGCCTTCATCACCGCGATGAGGCGTGCCGTGATCCCGTGTGGGTAGGCATACATCAAGCGGATCCACCGTCCTTCGGGGACGACGGTGCACAACTGCTCGAGCAGCTCGGCCAACCCGTCCTTCATCCCCAAATCGCGGCCGTAGTCCGTCAAGTGCTGCGCCACCAAGATAATCTCTTGGACGCCGCGTTCCATCAACTGCTTGGCCTCGGCCAAAATCGCCTCGGGCTTCTTGGAGCGCATATCGCCTTTGAACGACGGAATCGTGCAGAAGGCACAGCGCAGATTGCAGCCGTCCGAAATTTTGAGGTAGGCCGATGGTCCGGTCACACTGCGCTGGATCTGCGATGTGCGCCAGTCGGCGTATTCGCCAGGTACTTTGAGGTCGATCGCAGTCGGATCGACCGGCTTGAGGTCAATCAGATTGCCGACGGCAAACATGTTCTTGGCGGGTGCTGCCTTGGGTTGCTCGCCGATGACCTCACCAATGCGCATCCACTCGCGCGTACCCAAGATGGCATCGACGCCAGCAACGGCCTTCACCAAGTCGCCGTGGCTTTCGGCCATACAACCGGCGGCGATAAGCTTCTGCCCGGCGTGCTTTTTGGCACCCATTTCGTGCAGGACGGCAATGGTCTCGTCGCGGGCCGACGCAATAAAGCTACAGGTATTGACGATGACCACATCGGCCTGCTCGGATTCGGCGACGGTCGTGTGCCCCTGTGCCTGTAGGATCCCCGTCATCCCCTCGCTGTCGACGGAATTCTTGGGGCAGCCGAGGGTAATCAGATGTATCTTCATGAGTGGTTCCTACTAGCGCGCATCAGTACGTGCACATCACCGGTAATTATTGAACTGCAATGCAACGGGGAACTCGTCGGATGCCTCGCGGAGCGCGCTGATGACCAGCTGCAAATCGTCACGGCTCTTGCTGCCGACCCGAATCGACTCGCCCTGGATGCGGCCCTGCACTTTGGGGAACTTGTCCTTCAAAAAGCGCTGGATTTTTTTGGCGACGTCGTCGGCCAAGCCCTTTTGCAGGGTGATGACCTGTTTGACCCGACCACCGGCGACATCCTGGACGTCGTTCATCTTGAAGACCTTGATCGACAAATTACGCCGCAATGCTTTGCTCAGCAAAATATCGCGGATTGCCGTCATGTGCATCTCGGTTTCGGTGGTGATGATGAGTTCCTTCTCGGACAACTCGATATCGGTTTTGGTGTCCTTGAGGTCATATCGGGTCTGGACTTCGCGCTTGGTCTGGTCGACTGCATTGACCATTTCTTGGGCGTCGTACTCTGACACAATGTCGAAACTGCTTTCGGCTGGCATTTGCTGCTCCTTCTACACACCAACGCGGGGAACGTGCGTCCCCGCGTACTCCACCTATTCACTCATGGACAATGACGCGTCACCTTAGGGTGGTGGCCAACTGAACGACACAACGTCGCCGGGTGTGTTGCTCAGGCGTTGTTCGACGCCATTGATGTCGACCGTGACCACATATGCGTTACCGGCGCGGATCCATACGTTCCGTTGTGCCGTGTAGCGCAACGATTCGCCGGGTTTGAGAACTTTCTGGAAGACGGATTTGTTGTCGATTTTGACATTCAACCACGAACCGGGGTTTTTGCCGGCGTCGATTTTGATGACCATCACAATCGGTGCTTCGGGCGTGGCAGTTGCCGCAGCAGCCGCATCGGGCGTCGCGGTGGCAGCGCCAGGATTGCTGGGCACGGCTGTGGGCTGCGCAGGAGCCGCCGTCGGTTCGGGCATCGCCGTCGGTGCAACCACCGCAATGGTCGGCGTCGCCTCGGTGCTGACGGACTCGATGGGCGAACCCAAATTCATGAACTCGGTGACGCGCAGAATGAGCCAGATAAAGCCCACAATACACAGCATCACAAAGAACATCCCAAAAAAGTTGGGGAGCATGGCGCCACGTATGCGCGGGGCAACCACTGCCGGCCGGATGACGATTGGTTCGGTCCGTCCGCGTTCGTATCGATAGAGTTGGATGAGTTCTTCGACGGGGATTTTGAGGTAGAGTGCGTAATTCCGAATAAACCCACGCGCATAGACATCGCCCGGAAGGTATTTGTAATCACCTTCTTCGAGCGCTACCAAATAGCGTTGCAGGATGCGTGTTTCAGCGGCAGCCTGCGCCAAACTAATCCCTTGGGATTCGCGCGACGCACGGAGCCGATCGCCTAGCTCACTCATAGCGGTTCACTTCCTCAAACAAACGGTGTACCGCATGCAGTGCATGTGTATACAATATCATTATATGCTAGTCTCTCATTTTTTGCCAATAGAAACAAGATGTGCATCACCGAAAAAGGCAATTACCCCTGATTCCTCCCGAATCACGCTCTTTGGCCGCACTTCATCGTCAAAATGACCGGCTTTTTAACGAGAAAAAGCATCGCGCTGTTATTTTTTGGCGGTTTTTTTCAACAAAAAAACCGACTGCCCGTGGTGCCCCGTTGCGCAGGACTCCACCGGCAGACAGTATGCGTACCCAAAAAGACGAACCTGTTATTTGAGACCCTCGACGCGCGGCAACACAATGCCGCGTTGGCCCATGTACTTGCCCGATTTGTCTTTGTAGGATGTCTCGGCTACTTCGTCACCCTGGAAGAACAGGCATTGTGCGATGCCCTCGTTGGCATAGATTTTGGCGGGCAATGGGGTCGAATTGCTGATTTCGATGGTCCACTGGCCCTCCCAACCCGGCTCGCCAGGCGTCACGTTCACAATAATGCCCGCCCGCGCGTAGGTCGATTTGCCGATGACCAACACCAATACGTCGGATGGCAGTCGGAAGTACTCAAGCGAATGGCACAGTGCATAACTGTTGGGTGGGATGATGCAGACATCGCCCTTGAAGTGTTGAAAAATCCGCTCATCGATGTTTTTGGGGTCGACCACGGTGTTATACGGGCTGGTCGAGAAAATTTTGAATTCGTCCGATACGCGCATGTCATACCCGTATGACGATAACCCATACGAAATCACGCCGCCGCGTTGTTGTTTGCCGACAAACGGCTCGATCATGGCATGTTCTTCGGCCATTTTGCGGATCCAACGGTCGGATTTAATCGTCATCGTCCTGCTCCCTCATCACAACTTAGGCGATGCGTTTGTCTGTACGCATCGGCAACAACAAGCGCAATCCGTTGGCCACCACCAGCAGCGTACTGCCTTCGTGCCCAATCACCCCATAGGTCATCTTCATATCGAACCCCGGGGTCAGTGTCGAGACAACCAGTACCGCAATCACGATAAAGGCAAAAACCAAATTCTGCCAGATAACCGTGCGCGCCTGTTTGGCCAGCTGCAAAGCACCGGTCAGGCGACTCAGGTCGTCCTTCATCAAGACGACGTCGGCACTCTCGTGGGCCACATCAGAGCCGGCCGAACCCATGGCAATGCCCAAATCTGCGGTCGCCAAGGCGGGCGCATCGTTGATCCCGTCACCAATCATGGCCACTGGCCCGTATTTGCGCTGCAAATCGCGGATCGCATCGACCTTGTCTTGGGGCAACAACTCGGCACGGACATCATCCAAACCCAATTCTTTGGCGAGGGCATTGGCGACGTGTTGATTGTCACCGGTCAGCAACGCAATGCGATAGCCAGCCCGATGGAGATCTTGCAGGGCGACTTTCGATTCGGGCCGGACGGTATCGGCGATGGTAATTAAGCCCCAGATATCGTCTTCGGAGCCGACGGCGATGGTGGTGTTGCCGCGCCGCTGTTCGGCTTCGATTTCGAACAATACATCCGATGTGACATGGCCGAACAGCGATGGTTTGCCCACACGCAAGCGCTGCCCAGCCACGACGGCTGTTGCACCAGCGGCAACCACGGCTTTGAAGTCGGTCGCTTCGGGGATGGTCAATCCGCGCTCCTTGGCACCCTGCACTATCGCACGGGCCAGCGGATGCTCCGATGCATGCTCGACCGCAGCCGCAGCCACCAACAAGCGAATCTGATCGTCGGTCATGTTGCTGAGTGCATCATCTGCACCCGTCGTCCGTTGTTGCTGCGGTAGATCGAGCGTTATCCGCCCCGGACCACCCACCGGGATGACCGCGACGACTCCCGGCCGGCCGGTCGTCAGGGTGCCGGTTTTGTCGAAGGCCACCACTTTGATGGTCGCCGCAGCTTCGAGCTGCTTGCCGCCCTTGAACAAAACGCCGTTACGTGCCGAATGCGCAAGCGCAGACAACAACGACGCTGGGATCGAAATGACCAACGCACACGGTGACATGACAACCAGCAACGTCATCGCACGGTAGATGGTGTCTCCCCATGGTTCATCCGTTACCAGGCGACCGATCACAATGGCGAGCAGTGAGGTGATTGCGACCGCTTTGGCATAATAGTTGCCGATGATGCGGTCAGTGAAATCTTGGCTACGGGCTTTTTGTTCGCGGGCCTCGCGCACCACACTGACAATCCGGGCCAACGTCGATTGCGCTGCGTCGGTGGTGACTTGGATGTGCAACGCGCCTTCGCCGTTGATCGTACCGGCAAATGCCTTGGTACCTGGTTTTTTGTCGACGGGGACCGACTCGCCCGTGATCGATGCTTCGTTGACCGACGATGCCCCGCTCGTCACCAACCCGTCGGCGGGGATTTGTGCACCAGGACGCACAAAAACGACATCGCCGGGCACCAACGCCTCGACCGATATCGTCCGGGTGCCGTTGGCGTTGACCACCTCGGCCTCGCGCGGGGACATGGCAATCAAGGTCCGGATTGATGCATGTGTGCGACCCATGGCGTAGGTCTCGAGCGTGCCTGCCATGCTAAACAAAAACATCAGCAACGCGCCTTCGGCGGGTTGGCCGACGGCGGTCGCACCCAGGGCACCGATGAACATCAGTGCATCGATGTTGAAGGTGAGTTTGCGGAACGAATGATAGGTCTCGATGGCGCTGTCGTAGCCGCCAAAAATCATCGCAATGATGAAGAACGGCCACCAATAATAGACTTGGTCATCGCCGACCACGTATTTGACCACATACCCGAGTACCGTTGCAATCAGACAAATAACGGTGAAGCGGATCATCTGCGGCAAATTGGCGATTTCTGCTTCTTCGGGTGAAATTTCGACCTCGACAGACTCGATGACCAAGGCCATGTTGTTGTCGTCGCAGATTGCACGCACGGCGTGTCGATCGGTATCTTTGCGGCACAAGACTATCACCCCGCGGTTATCATCGCGGAACCGAGCCCCTGCCACGCCATCGAGTGCGCGTATCGTCTGTAATATGTCCGTCATCGGATGGTATTCCTTCTAGTACGCGTATTATATCGTCTTTCCCAAATGTTTCGATTTTCTCGTGACCGCATCGGTGTGTCGCGGGGTGTTTGTCTCTTTTCGTCACAAAAAACTCGGTGCTCCCCGTGGGGAGCACCGAGTCGCGGAACACGCGATTATTTTTTGTCGACAGCCATCAAGGCAATTGCCTCGCTGGAGCGGTGGCACGATACCATGTGACCGCCGCCGATGTCTTTGAGTTCGGGTTCTTCTTGCTTGCAGTGCTCTGTCGCAATGGGGCAACGCGTGTGGAAGCGGCAACCCGACGGTGGATTGAGTGGGCTCGGCACATCACCGGTGAGGATGATGCGTGCGCGGGTGCGCTCGAGCGCTGGGTCAGGGATAGGCACCGCAGAAAGCAATGCTTGCGTGTATGGGTGGGTCGGTGTGTGGTAGAGCTGCGCACCAGCGGCGATTTCGACGATTTTGCCGAGGTACATGACTGCGACGCGATCGCTGATGTGCTTGACTGCAGCCAGACCATGGGCGATGAACAAGTAGGTCAAGCCGAGTTGATTCTGCAAGTCTTCGAGCAGATTCAAAATTTGGGCTTGGATCGACACGTCCAATGCGGACACTGGCTCGTCACAGACAACGAATTCGGGCTCGACCGCCAATGCGCGGGCGATACCAATACGTTGGCGCTGACCACCCGAGAACTCGTGTGGGTAGCGGTTGATGAAGTACGGATTGAGTCCGACCAGCTTGAGCAGTTCTTGGACGCGCTCGCGCACTGCTTCTTTGCCCTTGCGCAGATTGTGCACCATGATGGGCTCGGCGATGATGTCGCCGACCGTCATACGTGGGTTCAACGATGCGTATGGGTCTTGGAAGATCATCTGCACCTTGCGGCGCATCTGACGCATCTGCTCAGCCGGCAATTTGGTCAGGTCGGTGCCGTGGAAAATGACTTCACCGGTGGTGGGCTTGTAGAGCTGGATCAATGCGCGGCCGGTGGTGGACTTGCCACAGCCAGACTCGCCCACCAGACCCAGTGTTTCGCCCTTGCGGATCGAGAACGTCAGCCCATCGACTGCTTTGACATCGCCGATTTTGCGACGCAATACAATACCCTTGGTCACCGGGAAGTACATTTTGAGGTCTTTGACTTCGATCAAAGTCTCTGGAGTTTTGTGGTCTGTCATGCGTTATCTCCGTGCCCTATTGAGCGTCGTTGCTTAGGAGGCGACTGCGTTCGTTGGTGTTTCACTCGTGATATCGAACAAACAAGCAGCATTGTGATCGGTACCGACACTGCGGAGCGCTGGTACTTGTGCATCACAGACGCCCGCCTTGAAGTAGTCACAACGTGCACCAAAGGCACAGACCGCTCCCAACGTAATCAAGTCGGGTGGCATGCCCCGGATGGGCTCTAAGCGACGATCGTGAGCGTCGTCCAACCGTGGGATGGACTTGAGCAACCCAATCGTGTACGGCATGCGGGGATTGTTGAAGATTTCGTGCGTGCTGCCTTCTTCGACGACGCGACCGGCATACATCACCATCACGCGATCCGACATGCCTGCCACCACACCCAGGTCGTGGGTGATGATGATGACGGCCATGCCCAGCTCAGACTGCAAGCGCTTGATCAGCTCGAGGATCTGTGCCTGGATGGTCACGTCCAACGCGGTGGTTGGTTCGTCGGCGATGAGCAACTCGGGATTACATGCCAACGCCATGGCGATCATCACACGCTGACGCATCCCGCCCGAAAACTGGTGGGGATACTCGTCGATACGTTTGGCGGCGCCTGGGATACCGACCATGTTCAGCAGTTCAATTGCCCGATCACGTGCTTCACGTGCCGACAATTTGAGATGCAGAATCAACGATTCGGTGATTTGTTGACCGATGTTGAGCACGGGGTTCAACGACGTCATCGGGTCTTGGAAGATCATTGCAATGCGATTGCCACGCAACTCACGCATTTTTTCTTCACTGAGCTTGAGGATATCTTGCCCGTCAAAGATGACTTCCCCACCCGAAATACGGCCAGGAGGGTTTGGAATAAGGCGCATCACGGATAGTGATGTCACACTCTTCCCCGAGCCCGACTCACCGACGATGCCCAGCGTCTCACTACGATTCACGTAGAACGACACGTTGTTCACTGCCTTGACTACGCCGTCCTGCGTTTTGAACTGCGTCTCAAGGTTGCGGACCTCTAACAAAGGCGCCATACGCAAACTCCACGTTCATCAATCAAGGATAGAATATCCTTTAAGATTGCAGTATTGACTTTCCCGAGTCTGGAGAAACTAGTGAAGACCTGTACGAAACATTGTATGTTGTTCACTAGAATAATGCAAGAGGTGTTATGCGACTTATCGTAGTAGGTGCGGGCCTGAGTGGTCTCGCGGTCGCGCACACCCTGCAATCAATTGCCCCACAGATTGCCGTTCATATCATCGAAAAGAGCCGTGGCCTGGGTGGCCGTGTCGCGACGCGACGGCGTGAGGGAGCCATATTCGACCATGGCGCGCAGTTTTTTCGCCCGATCGATGCCGCCCAACAACAGTTCTTTACGGACACGCTCCCCCACGACACGTTGATCGATATCGCCAAACCAGTCCATGCATTTGATGCAGCAAACCGCATCAGCATCGGGGATTCGTCACAAAACAACGAGCCCAAATTCGTCTACCGCGACGGGATCAGCACGTTGGCCAAATTGCTCCGCCCAGAGTCGGTGACACTTTCATTACAAACACGCATCCAACGCATCGAAGCCTCAGCAGATGGCTATGCGGTCTACAGCGACACCGGCGCGCTCGTCGCAAACGCAGACGCACTGGTGTTTACCCCGCCTGCCCCGCAAACGATTGAATTGTTACAAATGAGTACCATTGACGAATCCGTAAAGAATCCGTTGATGATTGGGCTCGCGCCGGCCACATATCGCCCGTGTCTGAGTGTGTCGCTGCTCTACGCGGGTGTTTTTGACCCTGAGTACTACGCACTGGTCAACACCGATCGCGGCCACCCCATCTCGTGGCTGGCCGTCGAACATGCCAAGCACGCATCACGCGTACCCGCCGGGCACACACTGCTGACGGCACAATTGGCACCGCAGGCCAGCCGTGACCACTGGGACAGCCCCGAAGCGACGTTGTACACCACCGTCGCCGGCTGGGTGCAGTCGTTGACTGGGCATGCACTCGGCGAGCCGCTCTGGGGTGATCGCCAGGGATGGCGCTATGCATTGCCGGATGGGCGTGCCGATGCGACCGCGATGCAAGCGTTCGAGCAGTCACATGGGCTATACTTTGCAGGGGATGCACACACCGGGCTCGGTCGCATCCAATTGGCACTGAACAACGGCGCAGCGGTTGCAACCCGCATCGCCACCCACGCAGGAGCGCGCATATGACCAGTACTACCCTTCGTCCCGTTCTGATTGGCGTCGCTTCGGTGATTGCCATCGCATTGCTCGCACTCCTGATCATGACGCCGACGGATTCGCTGGTGACTCCCACAAGCAACGGGATTGGCTTGCTCATTCCGGTGACGTTTTTGGCCGGCTTGTTTAGCTTCCTCTCGCCGTGTACGTTACCCATCCTGCCCGCATATTTTGCATTTACGTTCCAAGCAAAACGTGAACGCGTGACGATTATGTCGATTGCCTTTTTTCTTGGGTTGGCAACCACGATCGTCGTTTTGGGCGCGAGCGCCACTGCGCTGAGTCGATTTTTGTTCGGCTACCTTTCCTTGCTCACGTCGTTAGGCGGCGTGTTGATTATTGTCTTTGGGGTGATGAGCTTTTTTGGGATTGGCTTCAGCGGCATGCAGTTGCTCGAACGCCCGGTCGGCGGGATCGTCGGATCGTATCTCTATGGTGCGACCTTTGCGCTCGGTTGGTCGGCTTGTGTCGGTCCGATTTTGGGGGCGTTGTTGACCATGTTGGCGACGCAGGGGATCGCCGTCGCCCAGGGTGCGTTGCTCGCGTTCGTCTATGCCTTGGGCTTGGGAACGCCGTTGATTATCATTTCGACCTATTTCAGCCGGTTGGGTAATGGCTCGAAGTTCTGGCAGGTCATCAAGGGCAAAGCATACTTTGTGACCATCGGCGGCCGCGAATTGATGCTCCATACGACCAGCATGGCCAGCGGGGTGCTGTTGGTCTTGATGGGTGTGTTGTTGGCGACGGGCAATTTGGCCACCATTGGCGAGTGGTCCCGCCAGTCTGCCCTGTCGGAGTATTCGCTCCAATTCGAAAGCTGGCTGCAGAGCCTGATATCAGGACGATAATCCAATGACGCAGAAAAAACACGCGGCCGGCGCCGTTGTCTTCCGGCGTACGTCAGACGGCCCGCGCTTTTTGGTCATCTATGATGCATACGGGCATTGGACCTTCCCCAAAGGACACCTCGAAGCAGACGAATCGAGCGCCGCTGCGGCCCGGCGCGAGGTCGCCGAAGAGACCGGTGTGAACGGGCACCTCGGACCGCTGGTCCACTCGATTTTTTACCCAGTCGTCAAAAAAGGCGTCACCTACGACAAACAGGTCGATTGGTACCTGCTCGAGGCTGACAACGATGGGGTCGTCCTCCAGGCCGAAGAAGGTATCACCGCCTATCAATGGGAGACTGCCGACGAAGTCCAGGCGCTCCTCGACTACCCGCAACTCGACGAGGTGTTCGCCAAAGCGCGCGACGTCCTCGGAGTCTAGAAAACATACATCTAAGGAGCATGCATGCAACCGGCGTATTCTGTTGAGCGCGTCTACGCGTACCCACTCGAAAAACTCTGGCAGGCGTGGACCCAAGCCGCCGCATTACAATCCTGGTACCACGGGGTCGAGCACCGCTGCGTACCCAATTCGGTCACCGAGGATGCAGCGGTCGGGGCGATTTGGTCCGTCGGGATCGATGTCCCGCAATATAACATCCAAGTCTTTTTCTATGGTACATACAGCACGGTGACGCCGCAAACGCAGCTGGTGCACTCGATGCACTACACCGAAATGGCCGAAGAATTCGCCATCAAAGACATGAGCACGCCCGCCCATCGCGTCGTCATCGACTTCGAACAACGCCCCGGCGGCACATGGGTGCGCTTTGCGCAGTACGGCGACATGCCCGCCGAGCAAATCCCACTGGTGACCGCTGGCATGCAGAGTTACTTCGATTCGCTCCAGAACTATATCGATCAATAACGCCCGGGGGGGTTGGAGCAGGGGGTTTTCGAGCGGGGTTTATTGCAATAAACCCTGCTCTATTTTTTCGAATTTTTCTGTGAAATGCGTATTCCATTACCGCGCCAGGCGTTCGCGGATTTTGGTGTAGATGAGCTGATACGCCATCAGCACCGGCGTAATGCGAAACTGCCATGCAACGCCCAGATAGACGGCTACCGCAATCACCGAGAGGATGCCTACCTGCACGACCATGGGCCACGTATCGGCGCCGACCAGCGTGCTCGCGGCGCTGACCAGCGCCCAGCTGATGGCGCCGGCCATGGCACACAACGCGATCGTCTGTGCCAAACCCATCCCACGCAAATCGAACAACCGATGCGCGAGCACGGCCATCAAGAGCATGTGGGTAATCCATTGGAACGAGTTGGCAAAAGCCAGCGTTTGGGCGCTGGGTCCAAAGAACGCCAGCCCGATGACCACCCCGATGCCGTACCCGCCGATTGCTGCACCTTGGACAAGGTTGGGTGCCAGGGTCCGGCCACGTGCATAGTAGGCGTAGAGCAAAATCTGATCGATAGCGGCGGCCGGCAATCCGGGGATGTACCATTTGAGGGTATCGGCGACCGCTAGGGTGTCGGCCGCAGCAAATGCATTGCGTTGCAGAATCAACCCGGTCAACGGGATGCGTACCAGCCACAGAATAACCGCCGCCGGCACGATGAGTGCCACCACCACCGTCAACGCCTGGGCCACGGTGGTGCGGAACGCAGCACGGTCAGCATCGTCACGCAAGCGCGCCAATGTGGGCAAGATCGCCGTCGACACCGCTGCCGCGACCAATCCCAATGGGAACTGGATGAGTGTTGTGGCATAGCGCATCGTCGGCAAGACGTCTGCGCCGTAACTGCTGCCCAGGCGCCGATCAATGACCGTGCCGATCGCCGAAAAACCCATCCCCAATGCAACCGGCGCATAGAGTCGGATCATTTCGTGGATGGCGGGATTGCGCCAATCCGTGCGCCATTGGAAGTGCATCGTCCGCAGGCCCGATGCCTGCAAGACAACCTGAGCCAGCGCGCCAACGACCATTCCTACCGCCAACGCCACAGGCCCGACGATGGGGGTAAACGCCAGCGCACCGACAATCAACCCGATGTTGAATACGCTTGTCACAAACGCAGGCAAGACGAACCGTTGCTGTGCCTGCAAAACCGCCGTCATCACCCCCGCGACGACCATACACGGCACCGCAAAGAGCATCCAGCGCACCATGGTCGTGGTCAATGCCTGCATGGGTGCATCGAATCCGCCCGCCAACCACTGCACCATCTGCGGCGCAAACCAGACCATCGGCAGCACGAGGCCGCTGACGACCACGATCATCAAGCTCAGCACCTGCGACACGAGGCGGTCGCGTGCCTCGGGTTGCGCTGCAACGCGGCTAAAGACGGGGACCAGGGCTGCGCTTATGGCACCACTGAGCAACAAGTCGTACACGAGGGTGGGGATTGTTGCTGCAGCCGTGAACGCCGCGAGTTCTTCGCCACGGCCATAGGTCGCTGCAAAAACCGCCTCACGGATGACTCCGATGAGGCGGCTGGTGATGTTCCCGACGGCGATCAAAACTGCCGCCATCGCGATGGTACGTCCTTGTGTCTGACCAGTGGTCACGCGGACCTCTTTCGTCCCTGATTAGGGAAGATATTTCATCGGGTCGACCGCCTTGCCGCCCACCTTGATCGTAAAGTGCAAGTGTACACCGGTCGAATAGCCACCGCCGGCGGCATCATAGCTACTGCCCATCAGACCAATGAAGTCGCCCATGTCGACGACATCACCCGGCCGAACGGGTGGCTTTTTGAGCATGTGTCCATACACCGACTGTACCCCGTTGCCATGGTCGATTTTGACACACCAGCCGTATCCGCTACACCAGCCGCCTTCGAATACGCGCCCGTAGCGGGCTGCATAGATACCCGTGCCTGCTTTGTTGGCAAAATCAATACCGTTGTGGAACGAGTAGAACGGGTTGCTGCGCCAGCCGAACCCAGAGGTCAACTGCCCGGTCGTCGGCCAGACCCACCGTGGTGGCGGATACGGGACGTTGTTGATGCTCGGCAAGCCTTCTATCAGCCCATCGGACATCCCCAACAGCGACCCTTTGACCCATCCGAGCTCGCCCGGTGCGTATTCGAGTTTGATCCAACTGCCGTAGCGCCCGATTGGGATGAGCCGTTGGCCGAGGGCGAGCGTGCCGATTTTGTCGTAGGCACGACCTGGTCCACCGCGCAAGTTGGTCTCGTCTTCGAGCACCGTGACGGTCTCGATTGCTTCCATGCCAGCGACGCCCTCGGCACTGCCGTATTTGTTGATGGTGGCGTCGGGATACGCGGGCACGGCAAATGGGATAAATACCTCGCGGTCGACGACCAAATCTTCGTCGCGGGTGACGCGATTGGCGCGGAACAACGTGATTGCATCGGGTGACGAATTATATTGCGTCGCGATGCTCTGGATTGTTTCGCCTTCGGCGATCGTATGCGACACGCCGGGCATTCGCGGGATGCGCAACGTACTGCCCACAATAAAGACCCGGCCGTTTTGTAAGCCGTTGGCCCAAAACAACACCTGCGGGTTCATCTGGTATTCGGCTGCAATGGTACCGAGCGTGTCTAGGCTACGGATGCGGTGGTAAAACAAAAACGGTGGCAACGCATTGGGAAGCGGAGTAACCATGTGCGGAACGGTCAGTTCTGAGTCGCTGCTGACCTGCGGCAGGGGGGCGTCGATGGGCAACGTCATCTCGGCGCTGCTGGCCGAGCGCGAAAAGCCCGCCCCGTATTCGAGGCCGCTTTTGTTGACCAGCGTCTGCCCAAACAACAAAATTGATACAATCAGCACCGCACTCGTGATGTGGCCGGCCAAGCGTGGCTCGATGAGTGCATCGACCATGAGTGTTTTGCGGCGGATTTGGGTAGTGCTGTGGGCCGTTGTCGGTTGTACGGCTTGTCCTTGAAAGACCGCTCGTGCCGATTGTGCGGCTTTCTGTTGCGCTACCATTGCTTCACGCAAGATACGCGGGGCCAACCATGTCTTGGCGTCCGCGCTGAGAGGGAGTGCGTCTAGGATGGCCCACACGCGATATCGTGCTGCAACTTCACGTTGCCGGAGCAGCTGAATTTTGGTGACAATCGTTGGCGTCGATGGCTGCGGTATAATCATTTTGGTCTTCACAACGGGCGGGCACCAACGGCTGCATGCATCATACGACGCAAGATAGTTGGTGTCAATCATCTGCGCTCTACTGCACACAAACCCTCTCTTTTTTCTTCACCAACTGACGTATACTGTACACATGATCCTGCGGGATTTCTGATAAAAGGATGCGCGCTATGATTCAAGTCAACGTCGATAGTGTACGTGTGAGTCTCCTCACCCAAAACCGCGTTGTAGTCCTGCGCGAGACCGATAGTCGGCGCTACCTGCCCATCTGGATTGGTCAGTTCGAGGCAGACGCTATTTCGTTTGTCCTCCAAAACCTGACTCCGACGCGCCCAATGACCCACGACCTGCTGCGGACGATTTTTCAAGAACTCGACGCAGAGATCGTCCATGTGCTCATCAATGACATCCAAGAGACAACCTTTTATGCACGGATCTTGGTGCAAACCCCACAACGAACCTTCGAAATAGACGCCCGCACCAGTGACGCGATTGCCCTCGCCCTGCGTGCCCATGTGCCTATTTTTGTGGCGCCCCATGTGTTTGAACAAGCCTCTGTGCCGTTCGATGGTGACGAACAACAAGAGCCGCCGCTCTTTAAGGCGTCTGCGACGGTCAGCGACACCGAGCCGACACCGGGCACCGATGCAGCCACTGCACCGACCGACGCTCCCGTGTCTGACGAAACCCTGTCGATGTTCCGCGACTTCATTAATTCGCTCGACGACGAGGATGATCCCAAGAAAAACCCACCCAGCGCATAGCGATGCCTTCGCGCAAAACACCCAATCTGATATAGTTTTACACTCCAATGTGCATAACTTGGGGTGTTTTTGTGGATAACTCACGAAAATGTGGAAAGTTCTGCACTCCAACGCACTCTACGTAGCACGATAAAACAAAAACATATGTTCGCATTGATTTGGCAGTGTAGTGTGCCAAAAAACCACGTTTTTCGCGCAATTTTTTCTGTGCATAACACGTGCACAACAGCGGGATAGCCGCGGGATAACAAATCCCATCAAACCGGTTATCCACCGCTTTTGTGGACAACGACTCGCGTTGTTCGTGGACCAGCGTGGAACCACTGTGGATGAATCACCGATGATCTGCGCGGCTGTTGATGCGTGTGGAGCGTCGTACACATGCAACGGCGATGCGATTGGTCTTCTCCATACGGCAAAACCATCCAATCAACATATCCACACGACATACTATGTGCGACTATTTCTTACTTTATATTCTTTTTTTCTTCTTATAGACGGTCGTGTGTGGACAGTGCAGAGAAATCTCATTCCTCACCTCTTTCCCCATCACGACAGATTGTGGTACACTTGTTATCAGTTAGTGATGCATTGTTGCGCCTCGACCTCGGAGGTCGTGGCGTTTGTATGTTGTGTGGGAGCATGTATGAAGCGAACAGAATTGCGCAATGTGGCGATTATTGCGCACGTTGACCACGGCAAGACGACCCTCGTAGACGGTCTGCTACGCCAATCCCGTATCTTCCGAGACAACCAGCAGATGGCCGAGCGCGTGATGGACTCGAACGATCTCGAGCGCGAGCGTGGAATCACCATCATGGCCAAAAACACCGCTGTGATGTACAAGGGCAACAAAATCAACATTGTCGACACCCCAGGTCACGCTGACTTCGGTGGTGAAGTCGAACGTGTGATGAACATGGTCGATGGTGTGTTGTTGCTGGTCGACGCTGTCGACGGCCCCATGCCACAGACCCGCTTCGTGCTGCGCAAGGCGCTGCAGGCAGGCCACAAGGCCATCGTGGTGGTCAACAAAATCGACCGCCCCAATGCCCGCCCACAATGGGTCGTCAACGAGACGTTTGACCTGTTTGTCGAGCTGGGTGCTACCGACGAACAAGCCGAGTTCCACACGGTCTACGCCAGTGCCATCAACGGTATTGCGGGCACAGACTTCAACAATCTGAACGATTCGCTCGAGCCATTGTTCGATGCCATCATCAACCACATCCCAGCGCCAGACGTCGACTCCGATGCGCCGCTGCAGATGTTGGTCACCAATACGTTCTACGACGACTACCGTGGCAAAATCATGATGGGCCGTGTCCGCCGTGGTTCGATGACCAAGGGGATGTCGGTCATCAAGTTCAACCATGAAGGCGAAATGAAGCCTTCGAAGATCATCCAGATCTTCCAATATGTCGGTTTGAACCGTGCCGAAGTCGACGAAGCCACTGCGGGCGACATCATCGCCATCGCAGGCATTGCCGATGGCATGATCGGCGACACCATTGCTGATCCAACCAATCCTGAGCAGCTCCCGGTCTTGGCCGTCGAAGAGCCAACCGTCAACATGACCTTCGGCGTCAACACCAGCCCATTTGCTGGTCGCGAAGGCCAACACGTAACCTCCCGCAAGATCCGCGATCGCTTGTACGCCGAGCGCGAGCGCGACGTGGCCTTGCGCGTCGAAGACACCGACGTTCCCGATGCCTTCACGGTATCTGGCCGTGGTGAATTACATTTGACTATCCTGATCGAAAACATGCGCCGCGAAGGGTATGAGTTCCAGGTATCGAAGCCTGAGGTTATCTTCCGCGTCATCGACGAGCAGCGGATGGAGCCGATCGAACAGGTCGAAATCGAAGTCTCGGAGCAATACCAAGGCGCCGTCATCGAACTGCTCGGGCAACGCCGTGGCATCATGCGCGACATGCGCTACCGTGACGACGGCACCGTCAGCCTGACCTTCCTCGTACCGACCCGTGGTCTGCTCGGCTTCCGCCAGCAACTGCTCACGGCCAGCCGTGGTGAAGGCCAGATGAATTCGTTGTTCTACGAATACCAACCTGTTGCAGGCGATATCAGCACGCGTTCCAATGGCTCGTTGGTCGCTTCCGAGTCCGGTCAGACCACCACCTTCGGTCTGTTTGGCTCACAAGAGCGTGGCCAATTGTTCATTGGCGCCGGCGTCGACATCTACGAAGGCATGGTCATCGGCATGCATGCCCGTGAGCGTGACCTCGAAGTCAACTGCTGCAAAAAGAAGCACCTTACCAACATGCGTTCGTCGGGTGCTGACGATGCACAACGGCTCGAAACCCCACGCAATATGAGTTTGGACGACGCTGTCGAATACATCGGCGACGACGAACTGCTCGAAGTAACCCCGAAGAACTACCGCCTGCGCAAGAAACTCCTCAACCAAGAAGAGCGCAAGCGCGATCAGAAGCGCCGCGAAATGTCTTTGATGACAAACGGCTAGTCTGCTCTCTGCACCAATCCAACAGACCGAGGTACGACACGTACCTCGGTCTGTTTGTTGTTATACTACCCAACATAATACGAACCTTTGCGACGAGGCATGCATGAACCAGCTCCGGGCATTGTGGCCCTATGTGGTACGGTATCGGATGCGTTTTTTGATCGGATTGCTGGCGAGTATCGTGGCGACGGGGTTTGCGGTACAGATCCCACAAATGCTGCGTATCATCGTCGACGATATCAATGCGCGTGGCATTGTCTGGACCGATCTGACCCACAGCGTCCTCATCATGGTGGGGTTTTCGGTCGCTGACGGTGTGTTCCGCTTCGGCCAACGCATCCTGATTTTGGGGACCGCGCATCAGGTCGAAAGCGACATCCGCGAAGGCATGTTCAAACGCCTGCTCGAGCTCGATCAGAAGTTCTATGGTGAACATCACACTGGTGACCTGATGACTCGGGTCACCAATGATATATCGGCCATCCGCCAGTTTTATGGCCCTGGTGTCAGCTCGATGGCGAGTGCGATATTGATGATTGTGACCGCTTCGGCATTGATGATGACGACCAATGCGACATTGGCTGCTATCGTTTTGATGCTGTTGCCGGTGGTGACGGTTTTGTTTGTGGTGGTCGGTGCACGGATGCGCGTCATCTTCCGCAAAGTGCAGGATCTGTTCGGCGAGGTGTCGAGCCGCGCCCAAGAGAATTTCTCGGGTATTCGCACGATCAAGGCCTACACCCAAGAAGAGCCCGAAACGGCGGAATTTTTGCGGGTCAACGAACGATTTCGCCTCCAAAACGTCCGCTATGTGTTGTTGTCGGGTCTGCTTTGGCCGACAATTAGCCTCGTGATGGGTGTCATCGGTGCGCTCGTGTTGCTCATCGGTGGGCGCGCGGTTGCTGCGGGCGAGATGACGGTCGGCGATTTGGTTCTCTTCAATGGGTATCTAGCCGCACTCGCCTGGCCGGTGGTGGCGTTGGGATGGACGGTCGATTTGTTCCAGCAGGCGGCTTCTGCTGCGGGGCGTCTCGGCGAGGTGCTCCAGCGCATCCCCACCATCAAAGACGAGTCGCATACCCCGGTGCAATTGACCGTTACGGGTGCAATCGAATTCCGCAACGTCGGTATCACCGTCGGTGACGGCGATGGCAAACGTACAATTCTGCACGATATTTCGTTTTCGGTCGAAAAAGGCAAAACGGTGGCCATCGTGGGTGCGACCGGTGGTGGCAAGACGACCCTGGTCAATCTGCTGTCACGTGTCCAAGACCCGACGCACGGCAGCGTCCATATCGATGGACACGACATCCGGATGGTGGCTTTGGCGTCGCTCCGCGAGGGTATCGGCTATGTGCCCCAAGATACGTTTTTGTTTAGTGTTCCTGTCCGCGAAAACGTCACCTTTGGGCGTCCCGATGCCGATGAGGCCGATATCCAACAAGCATTGCTGATATCGCGCTTGAGCAACGATGTTGTCCAGCTCCCCAACGGTATCGACACGCTCGTGGGCGAACGGGGAGTCACTTTGTCTGGTGGCCAAAAGCAACGCACGGCGATTGCACGGGCCGTGTTGCGCAACCCGGCGATCTTGGTGCTCGACGATGCACTGTCGAGTGTCGATACCCATACTGCAGCACAGATTCTCGAGGGGTTGCGTACCTTCCGGGCTGGTCGTACTGCTATTCTGATTGCCCAACGCATCGCTACGGTGCGCGAGGCCGACCTGATTGTGGTGTTGCACGAAGGCACGATTGCCGAGCAGGGCACGCATACCGAGCTCGTTGCCCGCAATGGACGGTACGCCGCTATGTACCAACGTGAACAATTAGCCGACGCAGTAGATAACGCCTGATACGGTGCGATGCATTCGCTCGACGAGTAATAGGACACACAGATGACAGTGTATGACGACGAGATATTAGGAAAAGCGTACGACGGCCGTTTGGTGAAGCGCCTGATGGAATTTGTCTGGCCCTACAAATGGCAGCTCTTCCTGGCGATTGGGCTGATGATCGGCAGCGCGCTGGTCGAGCTTGTGCCACCCTATTTGCTACGCACCGCCATCGATGGACCAATCGCCGCAAAGGACGTCGATGGAATCGTCCCTATTTTTTTGTTGTACCTCGGCACACTCGTGGCAGCCTTTGGCTTTCGCTATGCCCAAAACTACATGATGCAGGTGATGAGCCAAAAAGTCATCATCGACATCCGGATGGTCATCTTCCGGCATGTCCAGCGTATGAGTCTCAGCTTCTTTGATCGCAACCCGGTCGGTCGCCTGTTGACACGTATCACCAACGATGTCGACGCGCTGAACGAGTTCATCACACAGGGGACTGTCGCGCTGTTGGGCGACCTGGTCCGGCTGGTGTTTGTCATCGCCACGATGCTGATTCTGAGTTGGCAGTTGGCGTTGGTGTCGTTCATCATGTTCCCCGTAGTGATTATCTCGACGATTATCTTTCAAAAAATCATGCGGGCGACATACCGCGAAATGCGCCAACGTCTGGCGCGTATCAATGCGTACTTGAACGAACAGATTACCGGCGTATTGGTGACGCAATTGTTCGGTCGTGAACCACGGAGCAAGGCGTATTTTGCCGAAATGAGCACCAAATACCTCGATTCGCAGTTCACCTCGAACACGACGTTCGCAGTCTTTTTCCCCACCATCAATCTCATTTCGGTGACGGCGACTGCAGTGCTGCTGCTGCTCGGTAGCCAATTGGTGTTTGCCGAATACGCGTCGATTGGCTTGTTGGTGGCATTTACGCTCTACAACGAGCAGGCATTTGGGCCGATCCGACAATTGGCAGAGCGCTACAACACGCTCCAGAGTGCGATGGCGTCGTCGGAGCGTATCTTTGGGGTGCTCGACACGCCCGAGGGGATCCGCGACCCAGAACAACCCGTCGCGCTGGCGAGCCCAGTGCGCGGCGAAATCGTCTTCGACAACGTCATCTTTGGCTACAACCCGGATGAGCCGGTCCTTAAGGGAGTATCGTTTACCATCCCGGCTGGTCAATCGGTTGCGGTGGTCGGTGCGACTGGTGCAGGCAAAACCTCGTTGGTGAGCCTGATGGCACGTTTTTATGATATTCAGTCCGGTGCAATCTTGCTCGACGGCGTGGACATCCGTTCGGTGCCGCAACACGTGTTGCGCATGCACGTCGGTGCGGTGCCGCAGGACCCGACCTGCTTCAGTGGGACGATTTTACAGAACATCCGCCTGCACGACGAGACCATTACCGATGAGCGTGTGCAATGGGCTGCCGAAATTTCGGGTGCAGCGACATTCATCGATCATCTCCCCGGTACCTACCAGTACGAGGTCCGTGAGCGTGGGTCGAATCTTTCGGTTGGTCAGCGCCAGTTGCTGGCGTTTGCTCGTGCCATGGCGTTCAACCCGGATGTGCTGCTCATCCTCGACGAGGCGACATCCAGTGTCGATACCGAGACCGAGGTGGTCATGCAGAAAGCCGTGCAGCGCTTGCTCAAAGGACGGACGTCGATTGTCATTGCCCACCGCTTATCGACCATTCGCAATGTCGATCGGATCTTGGTGTTGCACCGCGGTGAACTCGTCGAAGACGGCTCACACGAAGAACTCCTCGCCCGTAACGGTTTTTATGCGCGCCTCTATCGCCTGCAATACGCAGAACAGTTGGGCGGCAGCTAGAGTCACACGACGAACAGTGGTAGGATTGTGGTACCGCAGTTGTTGTACGAGAAAGAAGGCAGAGCGATGGCTCCGAGCATTAATTTGAAAACGGCAATCCCAGGCCCCAAATCAAAAGAAGTCGTGGCGCGCCGTGAGGCTGCGGTCCCCAGCGGTTTGTACAAAGCACACCCCATTGCAATTGAAAGCGCCAAGGGTGCGCTGGTCACCGACGTCGACGGAAATACCTTCATCGACTTCGTCGGCGGTATCGGCGTGCTCAACGCCGGTCATGCCATGCCCGAGATTGTCAATGCTATTACTGACCAGGCCCAAAAGCTTCTGCACTTCTCGGCCCTTGTCGGTACCTACGAGAGCTATGTCGCCCTTTGTGAACGCCTCAACGAGGCTGTGCCGATCACCGGCCCCAACAAAACGATTTTGGCCAACAGCGGCGCCGAAGCCGTCGAAAACGCCATCAAGATTGCGAAATATGCCACCGGCCGCACTGCCATCATTGCATTTGAGGGTGGGTACCACGGGCGCACATTGATGACATTGTCGTTGACGTCCAAGACCGCGTTCAAAAAGAACCTGGGACCGTTCTTCCCTGACGTTTATCGTGCACCGTTCCCCTACGAATATCAGTGCGCCATGTGTACCAATGCGTGTAGCGGGGCATGTGCGGATCAACTCGAAAAGATGCTGCTGACGCACGTCGAGCCTTCGGCCGTTGCTGCCATCATCATCGAGCCTGTCCAGGGTGAAGGCGGCTTCATCCCTGTGCCACCGAGCTACATGAAGCGCCTCCGGGCGCTGTGCGACAAGCATGGTATTGTCCTGATTGCTGACGAAGTGCAGTGTGGCTTTGGGCGTACCGGCACACTGTTTGCCATGGAGCAGATGGGGGTCGAGCCCGATATTATCGTGACGGCCAAGTCGATTGCTGCCGGTATGCCGTTGGCTGCCGTGACGGGCCGCGCACACCTAATGGACAGTGTCCACCTCGGTGGTATGGGTGGTACGTACGGCGGTAACCCGCTCGCCTGTGCTGCGGCGCTCGAAGTGCTGAACCAGTTCCAAGACGGTAACTTGCTCGAGCGGGCGACATCGATTGGTGGGCAGATCCGCGCCCGCGGTGAACAGTGGACCAAACAGTTCCCTGGCATCGGTGATGTGCGTGGGTTGGGTGGCATGATAGCAATCGAGTTCGTCAAGGATCGCTCCACCCGTGTGCCGGATCCCGATGCGGTCGCCAAAGTATCAGCCTATTGCTTGCAGCACGGTGTCATTACGATGCGTGCCGGGTTGTACACGAACTGTATCCGTTTGTTGATGCCCTTGGTCATCACCGACGAACAGCTCCAAGAAGGCTTGGATGTGCTCGAAGCCGCAATGAAGTCACTCTAGGAGCACTATGCAATTCACCGTCGTCAACACGGCGCACGAACACATCGACGTACTCGAAGAAATACAGCGGCTGTGTTACCCCACGCTGGATCCGTCGCATTTGCTGCGACGGCCACACCTCGAGAGCCACCTGCGCATTTTTCCGGCAGGACAACACGTCGCCTTGTACGAGGGTCGGCCCGTAGCCATGAGTTCGACGTTGCGACAGCACGTCGACTTCGAACACAGCCAGCACGCGTTCGACGATGTGATTGCGGGGGGATTCTTTACGACGCACGAACCGACCGGCGAGTGGCTGTACGGCGCCGACATGAGTACGCACCCGGATTTCCGGCAAAAGGGGTTGGCTTCGTTGCTGTATCAGGCGCGCCGCGATCTCATCAAACAGCTCAACCTCCGCGGGATGGTCGGTGGTGGGATGGTGCCTGGATACCGGTTCCACAAAGACCAGATGTCGCTCGAAGAGTATGCCGCCAAAGTGTCGCGCGGTGAACTCAAGGATCCGACGCTCACGCCACAGCTGAAAAACGGCTATGTGGTGCGCGGCATCATTCGTGACTACCTGCATGACGAATTACTCGGCAACGATGCAACGCTGATCGTCTACGACAACCCGGACTACCGACCCTAAGGCCTATCAGGACGAGACGAGGACGACATGGAAAAGCACAAAAACTTCATCGGCGGTGAATGGGTAGCCCCCACCGGCGACCAGTACACCGAGATCCGCAACCCAGCCGATACCAACGACATCGTTGGCTATGCGCCGCGGTCTGCGGCTGCAGACGTCGATCAAGCAATCGCCGCAGCACAGGCAGCATATGGGGCATGGGCCGGTCGGCCAGCACCAGAGCGTGGCCGGATCCTTTACAAGGTGGCCAACATCATCGAAGGGCAAATCGATGCATGGGCTGCCGAGTTGACCCGCGAAGAAGGCAAGACGCGCACCGAGGCCCGGATGGAAGTCGTCCGCGCCGTCGAGGTCTTCCGCTACTTCGCAGGCGAAGCATGGCGCGTCGGCGGCGATGTGTTGCCCGCAGACACGACTAACACCCTGCTCTACAGTAAACGCGTGCCGTTGGGTGCGGTCGCGATTATCACGCCGTGGAACTTCCCGTTGTCGATCCCGGTATGGAAGATGGCGCCTGCACTGGTGATGGGAAACACCGTTGTACTCAAACCCGCCTCCGCCACGCCACTTATGGCGTTGCGTTTGATGGGTGCACTGCACGAGGCCGGTGTGCCTGCTGGTGTGGTCAACTGTGTCACCGGGAGTGGTGCGGTCATTGGTGAACAACTGGCGACGGATCCTCGCATCAAGGCGGTATCGTTCACCGGATCGTATGCCGTTGGACACGCCCTCTACCAAAAAACTGCATTGCGGTTGACGCGCACGCACCTCGAGATGGGCGGCAAAAATCCCGTGATCGTCGCTGCAGATGCTGACCTCGATAAAGCAGTCAACATCGTTGTGCGTGGCGGCTATGGGTTGACGGGTCAGGCCTGTACCGCCACGAGTCGGGTCATCGTTGACCGGAGCATCGTAGATGAGTTCTCGCGCAGACTGATTGCGGCTGCCCAAAAGATCGTTGTTGGCCCTGGTTTGGTCGACGGCGTGCAGATGGGACCGGCTGTGAGCGCAGCGCAACGCGATATCGACAACGACTTTGTTGCACTTGCTGCCGAACAAGGTGCGCAGGTGTCGGTTGGTGGAAACGAAGTAGCTGCTCAAGGCTACTTTGTCCGCCCGACGGTTGTCACTGGTGTGACTGCACAGATGCGGATCGCCCAAGAAGAGGTGTTCGGGCCCGTGATTGGTATCTTGCAGGCGGCTGATATGAACGAAGCACTCGCACTGTCGAACGACATTGCGTACGGGTTGTCTGCCACGATTGTGACGAATGACCTGCGCCAGGCGATTCGGTTCGCCGACCAAGCCGAGGCAGGTATGCTCAAGGTAAATCAACCGACTGCTGGCGTTTCGATCCAGGCTCCGTTCGGTGGATTCAAGAATAGTGGGTCTGGTATGTTCCGCGAGATGGGCAAAGGAGCGGTGGAGTTCTTTTCGCAAGAGAAAGCCATATATATCGACGGTAACTAAACGCCACGGATCAACGCCTCAGCGTGTTGCAGGGTATCGCAGAGCGGTACCCTGTTTTGTTATCCCTTTGTGGACAAAATGTTAACTTTGCATGCAAACATTTTGGAAGAGGGAGCAGGTTCATCTGTGTGGTGTGGATAGAAAAAGAGGCCGAAAATTGTCTGTAACGGCATTCTTTCGTTTTCTTTGCTGGTGAGATGCATTACGTATTCTGGTTTGTATAGCCATCAAGTGTCCTACTAAATGGTATTACAGGTAGGTGAACAATTGGTGTGATATACACACTTTCTCCTGGTGTAATATGCCGTTTTTTGTGGTCGAAAAGGTGTTCTAAACTACTCGGGCTCCAGATGTGCATTTCCCTTTGTAATGCTGTATACTACGTATTGATGAATACTTGTGTGCTTTCTTTGATCGGTTCCGCTGGTTTCGACGGATATTCTTGCAGTATCGGATTGTACTTAATCATATGTGTTTCTTCTTGATTTTTAACAAAATATACACTGTATTTTTTTGATGATTTGACAGCAGACTGTTTATACAGTGTAAAATATATTTCTCCGTATATGTTGTAGACCTCGGTGAGGAGTGTATTGTTCGGCAATTGAGTCTAAATCTATAGTATGGCGTATTCTGCATTAGCATCTGTAAAAATCAACGAGTATCTGAAAAATCCATGTGGATACCATTTTTGTGTTCCAGTGACCGGTTTTCTAAATAATCTGGTGTCGATGAGTACCAGGATATTTGCTGCGATGAGCCACTGTGTGAGACGATGTCTTGCTGGTGGTTCTCATAATTGGCATCCTATTGGCGTTGCATGAACTATGCTGTTGACAGATCGAGTGCAAGGACAGCGAATCACTTTTCTAACGATTGGTTACGTACACTAAATTTTCAAGTTAATCTGTGAAAAACCTTTGAAAAAGAAACCATCTTTTGAGAAACAATATTACATTTACACTTTTGTGATCTGCGCTGAAAATGCTTGACAGCGATTGCAAAATGCGATATATCTAAACATGGTATTTGCGTACGTAGTGAAGGAAGAAACAATGCAGAAGACAGATTTCGTCAAAGCTGTGGCCGAGAAGGCAGAGATGTCCCAGAAGGACACCAAAGAAATTATCGATGCAGCGTTGGAAGTCATTGCTGAGCAGCTCAAGAGCGGCGAAAAGGTCACGTTGACCGGTTTCGGTACGTTTGAAGTACGCCAGCGCCAAGCACGCGAAGGCGTGAACCCACAGACGGGTGCCAAGATCAAAATCCCAGCAACCAAGACCCCAGGGTTCAGCGCAAGCAGCACCCTGAAGTCACAGGTCAAATAAGTCATTCGAAGCCCCCTCGGTCGCGCTCAGTGCGACCGAGGGGGCTTTTTGTGTGCCTGCGATGCTACGGTATATTGGCGACCAAGTAGTCTGCGAGCTGCTGATAGAGTGCGACGGTCTCGGCTGGTAGTTGCTGGGCTGACGCAAGGGCTACGAGGTTCTGTGCTTGTATCGATGCGTTCTCGTATTCAAGACCGTTGCTGAGCACGATGGTGTAGTTCTGGAGCGCCTCGATGCTGTCCGGTTGGATCGCTACCAGCTGACCGAAGGCCGAAATGGCCTCTGGGTAGTTGCGTTCACGACTCGCGATGAGACCAAGGATCGAGAGGAGCAGACGATCGTTCTGGTAGGGCGTAGCCATATAGGCGGTGCGCAGTTGTGTGAGTAAGGCAGGTGATCCTGCCAGTTCATCCACAATGGTCGAGATTTGACTATCGAGCGCATGTGGGTCTTTTTGGATGATTGCTGCGTAGAGTGGCAGTGCTTCGCTGTAGCGACCGTCTGCATAGGTGAGATCGGCTACGCGAATCGCAGTGTTGGCATATGCGGGATCGAGCATTTGTGAGCGCTCGAGGGCTGCGTGTGCTCGTTCTCGCGTTAATGCTGCTTCAGACGGGTTGGTATCGCGGAGTCTGTTTGCCCGGGCGATGAGTGCACCGATGTACTCGTTGAGGATGCTGACGTCGTTGGGTGCGTTGGAGACACCTTTTTCGAACCATGTCATGATGGCTGCTTCGACCTCGGGGGTCTGTTCGACGCGGTTGTACCAAAACGTATAGAGGCGTGCGAGATTCGCGAAGTGGTCTTTGTTGTACTGGTTGAGGCTATGCGCTTCTAACAGCGCTTGTTCGGCCAGGTGGACAATATCACGGGTGGAACGTGGTTCGAGGTAGTCTTTGATGTCGATTGCGGATTCTTTGGAAAGCAGTTCATGCAATGACGTCTCTTGTGAATCGATGCGGTTGCCGCCGATCCGACGTTTGGCATCGGCGAGGTTCAGCAGAGAACGTCCCGCACTGAGGTAATAGTAATCCTGGCTTGGTTCCATGCGCATCGCATCGAGGAAGTACGACAGCCCGATGATTTGTTGGTCGGTATTGCCGGAATTCGTCGCGGCGTCGGCGTAGCTGGTTCCTTGCTGGAAGCGCATGTCTGCCAACGCGTTATCGAGGTTGTACGACCACGCCCCGTATGCGCCTGCTGCCAGGACCGCTGCGTAGATGAGATAGTCGGTTACCAACGGTTGTCGGCTTGATACAACGGGCTTCTGTGGTTGCGCAGGCACTCGTCTGCGCCCTGTCTGGGGTGGTTTGGCGAGCGGGAGTGCGACTGCCTCGCTCGATGTGGTTTGCTCAATCTGCGGCGATGATTCGGTCGCAAAACGGCCGACCACAAACAATACGCCGATCGACACCCACTGCATCATCAGCGAGGTCACAACGGGAATGCCCGTCAGCCCTTCGACATTGTGGGCGACGATGGTGCTCATTGCTGCAATGACGAGGAACCGATGTGGTGCGCTGTTTGGTTGTTTGAGCAGTCTGAACCCATAGAGCAGTGCGCCACTGATGAGTGCGAGGTAACTGACCAATCCGAGCAGGCCCTTGTTGACCAACTCGTCGAGGAACGCCTCGTGCGAGCGATCGGGCGAGGCGCTACGTGATTCGATATTGGCGAGTGACGGCGGATAAAATGCGTTGTAGGCGACAAACATGCTCTCGGGACCCCAGCCGATGATGGTACGGAGCGGATCAGCGGTAATTAGACCGATGGTGCCTTTACCGAATTCATCACCGAACCAGATTTTCATCCGGACATCACCCGTCGTGCCAGCGCTGACATCGAAGAGCTTGCCCATGCGACCGATATACGGCACGGTGCGCAGTTCAGTAAATATTGGTGCCTGACTAAAATTGAACAAGAGCAGAAACCCCAGCAACAGCCCCACCATGCTCCACTGCGCAACGAACAGTCGGGTGGCGAGTCGCGCAGAGCGACCGTTGCGGCGACGAATATCGAGCAATAACACCGTCACAAAGAACACGATGCCGACAGCCCCGCCGATCCATGGTCCACGGCTCTGCGTGAAGAAAATGGTAACAAGACTCGCCGCCTCAGAGACGAAGCTCAACCAGCCGACGATGCGCGTGTATCGTTTGTCTGTGGTCGGTTGGGTTTTTTGGAAGATCGGTAGAACGACGGCTACCCACAGCATGACAATCCCAGTGAGCAACCAGAGTGACCAATTTGCACCGAAGCGCCCATCGGTAGGCGG
>QWQY01000040.1 GCA_003670675.1 Chloroflexota bacterium
AAACCCTTGCTACATGTGGGAGACAACGGAGGCCACAACGAACCCGTACTGAAGTTGCCATGTCGTTTCAGCATGTGTGTTTGTCCAATGTGGCTGATTCACCAGCCAATACATCACGAGATACAACGACCACTACGATAATTATCCGTCATTTCTGGCTGGAACCGGTACACATCAACTCTCGAAACCTGACGAAAAAGTGCGCTCCCTACAAGCGCTGAATCCGCCAACGAATAACAAAATGGCTTTCTTACACAAGTCGCTACATGAGTCGCTTCACGCCTCCTAACTGTAGAAAAAGGAACGGGTCTCCAACCCATTCTAGTGCCTTGATCAATGCTCTACTCGATGCGAAGTAGAGATTGTTCCGGAATGCAGATTGCATAGGAACTACTCCTCCCGAAATATGCAACATTTGTTATACAACACTTGTTGTATATTCCAATCGTACAACAGATGTTGTATACTTGTCAATCGACGACAGAGGAGCAAACACCCATGGGGATGCCCGAACAGGTAATCGAAGTAACGTTACGCATCATCGAAACAGGTGGAATCAAAGACGTAACGGTGCGCAGAGTCGCTGAAGAAATAGGTCGATCAACAACGGTCATTACGCACTACTTTCCTACCCGGGAGCACCTGCTCGAAGCAGCGCTCACGACGTCTTTTGCACAGAGCAAGGTGCAAGCGATGCTGTACATACAAGACAGTCACGATAAGCTCTGGGCCTTTATGGAATGGTCCGTGAGTGCGCACCATCGGAGAGTGTGGCTCCAGCTCGTGGCTGCATATCTTGCAGGTCTCGATCCACACGTTGCAACGCAGGTCGACGCGTTTATTGATTGGTGGGAAGAAGAACTCCTGAAACTCTTGGATGACAGGGTCCTCCCAGGGAGAACACCGCGCGAGCTGTGCGACATTATTGGTGTGGTTGTAGAGGGTATCCTGTTGTCTTCCGATCGCACAATGGCCAGCGGCTTGACCGCTGAGCAGCTCCTCAGGGCGACAATTACTCCACTTTTGCGGAACGCACGGTGAGGCGTGTACAAACGCATGACGTGCCGTGAAAGTCACCTGTTTGAATCCAAAGTGGTATGATAGAGTCGATGAAATACTGTTGAAGGACTTCTGTGATGACGGTACGGCGAATCTTGTCCATCGAAAACTCCGACGATCTCTCCATCTTACGTCAAGTATGTACGCCGGTGACCCTCACCAAGGGACACCTCACGACGCTCGTCGATGATATGTTCGAGACCATGGATGCCGTCGAAGGGGTCGGACTTGCCGCACCGCAAGTCGGCGTGACACAGCGACTGGTCGTCATCCGCATCCCGGCCCGCTCCGAAAAACGAAAAGACGGTAGTTATGTCGAGCTGGAGCCGGAACAGACGTATGCGATGATTGACCCGGTGATTACCCAAACCAGTGAATCAACCATAAACGCCACCGAAGGGTGTTTGAGCTTGCCCGGACGGTATGCGCATGTCAAACGGCTATCGTGGGTGACCTGTGAATATCGTGATCTGAAGGGCCGCAATTTGCGCATCCGGCGGGCCACTGGCTTGCTTGCGCGGGCTATTCAACACGAGGTGGATCACCTCAATGGGGTGTTGTTCATCGACCACGTCAGCGACCCATCAACCATCGAAGACATCCGTACTTCGTAGCAACATACTGCCTCTCGGCCAACAAAAGGATTCTCCCATGAGTAACACCCCACTCCGCGTCGGCATCATCGGTGCCGGCATCGGCAAATCGCACGCCGAAGGGTACGCAAAGCAATCTCGTGTCCAGATTGCAGCAATAGCCGGCCTCGATGCGCGCGTGCAAACCCTGGCTGCCACGTACGGCGCACGCACATACGGCGAATACGCTGAACTGCTCGCGCAACCTGATATTGATGCAGTGAGTATATGCGTACCCAATGGGCTCCACCACGAAGTCACCATCGCAGCCCTCAAAGCCGGCAAACACGTGTTGGTCGAAAAGCCGCTGGCACGGACACCAGTCGAAGGTGAAGAAATGCTGGCGGCCGCCAAATCTGCTGGCAAAATCCTGATGATCAGCTTCAATCATCGGCAGCGTAGCGATGTGCAGTACATCAAGCAACAAATCGACAGCGGCCGGCTTGGGCGCATTTACTACGCCAAAGCATACTGGATGCGCCGTGCTGGGATCCCGGGGATCAACAGCTGGTTCGTCAATAAGGGGATGGCTGGGGGTGGGCCGCTGATTGACTTGGGCGTCCATATGCTCGACATCACGATGTTCTTGATGGGCGAACCAACGCCTGTTTCGGTCAATGCAGCCACGTATGCCGAGTTTGGTCCGCGCGGTCAAAAAGGCATGAACAGTGTCCGTACAGGTGCGAGCGCATCATACGAGGTCGAAGATTTGGCCACGGCGATGATTCGGCTTCAGGGCGGCGCAACGGTCCAACTCGAGACCAGCTGGGCTACACACGGTCCTAACGGCGATGATTTTGGGCTCGTGCTGTATGGCACGGAGGGCGGCGCAGAACTCAAAGTCGTCAACTACCGCAATGTCGATACGGTGCGGATTTTCTATGACGAAAAAGACGGTACGCCCGTCGATTTGCACCCAAAAATTCCTGACGGCGGCGGGCATGGACAAGTGATTGACAATTTCGTGCGTGCAGTACTCGACGGCGCCCCTGCAGTACCCTCCGCAGAAGACGGTCTGCGCCGTACCCAAGTCATCGATGCCTGCTATCGCTCGAGCGCAGAAGGCCGCGAAATTCGTCTCTAATGTTGTCCATCAACACACGTACCCCATGCACGCGGTGAACGCATGCATGGGGTTGTTGTTTGTAGGATGGTTTTAGGGATCGATTGTCTGTGCAGCAGCCGCCAGGACTTGACCTGCCAAAGTAGCACCAGCGGTCGAACCTTCGCCGCCATATTCGAGCATGACCGCAACGGCGTAGCGCGGATTATCGGCGGGTGCATACGCGATAAACCACGCATGCGGAACCCCAGTCGGGTTCTCGGCGGTACCGGATTTGCCAGCCACGCTGATGCTGTTTTGATATTGTGCGGCTGTCCCAAACCCATCAGTGACCGCATAGCGCATGGCATCGCGTAGACGGACTGCATTGAGGCTACTCACCGCACGCCGCACGGGACGTGTGATGTGACTGTACAAGGCAGCATTTTGTTGGTTGACCACCCGCTCGACAAGATATGGTTGCATGAGCACGCCGTCGTTTGCCACTGTTGCAGCGACGAGCGCCATCTGAAGTGGCGTCACCAAGAGTTGGCCTTGGCCAAAACCCGTGTCAGCAATTGCTGCTGGTTTGTCGAGAAACCCCTCATCGACATACAAGAGACTACTCACCGTCTGCAAATCGGTGACTGTTACCGCTGCGCGCTGTTTCTGGGGAGTAACAAACCCAAACCGTTCGGCGCTGGCAACAAATCGTGACGTCCCGAGCCGTAAGGCATATTGTGCAAATGCGGTGTTACACGAAAAAGCCACGATACTGCGCATACTGGCCGGATTGCCCGTCTGGGCGGCGAGATTAGGTACCGCGTTCACCACAGGGGGGGCCCCTGGTTCGCTCTGAAACGTCTCGGGGCAAGTGATATCGTCTGGTTGTGCGATACCCGCATGCTCAAGTGCAGCGGCTGCGGTGACGATTTTGAAGGTAGAGCCGGGTGGGTAGCGCCCTTGCAACGCGCGGTTGAGGAGTGGTTGGTTGGCGTCGCTTTGCAAGAGTCGTTGCCACGCTGCGTCGAGCCGGGTCTGATCCGCTGAGCGATCCGCGTTGATGTCGGGGGTCAATGTACGCGGGTCAAAACTCGGCGTACTCGCCATTGCGAGCACTGCTCCGGTGCGCGGATTGAGCACCACCACAGATCCCACCCGATTGCCCAAATACTGATAGACGGCCTGCTGCAGGCCTGCATCGATGGTCAGCACGACATCATCACCACGCACCGCGTCGTCACGAAACATGCGAAACACTTGACCGAGCGGGTTGCGTGAACCCGATAAATAGTCCGCGTACGTTGCTTCAATCCCCGACACCCCATACCGTGGATTGACAAAACCGACGATGGGTGCAAACGCAGCAGGGATCTCGACGGGGTATGTCCGTGCGGTTCGGCCATCTGGGGCGACAACACTATCGACGATGATAGTCCCGTCACGATCGCGCATACTGCCACGATGGACACGATTTGCAGCCATCACATGCCGTACATTGCTGGATGTTTCGCCAGTATCGGCGTTGACCGCTACCGAATCAGCAAGGTACTGCGACCACACCACTTGCTGCCGAAGCAGTTCGAGAGAAAGCATCCCAAAGCCCAAACCCATAATCACGGTCAATGCCTGGAGTGAGCGTTGGACGGCATTCACCTGCAAGCGCAAGGGGATTTCGGCAAACGCCAGATACCCTGCAGGAATGCAGGCAAGCCAAATACACCAGAGCCAGATGGATTCTTGTTCGGGTGGGCGTGACATCCCATACCCAACCATCCCAACGACAGCAAAGAGGAGTACGCGATGCAAAACGAATCTTGTCATACGATTACTTCCTCAGTCGAAAGTGGGTATTTTGCTCTGACTGCAACGCCGCCCGCGGAAGTCGCGAACACATCGAGTCTTCCACCGACCTCCGCCACGCGATAGATGAGCATTTGGAGCGAATGTAGTCCCGCCCGGCGGATCCCAGTATCGGGCAGTCCTGCTCCGTCGTCTTGGATGACAACGGTCACCGTGCGCGTATCGAAGCGGATCAACACTGATGCGCTTCGTGCATTCGCATGCTGCTCGACATTGATGAGTGATTCAATCACTATGCGTCGAATCGTGTCGGCATGGATGTACGGGATTGGCTTCGGCCGGCCGAGCACCACACAGCGCACGGGAATGTTCGTTGTTTGAGCAAACACCGTCGTCAAGGTGCGAATATGTTCTAACAAGGGGAGTTCATCAGTTGCAGGGGCATACAAGGCGATACGCAATGCCTCGGTCTGTGAGTGCGGGGCAGCAGGTGTACTGCTTCGGTCGCTTCGCAACGTGTCAAGTACACGCGGTAGCTGTGGAGCAGCGCGACGAACAATCCCACTAATCCAATCTGAGCCACGGGCGATCGGTGATAAGAGCCGTTGTGGGTGCACAGAAGGAGTCGCGCGTGTACGAGCCCCAAGCCCGACAAATACGACACCAACGATCAAAGGAGCTGTCAACACGGCTACTTGCTGCCCCCAGTGCACAGCGAGATCCGTTTGCCAACTACCACGGAGCACGAGCATCACTGCCGTAAACAGTCCTGCAAACAGACCGGCCAATACGGCGCCGCGCATACCATACAGCATTGCTGGGAGCATCATGACGGCAGATAGCAAGGGCACGAACGGACTCGTCCATCCTCCGGTCAACGCAATCATTCCTGCAATCGTGACGAGGTCAATGCCAATCAGGAGTGGATGGCGGAGCACCACACGAGTAATCGGTTGGATAGCCACCGTTACGACGACGGTCAATGCCACGGCAACCAGCCATACCCACCACAATGCGACCGGGCGCTGTTGCATGTACAGCAACAGCGCCGCGGTGAAAATGCCCGCCCATCGGGCTATGATGATCCGTGTGTGACGCGACGGGGCGGTATTCATGTGCCAATCCTCGGGGTGTTAGCGCCCTAATGCACTATACGTGTACGTATTGTCCGAGCTATACAACAGCCAGCCGGCTTCGGTGCCCGAGTCAGCAACAGCACGGATTTGATCCCGGAGCTCTTGTTCACCGTATTGCACAATTTGATCGTCTGGCACCCAGACGAGCGTAAAGTCTTGCAGCCATGGTCGTAACCGGGCGCGCGAGTCTGGGATTTGCTTCATACCCATCTGCATGGTGCGCAAAATCACATCGTAGGGGTGACTAGCCGGATTATCGAAGCCGAGATAGCCGGCACCGTAGTGCGATGGATACACCATCGGGCTAATATAATCGGTCGTTTCGGCCATGATGGGAATGCTCTGACCAATGATGTCGATTGGCCCTTCGGTGGTAAATCCGAATACATCAACGGACAAAAATGCACCTGCTGCATTGATGGCGGGATGCGCCCTGTTCAGCACATTTTTGATGGTCTCGTAGCGAATCTCTGCGTTGGGGGTCTCTTTTGAAAACGCCAGTCGTTCGCCGTCAGATGGGCCAAACTCCAGCGATGGAAAACGGATGTAATCGAAGTTAATCTCGTCGAACCCATAGGATGCTGCTTCGACGGACAAGGCAATATTGTAGTCCCATACGTTTTCGTTGAACGGATCCAACCATGCGTATTTGATGGTCGAAGTCGGGTAGTCGTAGAAAATACCACCTTTGATGCGGTCACGCGCAGCCCAATCGGGTTTGGCTTCGGCCAAAATATTGTCATGGCTGAATATGTGTACCCGGGCAATGGTATAGATGTTGCGCTTTTTTGCTTCGGCGAGAATGGCCTCGATGTCGTAGTACGGACGTGCTGTCCCGAGTTCTTTGACAATCGGCACTTGCGAATCGTAGTAAATAAGTCCGAGGTCATCGCGCAAATCGGATTTGAGGTCGATCACAATGGCATTTAGTTCGGTATTGTCTATCGAATCGAAAAATTTCGTTACCAAACGGGGATTCGACGCCACTGCTGCGGTGATGTACACCGCTTTTGCTTGGAACGGCTCGAGCTTCATGACCGCTGGGATTTCGCCCTGCTTGATTGGCACGATTAATTTGCGATAGCCCGGTGCAAGAACTTGGACGAATCCCGTTGCAGGCAAGCCTTTGAGCGTAAATGAACCGTCGGCGTTGTCTATCCGGACAGTAGCCAATGCAGACTTGTTCAGTGCTTCAGTGGCGATGATGGTCGCGTGGCGGACCGGTTTTTCGGTGGCTGCATCAACGAGTGAACCTTTAAGGATGTCGGGGCGCAAGGAGACTTCGAGCGACGCTTTGGTAGACGCATCGACGGACTCCTTTGCGTAGCCGTCGAGTTCATACGTCACCGCTGCCCGTGCAGTAATGTTCTTGAGGACGAATGCACCAGATGCGTCCGAGTTCACGGTCACATCACCCGCAGTTACTTTCACACCAGCGAGTGCTTGACCGGAGTATTGATCTTTGACGGTACCCGTCAATGTGCTACTAATGAGCGATATATTTGCAGTGGTCTTCTTTTCGACCGAAACAGATTGCGAAACGTAGTCAGGGAACTGTACTTGCAACGCAAATGCCTCGGGGACTTCCGTGATAACGTACGCACCGTCTACACCAGTTGTTGTCGAGATCGTCGTTCCTGCTTGGACCAAGACCCCTGCAAGTGGTTGATTCGACCATGCATCGGTGACCACCCCGCGTATGACATTCGGCCGCAGTACAACATCAACAACAGTATCTACAGCGGTCAACGTCTGTGGAAACGTCCGCTTGCTCAAATCGAGCTCGTACGTCTCGTAATCACTCATGCTCACCGACAATGTTTGTCGCCGCAGCCACTGGTCAACACTATAGGACCCATCAGCGCTAGACATGGACTTGGACGAACCAATTTGGACGACCGCAGAGGGAATAGGAGCGTCCGTGTAGGCATCACGTACAACGCCACGCAGTGCAATGGCCTCGCTGCCACATGCGCTCAAAACAAACAGAAAACACGCGAGAAGAAGCGTTTTGCGCAACAGCTTGTGTGGAGTAACGTGCACAGATTTGACCTTCTAGGTAGAACTCATGGGGGATTTGATACGGTTTGTGCTATGATGGCGCAATCAGAGGGCTGGCAATAACGACGTTTTCACCCGTTACCTTGTTATCATAGGTGTCTGCGTTGTAGGTGTCAATTCACTGGTTGGTATGCCTGACTCTGCGACACAACAAAGGAGTTTGTATGACCGTCGACCGTTCACTAGTGGGCAATCGATCGTACTGGCAAGAGACATGGGACCTCAACGCACCATCGGTACAACTGCCCGCACGAGCGGCGCATGTTGTTGTCGGCGGCGGTATCGTCGGTTCGGCAACCGCGTATTATCTTGCTAAACAAGGACACGATGTCGTTTTAATTGAACGAATGCATCCCGCTCACGGCGCGACCGGTCGCAACGGTGGATTCATCGGCACCGGCGCTGCAGAAGGATATAACGGGTCGATGCAACGGTTGGGCAAAAAAGCAGCCCAACATATCCACGAACTGACCCTCCTTAATGCACGGTTGGCCCGCGAACTCATTGCCTCAGAAGGCATCGATGCCCACTACCGTGAACCCGGCACCCTCAACTTGTCTATCTCAGCCCAAGATCACGCCGAAGCAGCAGCCAGCATCGCTGCCCGCAATGCAGATGGCTACGCGGGTGAGTTACTCGATCGCGCTGCCCTCCAGAGTATGGTCAACACCCCGCTCGGTGAAGAAATCGTCGGTGCTGCGTACTTCCCTGGTCATGCATTAATCCACTCGGGTCGCTTGGTCCGCGGGATTGTCGACGCTGCCGTCCGACACGGCGCAAAACTGTGCATTGCAACGGTCGAACGCATCGAACAACGGGATGGTCACCCGGTGGTCGTCACCGATAAAGGCACCATCCAGACACAATCCGTTGTGCTCGGCTTGAACGCCTGGAGCCGCCAGATTGCCCCAGCGCTCCATGGCATCATCACACCTGTGCGCGGCCAAATCCTCAATACCGCACCAACCAAACCAGTCTTTGCCCAAGGAATGGGTACGGATTTGACCCCGACGGGCGAGTATTGGCAACAAACGCTCGACGGATCTATCGTCCTCGGCGGCATGCGGGCTGCGGCGACGAATCGTGATGAAAACTTGTACGATATCGGCATCACCGATGAAGTACAAAATGCCCTCGACACGGTGCTCCCGCGATTGTTCCCGGCCCTCCAAGATCTGCCCATCACGCGTCGTTGGGCTGGCCTGATGGGATTTACCCCTGACTATGTGCCAGTCGTCGATGCAATGCCCGACATGCCTGGTGTCTGGGCAGCCGGTGGATTCTGCGGATCCGGCATGCCGTTCGGCATCATGGTGGGCAAGTATCTCGCGCAAGCAGCGGTCGAGATGCGCACACCAGCCGAAGTCGCTCCCCTCGGGTTGAACCGCCCCACCCTCAAGAAATAGCTTGCCACGAGTACAGACGCCCCACGGTACGCCGTGGGGCGTCTGTGTGCAGCAAGTTACCCCAAGCGATACACCCGGCGAGCATTTTCGGACCAGAACTTGCGCTGTGCGCCCGATGCGTGGTGGCTGATCAACGACTCGACCGTGTCGACCCAGGCACGATACGTCGTGGATTGGAGCGACACCGGCCAATCTCCACCGAACAACACACGATCCTCACCAAAAACCGCAAAAACATGGTCACTATAAGGGCGCAGATCGTCGATGGTCCAGTGCTGATGATCTGCTTCTGTCGTCATCCCACTGAGCTTACAGACGACATTTGGGAGGGCCGCGAGTGCTTCTATGTCACGCATCCATGGCTGCAGTTGGCCGCCTTTTATGTCCGGCTTACCAATATGATCGAGGATAAATTGCACGTTCGGACACTGCCGCACCAGTTCGACGGCCGCAGGGAGCTGTGGATGAAAGATACAGATATCAAAGCTCAGATCATACTCCGCGAGCGCCTGCACCCCAGCGATGACATTGGGGCGGGTGGCATAGTTTGGATCTGACTCCCCTTGAAAGAGTCTGCGCACCCCTTTGATGCGTGGGCCGATTGCTCGTAGCGCTGCGTAATATGCCCGCGCCTGTTCGCCGTATTCAACGGGCGCTGCTGCCACAATGCCTTGGATCTGCGGCATCTGCTGTGCCAATTGATTGATGTACACCGCTTCGAGGTAACTATACGGTGCATCGACTGCGACTTCGAGATACACGCAAGCGGCGACATCGACACCTGCACGGTGTTGTGCGAATTCGTCTGCAAGGAACGTGTGGTGGAGGGTCGTGTTGCCGTCGAGCCAAGAAATCCGGAAGTGTGACGGGTCCCACAAATGGAGATGCGTATCGACAATGGCACGTGGTGGCATCGATGCCCCTCTTTCGTTGTGACCGGTGTGGTATCGTTATTCTATCCTAGCACAGTCCATTTTGTGGCATAATAGGTGTGTTAGTTGAGTAAGTTTATGAAGTTATGCAGATAGGAACAATCATGACTGCACAGACCGTTCAAGCATGGCGCGACGAACAAGAAAAAAGCCTGCGGGCAGACAATAGTTGGCTGACCGTCGCGGGGTTGTTTTGGCTTGCTGAGGGGCCAAACACCGTCGGGTCTGCAGAAGGCAACGACATTGTGTTCCCTGCAGGGTCATGCCCTGCGAAGCTCGGGACCTTCTATCGCACGGACCGAACGGTGACCTTCGTCGGCGAACCAGGTGTCGCGTACACCGTCAACGGGACGACTCCTACAGCTGGGCCTCTGCAGGTCGATGGCGATGGCAAGTATGTCCCAGACACCATCGAGCACGGCAAGCTGAGCTTTTTTGTGGTCACGCGTCAAGAACGCATCGGGATTCGATTGCGTGACAACGACAGCCAAGCACGCCGTGATTTTACCGGCCGTGTCTGGTACCCGCATGACCCCGCATACATCGTCGAAGCGGCATTCACACCCGCGACCAATAATCGCACCATCTCGATCCAAAACATTTTGGGGTATTTCGAAGACACCCCATCAGCCGGCACAGTGACGTTCAGCCTCCATGGCCAGCAGCATACGCTCGAAGCAATTGATGGCAAAGGGTCGTTGTTTATCATCTTGCGTGACCAAACAAGCGGCCACGAGACGTACGGCGCAGGTCGCTTCCTCTTTGCAGCTGCTGCGGTGAACGGGGTCACGACACTCGATTTCAACAAGGCCGTGTCGCCGCCGTGTGCGTTCACGCCGTTTGCCACCTGCCCGATGGCGCCGCCAGCGAATCACCTACAAATTGCTATCCCCGTCGGTGAGCAGTATGTCGGCGAACACCACTAAGCAAAAGGACCAGAGATGACACTCGATCTCTATACGCATCGATATGTCGCGCCTACCGAGCCGGGCCTACCGACCATTTTGGTGCTGCACGGTACCGGTGGGGACGAAAACGATTTGCTGCCGCTCGCGCAGCACATCGCCCCAGGGTGCGGTTACATAAGCCCGCGCGGCAATGTCAGCGAACGTGGGATGCCACGGTTCTTCCGGCGCTTTGCCGAAGGGGTGTTCGACCTCGCAGATGTCCAAGCACGCGCGGCGCAATTAGCGTCGTTTGTGGCGAGTGCTGCCACGGAGTACGGTTTTGCCGCAGATAACGTGTATGCACTCGGCTATTCCAACGGTGCCAACATCGCCAACGCAGTGCTCTTGACCCAGCCGCGCACCTTGCGCGGTGGCATGTTGTTGCGCAGTCAACTGACCTATGTGCCGGATGTCGTTCCATCATTGGCAGGCAAAGCGGTGTTGCTCAGCGCGGCCAATCACGACCAACTCATCAGCACCGCAGAAAGCACACGCCTCTACGAAACGCTCCAGGGTGCCGGTGCCCAAATCAGCATCGCCTGGCAAGACGCGCAGCACGGACTCATCAAGAGTGATGTCGAAATGTGTGCGAGCTGGTGGAATGCGCTGATTGCGTGAGAGTCGATTGTACCCAACAGCAAAACACCACCGATGCCCCTCACTTGGAATGCATTGGTGGTGTTTGCTTTTCGTCTAACAACAGCACAACACGTGTTGGAATACCACACGATACGATGAACCTATGCTGCGCTGTCTAACTCACCCACACCACATCCGGCTGCAACCAGCCCGGTGCGTAGCGCGCGTTGGCCAATGACAACGGCAAGACCTCGGCCGCAAGTGTAATCCCGATGGCGTCGCGGAGATAGTCACGGCGCGCCAGAATGACATTCCACAACACGG
>QWQY01000041.1 GCA_003670675.1 Chloroflexota bacterium
CTAACTACTAACTACTAACTACTAACTACTAACTACTAACTACTAACTACTAACTACTAACTACTAACTACTAACTGATATCTGATATCTGATATCTACTAACTACTCATTGCTTGATCAATAGCTTGGAGCATAATCTCTGGTGATTGCGCGCCTGACAGCGCGAGTTTTCGATTGAAGATAAAAAACGGCACGCCCGTGATGTTGAGGCGTTGGGCCGTGACGAGTGAGGCATCGACATGGTCGTTGTACATGCCGTTGGCGAGCACCGCCTCGACATCGGCCTTGGGCAACCCGGCCTGCACCGCCAAATCGCACAGCACTGCGTGGTCGTTCAAATCGAGGCTGTCGCGGAAATGGCCGTAGTACAGGAACGGCGCGAGTTCCCAGGTTTTGCCGAGCTCCTCTGCCATCATCATCAGCCGGTGTGCGTCGCGCGTATTGGGCGAGGTGGTAATCGAATCAAAGTCGAAGGTGATGCCCTCACTTGCGGCAGCCTGGGTCACTTGGGCAAACATCTCTGATGAACGGGCGTTGCCGCCGAAGCGTTGGGCGATGTAGGATTTGAAGTCGACGCCCGGTTGTTGGTCGGGATTGAGCATGTACGGGTGCCAATGCCGCTCAAAGGTAATGTCGGGGCGCTGGGCGATGGCCTGCTCGAGGCGGGCACCGCCGATAATGCACCAAGGGCATACGATATCCGAAAACATGTCGATAATCATGGTCGTCATGGGGTTCCTCGCAGGCGGTGATTGCTGTGCAGTATGGTAGCACGAACATATTCGCGCTATGGCAATGGTTGCGGGATGTTTGTCCACCATCAACGCTCGTGCACCGCACCGTCGAACCACACAGCCGGTGCGTTGGCTGAGTTTCTCGCTACCGGTGGCCAACGCATGCGCTAGGCGCTTGTAATGCTGATACATCTGTAGAACGCATATAATCGTATCAACAAGAGGCGCATCGGCAGGTTGTGGAGGAATTCACCATGGCAGATGCACGCAGCATACGTCAACAAAATCAACGTTCATGGGACGCGGTCGTCCCAGCGCATGCCAGCCACCATCGTGATGTACCGACTTTTGTGCGTGCCGGCGGGAGTTCATTGTTCCCCGAAGAGCGCGCGTTACTCGGCGATGTACAGGGCTGTTCGCTGATTCACCTCATGTGCAACACGGGTCTCGACACGCTGAGTCTGGCCAATCATGGTGCAGTGGTAACGGGCGTCGATATCAGTACTGCCGCAGTCACCCAGGCACAGCAGTGGGCTTCTGACAGCGGCGTACAAGCGACATTCATCCAGGCTGACATCTACGACTATCTCGCCGAAACGCGCGACACCTACGATCGGGTGTATGCGTCGTACGGCACCATCTGTTGGCTCAATGATCTGCATGCCTGGGCCAACGGGATTGCGCGCATTCTTGCCCCGAACGGGCGATTTGTACTGGTCGAGTTCCACCCCACCTCCAACATGTTTGACGCACAGTGGCAACTCGCCCGCGCCTACCCGATGGGGGGCCGACAGCTCGATATCGAAGGGGTCGGCGATTACGTCGCTGCGTCGGGTGGGGGATTAACCCCGACGGGTTTTGCTGCCGGGGTACACGATTTTGTCAATCCCGAGCCGTGTCATCTGTTCCAATGGGGAGTGGGCGAGGTAGTGACCGCGCTTGCGTCGGCGGGGCTCCGGATTACCCGCCTCGACGAGTACCTTTTTTGCAACGGCGAGCGCCCCTTTGCCGACATGGTCGAGTTGCCGGGGCGGCGCATGGTCGCTCCACCACACGTACCCGACATCCCATTGCTGTATGGCGTGGTAGCCACCAAGGAGTAACATTATGGATCGTATCGTCCTCGAAGGGATGCAGTTTTTTGGCTATCACGGCACACACCCGGCAGAGGCCACCCTCGGCCAGCGGTTTGAGGTCGATGTGACCGTTGGTGTCGATCTCAAATCTGCCGCGCAGGCCGATGACTTGACGTTGGGAGTCGACTATTCGCGCTTTTTCGACATCGCCAAATCCGTCGTCGAAGGCCGGCCGTACAAACTGACCGAAGCCGTTGCCGAAGCCATCGCGCAACAGATTTTGGCAGATACCGCAGCGGTGCAGTGGGTGACGGTGCGTGTCGCCAAGCCATGGGTGCGCCTCGCAGACACGGTATTGCGTGGTTCGGCAGTCATCATTGAGCGGAGCCGCTGATGCGCCCCGTGGTCACGCTGGCCTATGCACAGACACTCGATGGGCGCATCGCTGCCGCCGATGGCACCTCACGGTGGATCAGCGGCCCTGAGTCGTTGGTGCGGACCCATCTGCTCCGCTCCCAACACGATGCAATCATGGTCGGGATCGGCACCGTGCTGGCCGACAATCCCTCGTTGACGGTCCGGCATGTCCACGGCCCCAATCCACTGCGGATTGTGTTAGACCGCAATCTCCGTACCCCGCTCAGTGCGGCAGTGTTGGTCGACGGGGCTGCACCACACACCTGGCTCGTGTGCGATGCCCAGGCAGCACCGGCACGCCGACACGCGCTCCAGGACCTGGGTGCCACCATCATCACGCAGCCACTCACCACCGAATCAGCGTTTGCCATGCAGCCATTGCTCCATACATTGGCCAGCCGCGGCATCCGCACGCTGATGCTCGAGGGTGGGAGCCGCCTGATCGCAAGCATGCTCCGTGCCCGCTGTGTCGATCGGGTCGCCATCACTATTGCCCCCAAACTGCTCGGGCAGGGGATCCCCGCAATTGCCGACCTCGGGATCACGACCATGGGCAACGCCCTGTGCCTGCACGAGCCCCGTGTTTCCCAATGCGGTGATGATATCTGGCTCGAAGCGACGGTGCGCTATGCATAACGCCAAAGCCATCTGGATGCTCGCCCCGCGGAGCATTACCCTCGTACCCGAGGAACTCGACGCGCTCGCGCCGGATGCGGTCGCGGTGCAGACCGCGTATTCTGCGATTAGTCAGGGTACCGAACTGCTCGTCTACCGCGGCCATGTCGATGCTGCCCTGGCCCTCGATTTGCCCACATTGGCGGGCAGTTTCGCCTTCCCCATCAAATACGGCTACGCCCTGGTGGGACGGATTGCGACGCATGGGTCCGCGGTGACCAGTCACCAGGTTGGGGATCGGGTCTTTGTGTTGCATCCGCATCAGACGTTTGTCCATGTCCCTGCTGCCAGCGCACAGCGCATCCCGGACGATGTCGACACGCAGGCGGCGCTCTTTGCCGCAAATATGGAAACCGCGATTACCATCGTGCACGATCTGCGCCCGGCACTCGGAGAAGTCGTCGTCGTGATGGGCCTGGGGATTGTCGGGCTGTTGGTGAGCTGGATATTGTCGCGGATGCAGGGCATAACAGTCATCGCCGTCGATCCCCTCGCATGGCGCCAGAACGTGGCGCAACACCTCGGGATTGCCTGTGTCGTTCATCCCGATCAGGTAGCCGACCAGGTCGATCTGATGACCCGGCAACGCGGTGCAGACGCCGTCGTCGAAGTCAGTGGCAATCCTGCGACGCTCGATATTGCCATCACCCTGCTAGCCATGGAGGGGCGTGTCATTGTGGCGTCGTGGTATGGCACCAAAGATGCCACGCTCCAGTTGGGGACGCATTTTCATCGCAAACGCATCCAGCTCCGGGCATCACAGGTGGGGCGCTTGTCGCCTGATTTGGTGCCACGCTGGGATTATGCGCGGCGCATGCAGACCGTCTGGCAGCTGTTGCGCGATCTGCCCTATCAGGTACTCATCAGCCATACCGTTGCCTTTGCGGATGCTACGGCTGCCTATGCCATGATCGACGCCGGGCAACCGGGTGTGGTCCAAGTCGTGTTGCACTACGAGTGTTGAGGAGGAGTCATGTACGAAGTCGGTGTTGTTGCCCATTTCGAAGCCGCTCATCGGCTCGTCGGTGATTTTGGTCCGGCACAACGCATGCACGGACATACGTATAGGGTCGAGCTGTCGGTGCGTGGCCCCAATCTCGCCGCTGATGGCACGCTGGTAGACATCGGTGTCGTGCAGACGGCACTGCGAACCATTGTCGGATCGTTTCACTACCAAAATCTCGACGATTTGGCACCGTTTCAGGGCACAAATAGCACCGCCGAAGTGGTCGCTGCGGTCATCTGCGACACGGTCATGGCCGAACTGCAGCAGCGTGGTCTTGCGACAATCCGCGTCGCCGTGTGGGAGTCTGGTGATGCGTGGGCAGCGGTCCAACGTGAGTTTGCCGCATGAAGGTAGCGATGATTACCGTCGGCAATCCAGAGCGGCGCACCGGCGGGTATTTGTACCACAAACAGGTCTATGCGATCTTGGCGCGGATGGGGTTGCGCATCGACGAAATTGTCGTCTCGGATGCCGATGAGGCAGCCCAACAGCAGGCCACGTTCCCCGCCGATATCACCGCGTACGATGTCATCATGGTCGACATGCTGGCGCGCATCGCGGTCGCGCCGTACGTGGCGCAGTGGCAAGCACAGACCACCATCGTCGCCATGGTCCATGAGTTGCCGTCGCTCGCAGGGGTCAGCGTAACGACCCCCGAGCAGATACTGCTCGATGCCGCCCATCGGTGCATCGTGGTCAGCGAAGCAGGAGCGGCCGCAGTGGTCGCCCGCGGGGTTTCTGCAAGCCGCCTCGTGCTAGCCAAACCCGGCTGTGATCGGCTTGGTGCGCCGGCAATGCGTCGTGCTGTCGCCAATCCTGCCGTGCTGTGTGTGGCACAGTGGATCCCCCGCAAAGGCATCGATGCGTTGCTCCGGGCGTGGGCCATGGTAGGAGCGCGCCATGTGCCGCTGACGTTTTATGGTGAAGTCGACGCCGATCCCCGCTATGCAGCCGGCTGTCGCCAACAGGTCTTGGAGCTGCAGCAGGCGGGGTATGCAATCAGTGTGAGGGGGAGCGTGAGCAATCGGGCACTCCGTGCAGGGTATGCAGCAGCGCGCGTGTTTGTCTTGCCGTCGCGATTCGAAGGGTATGGAATGGCACATGCCGAGGCAATCTGGGCAGGCATCCCCGTGGTTGGGTACGCTATCCCATCGGTACAACGGATTGTCGCCGCTGCAGGGACACTGGTCCCTATCGACGGCGAAGCAGCACTCGCCCAAGCGTTGGCACCCTATTGCAGTGATGTGACGTATGGACGAACGCTCGACGTCGCCATTGCACACGCGCGTGCAGCGTTGCCACGCTGGCAAGACACCGCTTTTGCGTGGCTTGTGGCATTGGATGTATCGACACAGCTGCCGACAATCCCTGCGCCGTATGCGTACAACGCAGGCTAGTCTTTGAGCAGATGACCCATGCGGATTTTTTTGGTTTGGAGGTAGTCGTGATTGACCGTGTTGGCCGACATCTCGATTGACTCACGGCTGACTACGTGTACACCGCTGCTGCTGAGGGCAGAGATTTTGGTCGGATTATTGGTCAGCAGGTGTACCTTGGTTACACCCAGCCATTCCAACATACCCAGCGCCAAAGTGTAGTCACGCATATCATCGGGGAGACCCAGGGCGCGGTTGGCATCGACCGTGTCGAGCCCGGTCTCTTGCAAGGCGTAGGCTTTGATTTTGTTGACCAGCCCGATGCCCCGGCCTTCTTGGCGCAGATAGAGCAACACGCCGCAGCCGCTGGTTTGGATGCGCTGCAACGCAGCGTCGAGTTGTTCGCCGCAGTCACACTTCAGCGATCCAAACACATCACCGGTCAGACATTCGGAATGCAAGCGCAAGAGCGGCGTATGCGCTTTGACATCGCCACACCACAACGCGACATTGTCGCCGGCAAAGACCGCCATATGAAAAACACCATAGCTGGTAGGAAGAATTGTCTGCGCAAGAGGCTGGACGTCGCTCATGTTGAACCCTGACCGTGTATTTTTATTTCACTCTGTTATACGCACAAAAACCGCAAATGGATGCAGTCCCCGCCCCAGCTCTGCGGTCTGATGCGTTGCAAAGACTTTCCTGGGACGGTTGCTCGCCACATATGCCTCGCGGATGGCAGTGCGTACATCCATTGGCGCCGAACAGCATGTGCCGGGCACGGAGAACGATTCGGCTGATTTTGGCGGTATAGTGTCTGCAACTCTGTATACTCGAGAGCTACATCATGTCAGATATGTTGCTGTTTTTATCGAATGCATTGTGCCTGCTTGCGATAGGTCTGGTGGCCGTGGTGGTGCTGCGAGCACTCCGCCGTGCGCGGCTGCGCAGGGGCGCAGCAGCTACACAGAGCACGCCGAGCCTGACGCAGCGACGTATTGCCAACGACTACACCGTGGTCAGCAGTCTGCTGACTGCAGCGGAACAGACGTATTATGCGGTGTTGCGTGCAGCGCTCCCTGCCGAATATACGATAATGGTGCAAGTCGCACTCAATCGCTTGGTCGTGGTGCAACGACTCCCCAAAACACACCATTGGCGCGATCCACGCTGGTCACGTATTGCCCAGAAGTCGCTCGACTATGTGGTCGTCCGCACCGCTGACATGGTGCCAGTGCTGGTCATCGAACTCGATGATGCATCACACACCCAGCAGATGCGCATCGCGCGGGATGTGTTGGTCGACGACGTGCTGCGAGACGCCGGGTTGCCGGTGATCCATCAGCCGGTGCGGGCGACATACGATCGAATGGCGATCCAGGCGCAGCTTCTCGGCTATTTGACCCCCTAACAGAGGTACCCATGCAAATCGAACAGTATCTGCCGCGGCAACAGTTGGTCACCAAGACGAGCACGATTACCAAGCCGCGCTTCCCCGTGATCGATGCCCACAATCATCTCTGTCAAGTGTTCGGCGGGTATTGGAACCGACGACCAATCGCGGAGTTCATCGACGTCCTCGACCGTGCCGATGTGCGCATGATCGTCGATCTCGATGGCGGGTGGGGCGACGCGCTCCGTCAGACGCACCGTCAGCACTACGCCCTGCATATCCCCGACCGCGTCAAGCTCTTTGGTGGGGTCGAGTGGGACCAGTGGCAGGTACGTGGCGGCGAATTTGCCAGCTGGGCAGCCGAATCATTCAAACAACAGGTGGCCGAGGGCGTTGTCGGTCTCAAAATCTGGAAACCGTTCGGATTGCACATCCGCAACCCCGAAGGTGTGGTGGGGCATGTCGACGACGTACGCCTCGACCCGATTTGGGCGATGGCAGGCACGTTGGGTGTCCCCGTGTTGGTGCATGTCGGTGATCCGATTGCGTTTTTTGACCCGATTGACCAGTACAACGAACGCTACGAAGAACTACACGCACACCCCGATTGGCACTTCCCGTCACCGCCGTTTCCGCCAGTTTTGTCGATCCTCGAGGCCTTCAAGCGTGTCACCAAGCGGCATGCGCAGACCACCTTCATCATCGCGCATGTGGGCTGTTATGCCGAGAATCTCGGGTGGGTGGCACAATGGCTCGACGAATGCCCCAATGTGGTCATCGACTTTTCGGCACGCATCGCCGAGTTGGGTCGACAGCCGTATAGCGCCCGCAAGTTTTTCATCACCTACGCCGATCGCATCTTGTTCGGTACGGATTTGCCGGTCGACCTCGCGATGTACCAGTTGCACTATCGTTTTCTCGAGAGCGACGACGAATACTTCGCCTACCACCACACCGACGATGCCCCGCCGCAAGGCCGCTGGCGCATTTATGGGTTGTATTTGCCCGACGACGTGCTCGCCAAGATCTATCACCGGAACGCCGAACGCATCCTACACCTGTAGGACCATACAAGGAACAACCATGCGCGCAGTGGTTTTTGATGGAACGCTCCATCTGGAGAAAAACTATCCCGATCCGGTATTGCGGGACGGCGAAGCCCTCATCAAGGTCTCGTTGGCAGGGATTTGCAACACCGACATCGAGATAACCCGGGGCTACAAGGGCTTCAACGGGATCCTCGGCCACGAATTCGTCGGCACGGTGCTGGCCTGCGCCGATCCGGCCTGGGTGGGCAAACGGGTCGTCGGCGAAATAAACGCCGCCTGCCGGCGCTGCCCCACCTGTCTGCGCGGCGACGACCCACACTGCCCCAATCGCACCACCTTGGGCATCTACAACCGTGCCGGCTGTATGGCCGATGTCTTTAGTCTGCCCATAGACTGCTTGCATCTCGTCCCTGAACGTGTCAGCGATGCCCAGGCGGTCTTTACCGAGCCATTGGCCGCAGCCCTCGAAATCCTCGAACAGACCCATCTCAAACCTACAGACCGCGTCGCCCTGGTCGGCGACGGCAAGCTGGGGTTGCTCATCGCCCAGGTGTTGCGCCTGCCCGGGAGCGACATCACGGTCATCGGCCGGCACCCCGAGCGTTGGGACCTGCTCCACCGCCAGGGTATCAAGACGGTCAAATCGACCGAGGCGAGTGGGTGGTACGACGTGGTGGTCGATGTCACAGGCAACCCCGAGGGATTGCATACCTCGCGCAAACTGGTGCGTCCGCGTGGCCGCTTGGTGATGAAGAGCACCGTCGCTGCCGAGACGCAACTCGATTTGACCATGCTCGTCGTCGACGAAATCCAGCTCCTCGGCTCGCGTTGCGGTCCCTTTGACGCAGCCCTGCGCCTGCTCGCGCGTGGCCTCATCGAGACGGCACCACTGATGCATGCAACCTACCCGATGGACGATGCAATGGCCGCGTTTGGCGCCAGTCGTGGCGCGATGAAGGTCGTATTGGATATGGAGGCGCACTCATGAGTCTGCATGAACAAACCGCACACCTGTCGCCCGTCTGGGCACGCTACAGCAACATCGTGGCCGACCGTGCCGAAGGCATCATGCTCTATGGCGACGATGGTCGAGCGTACATGGACTTCACCTGCGGTATCGGTGTGACCAACACGGGTCACTGTCACCCACGTGTCGTCGCAGCCATCCGCGAACAAGCGGGGCTGTTGCTCCATGGCCAAGCCAACATCATCTATCACAAACCGATGCTGCGTCTGGTCGAAGGGTTGCGCCAGGTCGTTCCGGCCGGCATCGATTCGTTCTTTTTTAGCAACTCGGGCGCCGAAGCAGTCGAAGCGGCCCTCAAATTGGCGCGTCATGCCACCGGCCGGACCGACGTCATCGTGTTCGACGGCGGCTTCCATGGTCGCACCGCGGGTACCATGGCACTGACCACCAGCAAGGGCAAATACCGGAGCGGCTATGCCCCACTGCCGTCGGGCGTGCATGTCGCGCCGTATGCCAGTTGTTACGGCTGTGCCATCGCCAAGGCGGTCGGCAAAGACCGTGCCGGCATGTCTGCCGCAGCGCCGCACGAGGCGGGCTGTTGCGGCAATCCACTCGAACGGGTCGAGCATATCCTGCATGCCAATACGACGCCCCACGACGTGGCGGCCATCCTGATCGAGCCGGTGCTCGGCGAAGGCGGCTATGTGGTGCCACCGGCGTCGTTTTTGCAGGGCCTGCGTGCCATCTGCGACAAATACGGCATCATGCTGATTGCCGACGAGGTCCAGTCGGGCTTCGGCCGCACGGGCAAGTTCTTTGCGATGGAACACTACGGCGTTACTGCCGACATCATCGTCGCGGCCAAAGGCATCGCCTCGGGCTTACCGCTGTCGGCCGTGATGACCCGCAAAGAAATCATGGACAAATGGCACCCCGGCACCCACGGTGGTACCTACGGCGGCAACGCACTAGCCTGTGCCGCAGCAGTGGCGACACTCGAGGTCATCATCGGCGAGCAACTGGTCCAGAACTCCGCTGCCATGGGAGCGGTCCTCAAAGGCGAGCTGAGTGAGCTCCAGCAAAACGATCCCCGCATCGGCGATGTACGTGGCATGGGGTTGATGGTCGGCGTCGAACTCGTCGACGCACACGGTGCGCCCGATGCCGCATTGGCCAGTCGCACCTTGGCGGCGTGCCGTGAGCTCGGCCTGTTGCTGCTGACCTGCGGCACCTACGATAACGTCGTCCGCTTTATCCCACCCTTGGTGGTCACCGACGCACAAATCCATCAGGCAGTCAGCATCTTCCGTTCCGCACTCAATCGGTAATCACGGTGCTATGCCCCAGCGATAGAGAATGCCCGGCAGGCGCAAGTAGCGCTCGCCGCCGTTGCTCACAGTGACGGTATCGTCCACATACTGCAACAACACATCACGGCGTAGCCACACAATGGTTGCGCCGTCGTTGCGTGGCACATCGGCGCTGGTATAGGCGGGGTCGGTGTATGCGCCGGATTGCGATACGACGCGCTCGAAGTGGTAGCGATCATCATCGTTTGCCCGCGGCAAGAGGGCCGTCGCGCCGCGCAACCACTCCCCTAACGGTGCGGGTTGGACTGCAGTGGCGCCGGTGGGGAGCATCAGGCAGCGCGTCGTATAGCATTGCAGGGTCATCGTGGCGAACGGCAGGGCCGGCATGTGGGGAACTCCGTATGCTTCTTCCCCACCATGTGCCGCTATGTAGTCAGCAAACGCCGTGGGGATGAGGTAGGCTGGCTCACCACGCATCACGCCGCTGCCGCGTGCCACGGGGATGGTCACGACATCTGTCGCAGGAGCGTCGTCGATGGCGACGGCGAGCTTATAGACCCCGTCGGCGCTGCGGCGCGGGATCTGGAGCGGCTGCAGGTGCTCGAGCGGGCCGTCTGCCAGATCTGCCAACGTAAGCGCCCCGGCGAACAACGGTTGCTCGCTCCGAGCCACCACCGCCCCATTGCCATCACGGAGCAACAGGCTGACACGGTGCGGCCCTGCATCACCGGTCCCGCTCAGTCGAATGGTCACCGGTATGATGCTGCCGGGTTCGTAGGCATTGGTCAGTAGCGGAGCAGCAAGCGCAACACGATCAATGGTTGCCTGCGCATACGGCACTGCGATATGCGTCGGCGCGCCGGTTGCAATCGGATGGTAGACGTCATAGCTCCCGCGCGAGCCGCTTTGTGCGTAGCGTGTGCGGATCAGTGCGATGCTCTCGGGCGTCATCCAGTTGCCCAGGTAGTCCAGCACGACGATGGGGATCTGGCCGTTGGCCAGCTGGCGCAACAGGGGTTTTTGGTCCCACAATCCTGCATCGAGGAGCTGGCGATGCTCAAAGACCTGCATCGGCGCAGAGACATCGGCCTGTGCGGCGATCGCCGGGACATCAGTGAACACACTCGTCCCCGTCTGTTGGATGAGCGTCGTCACATCCGCGTTGGTGACGGCATTGGCCGCCAAAATCTGCCCCTCGCGCTGGTAGTCCTGGAGCACTCCATAGCCGCCCACCACGATGCGCGCCGGCCGTTGTTGCTCGATCATGCCGTAGGGCTTGGGGTAGGTCTCGCTCCACAACGGATAAAAACGCACCAGTGCGAGGCTACACGCCGCAACCACTGCCACCGACAGCCAGCGTGTGCGATCTGTCTGCCCGGCCCATCGACCTGCCAGCACTGCTGCCAGCCAGACGAGGCCAGCGTAGAGTTCGAGGAAGTAATTTGCATACGCCCCGACTTTACCGATGCCGATGCCTACCAGCACGCCACCGACGCTGTAGGCCAGTGCCATCGTCAGACCGATCGCATCGTCATGCAACGCCGTGCGCCAGCTGCGGAGCAGCACGACGCAACCCCCCGCTGCAATGATCAGCAACGGCCAATGGATGGTCAGCAGTTCCTTCCAAAAGCCCCGCGCCAAGGCATACTCCCAGCCGTTGACATTGGATTGGACCAGGTGCAACCACAAATCGGCACCAGACA
>QWQY01000042.1 GCA_003670675.1 Chloroflexota bacterium
CATAATGCGCGCGCGACATCATCGACATGGGTGTAATCGCGCCGCGGTTCGAGGTTACCCACATGGATGACCGGCGCTTGCCTGCCTGCTTCGATCAGTGCCATTTGACGACAAAATGTTTGGATAGCAGTCCGATTCCCTTGACGCGTACCGACATGATTAAATGACCGCGTCACCACCGTGTGGATACCGTACGAGTCAAAGTACTGTAATCCCAACAATTCTTGGGCCACTTTGCTGATCCCGTATGGTGATGCAGGCCGCATGGGGTGCGATTCATGGATGGGGATAGCCTCTGGGGCGACCACGCCATATTGTGCACTCGAGCCAGCGATATGGACGCGCGCCGTCGGCGCATGTCGACGCACGGCTTCGAGCAGATGCACCGTTCCTTCGACGTTCGCGCGCATCGTCGCGACTGGCGCCCCCCATGACGCCGAAGGATAGCTCTGTGCTGCCAAATGGTAGATATACTCGGGCTGTGCCAGACGTACCGCGTCAGCAACAGCATACGGATCTTCGATGTCACCTTCGTAGACGGTGAGTTTGTCAATAATGGGAGCGAGCGCACGTGGATCGCTCCGCCAGCGCTTGAACACACTCAGCGTTACATCCGGTTGGCGCAACAGGTATGCCGCAAGCGTGCTCCCCACAGGCCCGGTAGCACCAGTAATAAGGATTCGTGGCATGCCTGCTCCTTTATCGTGTCTTCACAGGTATTTTACCAGAATCAATCCAAAATTCGCAGAACTTTATGTCAAATTCACAAGAGAAAGCCGTCCTCACGACCTGCATGCATACGGTATAATGCACGCATATTCGAGCCACTGCGGTAGAAGGCATTCCCATGAAGTATATCGCTACCATCGGTCTAGAAGTCCATGCCCAGATACGGACGGCATCCAAGATGTTTTGTGGATGTCGGACCGATGCAGCCCATGCTGCTCCCAACACCAACGTCTGCCCAACATGCCTTGGCTTGCCAGGGGCGTTACCCGTGCCGAATCGTTCGGCAATCGAACAAATCGTCAAAACCGGGCTCGCCTTGCATTCGACCATCGCAGTCGATAGCACCATGAGCCGCAAGAACTACTTCTATCCCGATTTGCCGTCGTCATACCAGCGCAGCCAGTACGAAGACCCCTTGTGCGTCGGCGGTCACGTCGACATTGTCGTCAATGGGGTCGATCGCCGTATTAACTTGACCCGTATCCACATCGAAGAAGACACCGGCAAGCTCAATCACATGCCCGATGGTACGTCACTCATTGACTACAACCGGGCTGGGGTACCGTTGATGGAAATCGTTTCTGAACCCGAGATCCAATCTGCCGAAGAAGCTCGCCTGTACTTCCAGTCTCTGCATCAACTGCTCAGCTGGATCGGTGTCAACAGCGGCAACCTCGAAGAAGGCGCATTGCGTTGCGATGCGAACGTGTCGGTCCGCCCGGAAGGGCAGAAAGAATTCGGCTCAAAAGTCGAAATCAAGAACGTTAACTCGTTCAAAAATGTCGAGCGTGCAATCAATTTCGAAATAGAGCGGCAAATCCAAGTCCTCACCGACGGTGGCACCATCAAACAGTCGACGCGTGGGTGGAACGATGCCACCGGCAAAACGGTCGAGCAACGCTCCAAAGAGTTTGCACACGACTATCGATACTTCCCCGATCCAGACATCCCACCGTTCCAGATGGATCGTACACTCGTCGCCGAGATAGCCACACGCCTCCCTGAACTCCCCAGCGCACGGCGCCAACGCTTCATCACCGAGTACGCGGTGAGTCCTGCAGATGCCGATTTGCTGACGGCCAACACTGCGGTCGCTGCTTTCTACGAGACGACCGTTGCAGCCACCCTCAAACAGCACGGTACAGCCCGCGATGCGTCGGTGTGGATCCTCGGTGAGTTCTTTCGTCTGCTCAATGACCAAGGCGAATCACTGGCAGCCGCGTCCGAACGTATGACTCCTGCCCACATTGCTGAGCTGATTGGACTGCTCAACAAAGGCACCATTACCCGTGCATCTGCCAAAGAAGTCTTCGAGATTTGCTACCGCGAAGGTACCGCACCCGAGGCAATCGTCGCAGCCCGCGGTATGGCAGTCATCGGCGATAGCGACGCGTTGCTCACCATGGCACGCGAGGCCGTCGCAGCCAATCCCAAAGCAGTCGCAGACTTCAAAGCAGGCAAAGACGCCGCAATCAAGTTCTTGGTCGGCCAGATTATGCGCCAATCGCGTGGACAAGCCAGTCCACAAGCAGCCGAGGCAGCGGTCGTTGCCGCGCTCGCTGAAGTCTAGTCCGTGACCAATCAGACGTACCACCGTCCAGATACTTTGTGCAGTTTGACACACATTCGCCCTAATGCTAGTATGGTGCGCGTTCAATGGCACGTACTCTATACCGGCAATTTGGAAAGCAAGTAGGTAATCTATGCCTCCAATAACAGAACATGTCGTGCTCCGAGATTTGGATGTTCCGAACATCGCTGATCTCGATGTGTACATTCAGCACGAGGGTTACGAAGCCCTCCGCAATGCCGTCAAAGACAAGACGCCGCAAGACATCATCAACGTCGTCAAAGACGCTGGGTTGCGCGGGCGCGGCGGCGCTGGGTTCCCCGCTGGGGTCAAATGGGGCTTTTTGCCCAAGGATGTCTACCCCCGCTACCTCTGCTGCAATGCAGACGAGTCCGAACCGGGTACATTCAATAACCACCAGATCATCGATCGCAATCCGCATCAACTCATCGAAGGCGTTGCTCTCGCTGCATATGCGATCGAATGCCAAAAAGCCTTCATCTATATTCGTGGTGAATTCGCCGCCGGAGCCATTCGGCTCGAGAAAGCCATCGCCGATGCTACCGCACGCGGCTTTCTGGGCAAAAACATCTTTGGGAGCAATGTCAGCATCGAAATCATCGTTCACCGCGGTGCCGGTGCCTATATCTGTGGTGAAGAGACCGCATTGCTCGAGTCTCTCGAAGGCAAAATGGGCCAGCCACGCCTCAAGCCGCCGTTCCCTGCCGTCGCAGGTCTCTACGGCAAGCCGACCATTGTCAACAACGTCGAGACATTGGCCAATGTCCCACGCATCGTCCTCAAAGGGGTTGAATGGTATCGCAAAAACGGTACCGAAAAGAGCCCCGGAACTAAGGTCTTCTCCTTGTCTGGTCATGTCAAAAAGCCAGGCAATTACGAAGTCCCTTTTGGCGTCACCATGCGGGAACTCATTTATGACTATGCCGGTGGGATGCGTGACGACAAAAAAGTCAAAATCATCGTTCCCGGTGGTGCATCATCTGCATGGTTGACCGAAGCAAACCTCGACGTGTCGATGGATTACGAATCCCTCGCCGCAGCGGGCACCATGCTCGGTTCGGGCGGCATGATAATCTTGGACGAATCCGTTTCTGCAGTCGAATTGGCCTATAAGATGGACGAATTCTTCAAACACGAATCGTGTGGCAAATGCACACCTTGTCGCGAAGGAACGCATTATCTGGTCAAAACGCTGCATAAATTTACTCATGGTGGCGCAGTCAAAAACGACATCAATAAATTGCACGATGTCTATAATCAGATGGCGGGTAACTGCTTCTGTTTGCTTGGCGAAAGTGCCGTGGTGCCCATTCGTACCGCTTTGCGCCTCTTCCCCGAAGAGTTCGAAGCAGCCCTCGCCAAGTCGCCCGCACGTCATGCCATTCCCCTCACGTTAGCACACTAGCGCCACCGCATAGGTAGCCGGGAGTAGTAATCTAATGCCAGACGTTAACCTCATCATTGACGGACATGCGGTCTCGGTACCCGCGGGGACCAATCTCGTCGATGCTGCTCGAACAGTCGAAGTCGCCATACCGGTCTTTTGTTATCACCCCAAACTCAAACCTGTCGGCATGTGTCGCATGTGTTTGATCGAGGTGTACACCCCACGCATCGATCCTGCCACACGGCAGGTCGTGCTCGGACCAGATGGGCTTCCACAACTCGCCCTGATGATGAACAAACTGCAACCTGCCTGCGTCACTCCGGTGAGCGAAGGCATGGTTGTCAAAACAACCACCGAAAAAGTCAAGTTCGCCCAACGCGGCGTTCTTGAGTTTTTGTTGACTTCACACCCACTCGACTGCCCTGTGTGCGACAAGGGTGGTGAATGTCCACTGCAGAACTTGACCATGCAATGGGGTCCCGAAGTCAGCCGCTTCGACTATAGCGACAAAGTACACTTCGAGAAGCCAATCAAACTCAGCGACGTCATTTACCTCGACCGCGAACGCTGTATCCTCTGTTCACGCTGCGTACGCTTCCAAGATGACATCGCTGGTGATTCGGTCCTCGGCTTTGATAATCGTGGCCGATCATGGGAAATCATCTCGAAGTCGGAACCCGGCTTTGATTCGAAGTTCTCTGGCAACACCACCGATATCTGCCCGGTCGGTGCACTCACCAATGCCGACTTCCGCTTCCGCTCACGCGTATGGGAAGTCCGTAGCACCCCAAGCATCTGTACCCATTGTTCCGTCGGTTGTAACCTCAGCCTCGATGCACGTCACAACAAGCTGATGCGTGTCATGCCGCGCGAGAACGACGACGTCAACGAAATTTGGCTGTGTGACAAAGGACGCATGGGTATGCGCTTTGTCGAAAGTGCCAACCGTGTCACAACCCCACTGGTCCGACAGCACGGCAAACTCGTCCCCGCCTCGTGGGACGAAGCATTGACGCGCATCGCCAGCAACCTTTCGCAGATAGCCGCCAAAGGTACCGGTCAGGTTGCCGGCTTGATGAGCGATTCTTCATCCAACGAAGATCTCTATGCGTTCCGCAAGCTCATCACCGAAACCTACCAGTCGACGTCACTCGATCATCGGCCCGGCGCAAGCACAGATGTATCCCTCGATGACGCACCACTCACCGCCGGTGTGGGCAAAGGCACGAGCCTCCTCGCGCTCGGCAAAGGAACGACTGTTATCGTCCTTGCAGCCGATGTCGAAGAAGAAGCCCCACTGTATGTCCTCCGGTTGCGCGGCATCCAAAACCGTGGCGGTGCAGTCCACGTCGTCAACACCTTCGCCACCAAATTGGGCAGCGGCGCTTCATCCGACACACGCATTGCCCCCGGTAGCGAATCTGCCTATGCAACTGCCTTCCTCAAACTGGTTCTCGAAGCACAAGCAGCCAATGGGTATGACCGCCGCGTCCGCAATTTGGACGATGTGCGCAATCAACTCAGCAAGCTGTCCATCGATACGCTCCTCGAAACCGCAGGCGTGTCGCGCGCACAGCTCCAGAAGCTAGTCGATGCATACATGACTGCCACCAACGCCATTATTGTGTATGGTCGAACCGCACAACACATTGGTGCCAGCGTGACCCAAACCCTGGCCAATGCAGCGATTGCCACCGGCAAGTGTGGCAAAGCAAACAACGGTTTGATCGCCTTAACCGCTGGTGCTAATACCACTGGTGCACTGGCATTGGGCGTCCGACCGGGCAAAGACGGCGCTGCTGCCAATGAATTCTGGGCACGTGCCGAGGCAGGAACACTCCGCGGCCTCGTGGTTGTGGGCCTCGACCCAGCCAACAACAATCCTGTTGCGGCCGAAGGCTTGGCAACGATTGCGAAGCATGGCTTCTTGGCAGTGCAAACGATGTTCATGAACGACACTGCAGAACTAGCAGACGTCGTCCTCCCACAAATGGCCATCTCCGAAACAGATGGGACGCTTACCAACGCCGAACGTCGCGTGCAACGCTTCCGCATTGCCATGGCTGCTCCTGCAGCGATGCACCCAACATGGCAAATCTGTGCCTATCTGGCCGAACGCTCTACCGTTGCAGTGCCAGCCTCCAAAAACGCTACGGCAGTGCTCGGTGATTGGGAGTATGCCGTCACTAGTGATGTAACCGAGGAAGTCGCCCAGCGCATTCCACGTTTTGCCGGGGTAACGTACACGAGTCTCGATTTGAGCATCAATTCGTGGGGCCGCCAAGCCAACGAATCCGTCTACTACGACGGCACGTCATACACCAATACCGAAGGCAATGGGGTACAAATCGCTTCCATTGCTGACGAACCAACTACACCGCTACCGATGGCATTTGTTGCGCCTGTCGCATTCGAACCAAAGGGTGAGTTTGGTCTCCTCCTGCAAACACCAGTACGTGCCTACGACGGCGGGAGCTGGAGCACTGATTCGAAGCTTTCGACCCGTCAAATTCCCGCACATGTACTGATTTCGCAGTCAGATGCAGCCCGTTGGAACATCAGCGTTGGCGATCGGGTAACCATCGCAACACCCGTCGGGTCAAGTACCGTCCCAGCCCAAATCGACAAAAATGTCGCAGCTGGTCACGTCTTGATGCCCGATGTCGCAGGCGCACCGCTTCATCTCGCACTTGGTGCATACACCCGCGTCGCCATACGGCGTGCCGAATAGCAGGACGCTGAGGAGGATTCGATGACCTGGTTTGACATACTCATCCTGCTGGTACGTTGTCTCGTACTCGCATTGGCCGCGGCGACATTGTTTGCGTACTTCACGCTGTTCGAGCGCCGCTTGTTGGCGAAGTTTCAGCATCGCGTCGGCCCCAACCGGGCCGGCTACATCCCGCTCCCCGGCGGCAAAAAGCTGTTTGGTGGGTGGTTGCAACCTGCGGCAGATGCAGTCAAATTGTTCCTCAAAGAGGACGTCGTGCCCGCCATGGCAGACAAATGGGTCTACATCATGGCACCCGGCTTTGCGGTTGTCCCCGCTCTGATTATCTGGGTCGCCATTCCATTAGGAACATGGCCCGATGGCCTCGGTGGGAACTGGCTACACTACGCCCCAATGGACGTCGGTGTGCTCTACTTACTGGCAGTCACATCAATCGGCGTCTACGGCATTGCAGTCGCTGGTTGGGCATCAAACAACAAGTACTCGATGATCGGTGGCGTGCGCGCTTCAGCCCAGGTCATCTCGTACGAACTGGCTCTGGGATTGGCTATTCTCGCGGTTGTGATGCAAAACAGCACATTCCGCACCGAAGAAATTGTGATCAGCCAAGGAATCATGTGGAACATCGTCCCGCAGTTCTTGGGCTTCATCATCTTCTTGATTGCAAGCACGGCCGAAGTCGTCCGTTCACCGTTTGACTTGGTCGAAGCCGAACAAGAACTCGTCGGTGGCTACAACACCGAGTACGGCTCGATGAAGTTCGCGTTGTTCTTCATGTCCGAGTACATCAAACTGATTGCAATGAATGCAATTGCAGTCACCTTGTTCTTGGGCGGCGGCAACTTCCCCGGTATCGACACGCTCGTCGCAGCCATCAAAACCAGCAACGGCGACACCATTGCATATGCAGTCCAAGGGTTGTTGACCCTCGGCGCATTCTTGCTCAAAACAACTGCGTTGTCGTTCCTGTCTGTTTGGGTACGCGCGTCGGTACCACGTGTGCGCTATGACCAACTGATGCATCTGGGCTGGAAGATCCTGTTGCCGATGGGCTTGTTCAATGTTGTTCTAACCGCAGTGTTTGGGGTTGTGTTCCCTGCTGACAGCATCATCGCCAAAGTCATCATGGGTGTCGTTGGTCTCCTCGTCGTCGTCATCGTCTCAGCCACTGCTACCCCAAAACACGCAAAGCGTGGGGTCACAATGGTCAATACGCCCGCAGGGAACTAGAGAGGCTCACATGCTAGGTGCATTCTTGAAAGGCTTGGGCACGACGTTCAAGTACCTGTTTAAAAAGCCCGTTACCGTCCAATACCCCGAAGAAAAACGGTTTGTTCACGAGCGTTTCCGCGGTCGACATCAATTGAATCGGTTCCAAAACGGGATGGAGCGCTGTATCGGCTGTTCACTCTGTGCAGCCGCTTGTCCTTCGGACGCCATTCTCGTCGTACCCGCAGAAAACGACCCAGCGAAGCCCAATTCACCGGGTGAGCGCTACGCAGCACGGTACGAAATCAATATGCTCCGCTGTATCTTTTGTGGGTACTGCGAAGACGCATGTCCCACCAATGCAATCACACTCGAGCACCAGTACGAGTTGTCATTCTATGATCGCAAATCAGCGATTTATGACAAATCAATGTTGTTGATTCCCATCGATAAAGGTCACGGTGAAATCCCACCGGTATTGACCCAGTTGAATCGGCGCCCCAGCCCGCCGGCTCAGATTGATCTGTAAGGGGGCCTGAATGGATGTTTTGTTGTTTGGGATACCCGCAGTTGTGGCTATCATCGGCGCAATCGCGATGTTGCTGAGTCGCAATGCAGTGCACAGCGCACTCTACCTGCTCCTCAACTTCGCAGCAATATCCGTGCTGTACTTGCTCCTGCAAGCACCGTTTTTGTTTGCCACACAGCTCATCGTCTATGCAGGTGCAATCATCGTGTTGTTCCTGTTTGTGGTCATGCTGCTAGGCGCTGAACGCGACGAAGACACCCCGCACGCCAATCCTTGGCAAAATCGCGGTGCGATTGTGGGTGGAGTGCTGTTGTTGGTCGAACTCTGTTTGCTCTATGTCTACAACCCCGGTACCATCCCGGTCGCCGTTGACATGGACAATGCGTTTGCCGCTCCAGCCGAGATCGCCAAAGCACTGTTCACCACACATCTCTTGCCTTTCGAAATCGCTTCGTTTGTGTTGCTCACCGCGCTAATCGGCGTTGTTGTGCTCCACCAGCGCCGTAGCTAGAGGAACGCTGCAATGGTATCGACACTCATGTATGTCGCACTGAGCGCAATCCTGTTTGTCATCGGGATTCTCGGTGTCACGCTACGGAAGAGCGCGTTGATGGTCTTTATGTCGGTCGAACTGATGCTCAATGCAGCGAATCTGACACTCGTCGCATTTGCAAATCAGTGGAAGTCGGTCGATGCACAGGTAATGGTCTTTTTCGTCATCACCGTCGCAGCTGCCGAAGTAGCGGTCGGTTTGGCGTTGTTGGTGATGATCTTCAAACGCAAGAAGACCACCGACATCGATTTGATGAACACGCTCCGGGGATAGGATCCGATACCGTGCCGCGCACGGCTACCGAATGCAGAGCAGCTCATGACGCAACTATCTTGGTTTATCGCGTTAATACCCGCAATTCCATTGCTTGGCTTTTTCCTTAATGCCCTCTTCGTAAAATCCGAAAAGGCAAACGGGATCATCGCAAGCCTCGCAGTGGCCGGCGCATTTGGCGCCGCGATTGCTGCTGTTGTTGGACTGAACGGCCTCGACGAGGCCTCACGACAAATCAGCATACCCCTGTGGCAATGGCTTGCCGTCGGCAAACTCGACGTGACATTTGGTCTCTACTATGACCCATTGACCGCCGTGATGACACTCCTCATCACTGGGGTTGGGACCTTGATCCACATCTTTTCGGTCTCGTATATGCATGGCGATGCACGACCGCGCCGGTACTTTGCATACCTGAATTTGTTTGTATTCTCGATGCTCATGCTGGTCATGTCTGACAACCTCCTGGTCCTTTTCCTCGGATGGGAAGGCGTCGGACTCTGTTCGTTCTTGCTGATCGGCCACTGGTTCGAACGCAAATCGGTCCAACCCGGCATCGTTCCGAGCGAAGCAGCAGCCAAAGCATTTGTCGTCAATCGTATCGGCGACGCAGGGATGCTCTTGGCAATGATGCTGATCTTCTCACGCTACGGCACATTATCTTTTTTCGGTCCAGACGGCAACTCCGGATTCTTTAGCCGCTTGACCGAATCTTCCTTCACCATGGTCAATTTGGGGTCGCTCGGCACTATTTCTGTGGTGAGTGGAATCGCGTTCCTCCTGATCCTCGCATTGGTAGGCAAGTCTGCACAGTTGCCACTCTTTGTGTGGCTTCCTGATGCCATGGCTGGTCCAACCCCTGTATCTGCCTTGATTCACGCTGCCACCATGGTTACCGCAGGTGTCTATCTGGTGGTTCGCACCCACATGGTGTTTGACCTTGCCCCAGATGCCGCCACGTGGCTCACGATTATCGGGACCATGACTGCGCTGATCGGCGCTACCGCAGCATTGACACAGTTCGACATCAAACGTGTCCTCGCGTACTCGACCATTTCGCAGTTGGGATTCATGATTGCAGCAACAGGGTTGGGTGCATATACATCCGCCATGTTCCACCTCTTGACCCATGGCTTGTTCAAAGCACTGTTGTTTTTGGCAGCAGGCGCCATCATCCACGGTCTGCACGATGTCCAAGACATGCGCCGCATGGGTGGGTTGGCCAAAACCATGCCGACCATCTACCGGGTCTATCTGGTCGGAGCGTTTGCGCTGGCAGGCATATTCCCATTTGCAGGCTTCTGGTCAAAAGACGAAATCTTTGCACACGGCTGGTTCCACAGCCAAGCCATCACCACCATCGTCGTATTGCTGTTCAGCTCGCTGCTGACCGCGTTCTACATGGGTCGCCAGGTCGCTCTGACGTTTGCAGGCGAAGCACGTGACAACGAACTGCATGCCCACGAGCACCTCGGCAGTATGAAGTGGCCACTCATCCTCCTCGCAGTCGGCGCTGCATTGGGCGGGCTCATCAATCTGCCCGGCCTCTATACACTCCACGAGTGGCTGAAGCCCGTACTCCACGAGCCGGTTGAGCTCTACACCGTCGGCATGGGCGTCTTTGCTGCGATTACCACCTTGCTCGCCGCCGGGAGCGGGTACTTGGCGTATCGCATCTACAGCGGCCCGACAGTGATCAAAATCAAAGCCGGTGCAGAAGACCCAGCTCACTACTACCTCGGCGATATCTGGAAGGGCTTTGAGCTCGGCTGGGGCATCGATTATGTCTATCAGCGCTTCATCGTACGGCCGTACCGTGGCTTCTCGGGGTATGTGTACGAGGTGTTTGATGTCCAAGCGATTGATGGAATCCTGGTCGAAGGCAGTGCACGCTCCGTCGGTGCGATCGCTCGGCTCAAGTCTCAGGCACAAAATGGCAGCGTACGGACCTATGCATTCGTCTTTTTGATTGGTGTCGTTCTCGTTGTCGGATACATGGTATTCGGCGCGTAGTCAGGGAGCGGCAGTGATGTCGTCCCTGGGTGTGGGGTGTTCGTGAATCAGTTAGGATTTCCTCTCCTCTCTCTCTTGATTGGCACGCCGCTGGTCGGCGCTGTCCTCATCGGATTGACTGCGTCGAGTGCCCGTTCATTGCAACGGACGATTGCCTGGATTTTCAGCAGTATCAACGCGATACTGGCAGTCTATGCAATGACGGCCTTGCAGCCGGTCGGCGGCTACCAATTCGTCGAATCCGTCGACTGGTTGGCAAGCATTGGCCTCAAATACGCCGTCGGCCTGGATGGCATCAACGTCTGGATGGTCGTATTGGCCACCCTGTTGACGCCGCTGGCACTCTACGCAGCCCGCAACGAATCGACACACCAGAAGTCATTCCACGCATTGATTCTGGTCTTGTCCTCAGCGCTGATCGGTGCCTTTGTAGCGACGGACCTGTTGCTCTTCTACGTCTTCTTTGA
>QWQY01000043.1 GCA_003670675.1 Chloroflexota bacterium
CGTGGCGACACGAAGGGCGACCTGCTTGGTGTCGAGGACTTTGCCGTCGGTGATGCTTTCGTATATCGTCTGGTCTGGGTTCGGTGCAGGGTTTGCTGGATCCACCGGTGCATTCGGGTCGATTTCAGGCATCACTGGGTTGGGATTCCCCGTCGTTTTGACGATGGTACCCTCAGCCACAAAAGCACCCTTGGTGTCGATGAATTCAAGCCGGCCAGTGCCACGGAGGGTTTCGATTGCCTGCTCGGGGTTTTTGACGCCGGGCAGTTCGACGATGATGCGATTCTCGCCCGAAAGCTGCACAATGGCTTCGCTGACGCCGAGACCGTTGACACGGCGTTCAATGACTGTTGCCGCAGTACGCATCAATTCTTTGTCGTTGGTACCTTCGGCCTTCATCAATACTTGCGTGCCACCCTGCAGGTCAAGCCCGAGGCGCACACTCACATCGCGACCAAGCCATGTGTCGTCTGGAGCAAACGTGATCCAGGAACACACGATGGTGAGCAGGAGAATAAAGAGCATTGGGGCTACTTCGCGATTACGCACGATATTTTTGCCTCCGTGTCGGGTAGGCCGACTCATCTGAACGCTGTACTAAATACTGAGTATAACGGTGGAACGGGGCGAATGTCAATTAACCTTGACGCAATAAATCGGGCATACTGCATTGCAATGCAGTATGCCCGTGTGGTGGTTATTTGCCGAGTGCTTTGTTGATGGCAGCACGCACTAATGCATCGATGTCGTCGACACTCTTGGCACTGCTTGCGTCCACGATTGCGCCTTGGACCGCGAATGAAGGCGTACCAGGCAGACCCAGCGCATTCGACTTTTTCTGGAAATCGCGCACTGTTCGTTCGTTCTCGGGCAACTCGATGCAGGCGGCAAATGCCGTTTTGTCGAGACCGAGTTGGCCGGCGTATTCGACATTTTGGAGTTTAAATGCTGCTGTTTCGAGTTCTTTCCATTGTATCTGATTGGTAAACAGCAAACTGTTGAACTGCCAAAATGCCCCAACGCTCTGTTCGCCTGCGCAGCGTGCGGCAATTGCTGCGGGGACTGCGTTGACGTGCATGGCGAGTGGGAAGTCCTGGAAGATCAGGCGCACATCGCCGGTCGCGATGAAGTCCTTTTCAAATGCTGCGGACAACGAATTTGAATAAAACGCACATCCTGGGCATTGATAATCTGCGTATTCAACCACCGTTACCGCTGCATCTGGTTTGCCAAGGTAGTAGCGGCCATCATCCGTTTTGCCCATGGGGATTTCTGCATTGCGGGGAGCGGGGATAGTAGCCTCGAGTGTTTTGACGGGCTCTGCCGTGGTGCCGTAGATGTTGTAGACAACGCCGACGACAATGAGGAGCGCAATAACGGCAAAGGCAACATAAAAATTGCGCAAGCGGGCGACGGGGGCTGCGCTTTGGACTGCACGGCCGCGTGGTTTGGGATTTCGCATACTGAGTTCCTTATTCTGTTACTATCTGCCTAACATTATAGTATGTTCGCCGTGCAAATGTCGGTTTGGACGACCTGTTCTGCCGCAACAGCCCATGTTTTCATTGTTTTCTCACCGAAGCATCCGTGTACCCGTGTGGGTTGGAAGGTGACCACTCTTGACGATACAACTCACGATGGCACAAGTCCGCCGATTGATGATACGCGCCCAGGGGCTTGACCGTGTGCGCCCTGCACACAATGCAGGGGACCTCTTGCAGAGCGTTGAACGCATGGGAATGATTCAAATCGATACGTTGTCGGTCGTCAACCGGAGCCACTATTTCGTCCTTTGGAGCCGCCACGGGTCATACCCAATCGATTGGCTCGATACACTGTTGACAACTGGTGACGTCTTTGAGTGTTGGACCCACGAAGCCTGCATGGCGCCGCGAAGCTGGTTCCCATACCATCGCCGGCTGATTGCAGAGGGCGCGCGTTCTACCAAAGTCCGTTGGGCACGTGCGTATCTCGACCAACATCAGCGCGCAGCTGAAGCGATGTTGGTCCACTTACAGCAACGTGGTGGCGTGCGCACGGACAGTTTTGTGCGACCCGCCGGTTTGCGCGGTGAGTGGTGGGATTGGTCCCACGAAAAGCAACTCCTCGAGGCGTTGTTCGCCTGTGGTGATGTCATGATTGCGCGCCGCGATGGTTTTCGACGCGTGTATGCACGCACCGATGCGGTCCGGCCCGATTGGGATGAAGCAGACATGCCCAGCGCCGAAGAAACGGCTACCTACCAGATCCGGTCGACCGCACGCAAGCTCGCGGTCGTCCATCCGCGTTGGTTGGGTGATTATTACCGCATGCAGACAACGCTGCATCGTCACCTCGACACGCTGTGTGCCCGTAACGAGCTTGTCCCCGTGACGATAGAAGGACTCGCTGGAGAGGCGTACATGGATGCAACCGTCGCTGCGTCGCTCCCGGCACGCATCCGCAAACCCACCCATACGACACTGCTGTCTCCGTTCGATCCGCTGGTGTGGGACCGCAAACGCGCGCTGGATGTGTTTGGATTCGATTACCGGATTGAGTGCTACACCCCTGCGCACAAACGCACATATGGGTACTTTACCCTGCCCATCCTGCACGAGGACGCCATCATCGGCAGGGTAGACTGCAAGGTGGAGCGTCGCGCAGGAGTGTTCGGTATCCGGGCATTGCACTTCGAAGACGGGTACATGCTCGACGCAGAGACTGCCATACGCCTCGCACAGATGTTCAAGGCCTGTGCAGACTGGCATGGGGCGCGAGTGATTGATGCGCCTGGGGTTGGCACGGACGAAAATGGCATGTGTATGCGCACGGCGTTGACTACGGTGTTGCCCTGAAGGCGTGCTTCGTTTACAATGACAACAACGCTGTAAATATGCGTTCTTTTCTGTCTACATTGGGGGATTGGCATGCCGACGTACGTATATGCGTGTGACACCTGTCAGGTGCAGTTCGAGAAATTTCAATCGTTCAACGATGAACCGCTCCGCAGTTGTCCTACCTGTCAAAACTCCGTACGACGTGTCATTCAGCCTGCGGGCGTGGTGTTCAAAGGGACCGGCTGGCACATCAACGATTATCGTGCCCACAAAGGCACAGAGGCTACGTCAGACGCCCCCGCTGCTGCACCGGTGACACCAGCTCCGGCGGCCGATGCACCCGCCACACCAGCGCCCGCCGCGGCACCAGCTGCACCTGCACCGTCGACTGCGTCTACGGCGACGGATGCCTGATGGGTCGGTTCATCACGTATGTGCGTGCGGATATCGCAGCCATTTTTCGTAACGATCCCGCGGCAACCAGCCTCGCCGAAGTATTGCTCTACCCCGGATTGCATGCAATAGTCAATCACCGGATTGCACATGCACTGTGGCGCGCACGGGTGCCTTTTCTGCCACGGTTGTTGTCCCAATGGGCTCGGTTTTTGACCGGTATCGAAATACATCCTGGCGCAACCATCGGGTGCGGATTTTTCATCGACCATGGGATGGGCACCGTCATCGGCGAAACAGCCGAAATCGGCGATAACGTGATGCTCTACCAAGGAGTCACCCTCGGAGGTACCGGCAAACAGCTCGGCAAACGACACCCAACGCTCCAGGATAATGTGATTGTTGGCGTGGGTGCGAGTGTGCTGGGGGCAATCACCATTGGGAGTGGTGCGCGGATCGGCGGCGGTGCGGTCGTGGTCAAAGATGTCCCGGCATACAGCACTGCAATCGGCATCCCGGCACGTATCGTTGCGACGCGAGATCCGCTCACGGGCGAGTCGCGCCGCGTCGAAGAACTCCCCGACCCCGAAGGCGACATGCTTCGCGATTTGCGTGACCGGTTGCTCGAAATGGAGCAACGCATCGACGAATTATCTGCACTGACATCGGCGCATACACATCATCATCATGCACTGCCCGACACCCTACACTCGGACGTATGGAAGCAGCTCGAACACCCAGATGATCTGCTCCAACAAGATCCAGAGAAGAGAAAGGATCGATCACTTGACAATTAAGCTTTATAACACGATGACCCGCAACACAGATCCACTCAGCCCAATCACGCCCGGCCTCGTGCGGATGTATGTGTGTGGTGTGACGGTATACGATCGTGCCCACATTGGCCATGCAATGTCTGCCATGGTGTTCGACGTGCTCCGCCGGTACCTTGAGTTCCTTGGTTTGCAGGTGATGCACGTCGTCAACTTCACAGATGTCGATGACAAAATCATCAACCGTGCCAATGCACTCGGTCGTGACCCGGTCGAGCTAGCAACGAGCTACGTCAACGAATTCCGCGAGGACCTCGAGTCGTTGCACATCATGCCGGCAACGGTCTACCCACGCGTGACCGAGTCGATGCCACAGATTATTGGATTCATCGAAAATCTCATCGCCAAAGGGTACGCATACGCAGCCGACGGTGATGTCTACTTTCGCGTCGCCAAAGATGCCGACTACGGACGGTTGTCGGGTCGCAATTTGACCGAGATGGTGTCGGGCACACGCTTCGATGTCGATGCACGCAAAGAACATCCCGGCGATTTTGCCCTCTGGAAGGGCGCAAAACCCGGTGAACCAGCCTGGCCAAGCCCCTGGGGCGGCGGTCGACCCGGCTGGCACATCGAGTGCTCTGCGATGTCGTTGGACCATTTGGGCGAAGAAATCGACATCCATGGTGGTGGCAATGATTTGGTGTTCCCGCATCACGAGAACGAAATTGCCCAGAGCGAAAGCCTGACGGGCAAGACATTTGCACGTCATTGGATTCACAACGGGATGCTCCAAATCCAGACCAAGCTCGAGGATGGGACATACAAACTCGAAAAAATGTCCAAGTCATTGGGGAACGTGGTCACCATCCGCGAATTTCTGGCTGATCATCCTGCCGACGCACTCCGTCTGGTGGTGCTATCGAGTTACTACCGCAATCCATTGGCCTACGGCATCGACATTGTTGCCGACCAAGTGCGCAAACTCGAGCGCATCCGCGGCGGTTTGGCCCCTGCGACCGGCACGGTGACCGACGGTGAAGCGGTGACACGCCTCACCACTGCCGTGGGCGCTGCACGTCCGGCCTTCATTGCAGCCATGGACGACGATTTGAACACATCAGTCGCTTTGGCAACGATCTTCGAGCTCACGCGCAACATCAATGTCGCCCGCGACGCAGGGGTGTCGGGCAGTGCGTTCGACGCAGCCCAGCACGAGTTGCGTGCGTTGTGTGGCGTGCTCGGGTTGACTCTCGAAGCAGGTCCAAGCAAAGTGGCCGAGGCTGCACCGTTCATCGAGCTCTTGATCGAATTGCGCGCAGAATTGCGCAAAGCGAAACAATACCAATTGTCGGATTTGGTCCGTAATCGTCTGGCTGACCTCGGGGTGACACTCGAAGATAGTGCGCAAGGTACGCGCTGGAAGGCATAAATCCATGGCATGGCTCGAATGTAGCGTCGAAGTCGAGGCGGAAGCCGTCGAATCGGTCAGTGAACTGATGGCCTCATACGGCTACAACAACGGAGTCGCAGTGGACCAGCCCGTCATCCATGGCGCAGACGGTCCAGATTATCGCTACGACACAGAACGCACCGTGACCGTGCGTACATGGATACCCGTGGACCACAAAAGCCAAGACGCGCGGGCCAAACTCGAACAAGCACTCTGGCACCTCAGTCTGCTCCGCAAGGTCGGATCCCTCAAGGTGACGCAGCTCGAGGAGCAACTCTGGGCAGAAGCCTGGAAGAAGCATTACACCGTCCAACGGATAGGCAAGCGCTCCGTCATTGTGCCGTCATGGCTCGAATACGCGCCCCAACCCAATGACATCATCCTCAAACTCGATCCCGGTATGGCGTTCGGCACAGGACTGCACCCCACGACCCGGATGTGCACGCAACTCCTCGAAGAATACATGCCGCCCGACACACGGGTGATGGACTTGGGTTGTGGCTCGGGTATTTTGGCCATCGTGGCAGCACACCTCGGTGCCAAAGAAATCCTTGCCATCGACACGGACCCGATTGCCGTCGAGGCAACCATCGCCAATGCCGCGATCAACGGTGTTGCTGGGTTGATGAAGATTTTCGAAGGCAGCTTGGGTAAAGGCAATTCCCTCGGACATTGGTTGAGCTGGGATGCCCCTGATGTGCCGAGCGGGACTGCAGTCAACCCCGATTCGTTGCAGTGCGATGTCATCGCCGCAAATCTGATTGCCAAAGTGTTGGTCTTTTTGGCAGACGATATGTACGCAGCCCTCAAACCAGGCGGCCTGTTGATTAGTTCGGGTATCATCGCTGACCGCGAAGACGAAGTCGCCCTGGCGTTCACTGCTGCTGGGCTCGAACGCCTCGATCGCCGCAGCGAAGGCGATTGGGTGGCCCTGTACCATCGCCGTCCACTCGCCTAACCCAGAGTGAGGATCACCATGGATGGCATGCCCCAGTTGCCGAATACCGTACGGTTTTTTGTCGATCCTGCGTCCATCGACGCAGGGTCGACGACGGATGCTGAACTCATCCACCAATGGCAACGGGTATTGCGGCTCCGCATTGGTGCAGATCTGCTCTTGCTCGATGGTGCGGGTATGCAAGTGCATGTGGTGCTGACCGAGCTCTCCCCCAAAATCGCTCGCTTCGAGAAGCGCACAACCACGCCCGCCAGCGGCGAACCAACCCAACACATCACCCTCTGTGCTGCACTCATCCGTCCTGAACGCTTCGAATGGTTGCTCCAAAAAAGTGTCGAACTCGGCGTGTCACGCATCGTGCCGATCCTGTGTGAACGCACGCGCGTCGAGGCACCCGTTACGGCCAACAAACAGACACGCTGGCAACGCATCGTGACCGAAGCAGCCGAACAGTCATGCCGTGGCAAACTGCCCGTGCTGTCTGCTCCGATGCGATTGACTGATTTGTCTATGCCGCCGACCGACCAGGTGTTTTGGCTCCACGAGGGATTGGCTACACGACCGTTGCGTCTGCTGGTCCCGCCGCACCCCGCCCCAGTCTGGATCGTGTCAGGACCAGAAGGCGGATTCAGCCCGACCGAACAACAGTGGATGCATCAGCAGCCCGGCTGGCACGCTGCCGGATTGGGAGCACGCATCCTCCGTGCCGAAACAGCTCCACTCGTCGCTGCAACGCTGGTCTTGGCTGCCCGCGGTGCATTTGATGATGGTGCACCATGAAGCGCCTCGGTGGTATCGCGCTCGCCTTTGCCCTCGGGTGGTTGGTGGCGATGTTGACTGCAGGCACCCCGTACGCTGGCGATATCAAGCGTGTCGTTGGGCCGGGCACCCTTGTCCAATTACAGACGCCGTGGGGCGTCCGTTCTGCGTTTGCGCCCTTTTGGGAGAGTTGGCAACTCGTCGATGCGATATTTTTCGATCGAGCCCGGATCGACCACGGCAAAATGATTCAGGGGGCAATCGACGGCATGCTGGCGACCCTCGACGACAAATACACCTTCTATCAAGAACCCGACAAAGCAGCCCAGACAACCGATGATATGGCTGGCAAAACCGGCGGTATCGGCATTTTTCTGCGCTTTGCCGACGGCCGTGCATACGTCTGGAAGCTCATCCCTGATGGCCCCGCGAGCAAAAGTGGAATCTTGCAAAATGACGAAATTCTGCAAGTAGACGATCAAATTGTAGCAACGTTGATAGCCGACAAATCTGTCGACGACGCGGCGACCGCACTCAGTGCACGCATACGCGGCAAAAAAGGCACCTCCATTACGCTGATTGTGCAAACGAGTGGCACTCCCGCGCGCACGGTTACGCTCCAGCGGGATGACATTATCTTGCCCAGCGTCGAATGGGAACGCCTATCGGGTGACATCGCCTACTTTCATATCAGCGAATTCAAACGGAACACCCCGGATGTTTTGGCAGAAGGGATGCGTGAATTCTCGCGCACACCAATCAAAGCAATGATTCTCGACCTGCGCCGCACGCCCGGTGGCTTGTTAGATAGTGCGCAACGCGTGCTCGGCTTTTTTTATGATGGGACAGCCTTGTGGGAAGAGCGTCAGGCAGGTTCGCTCATCGAGTTGACCACGACACCGCCCGATAGCGATATTTCACGGGTAACGGTCCCGTTGTATATCCTTGTCGACGAGCGCTCTGCGAGTGCGAGCGAAGTGGTCGCTGGGGCATTGCGCGATCGGTACCCGGGCACGCTGCTCATTGGGACGCAGACCTTTGGCAAAGGCATCGTGCAAAACATCTACCCGCTGAGCAACGGTGGGACCATTCGTCTGACCATGAGTCAGTGGTTGACCCCCAATAAGCTCCACATTCATGGCACAGGCTTGACACCGGACATTACGGTGAACGATGATCCTGCCGCACGAGCAGACGCTCCATGTGTCGCAGACCGTATGCCCAAGGCTGGCGAAACGCTCTGTCGCGACCCACAGTTGACCACCGTGTTGGGGTTGATTTCGGCTCTACGATAAACTGTAGTATTTACTATTGACAGTATTACCGCGTGATGATAGAATTTTTCGCACAGGCGTTTGATGCCTGATTTTTGCGAAAGGATGTCATCATGGCCACACGAGCAGAGCGACCGTACCACAAATATCCGGTATGCCAGAGCAGCGGCAAAAAGCGCTACCGAACGCATCGAGATGCAAAAAACGTCGTCGTTGAGGCACGCTTTCACATGCGCCGAGCAGCGCGGCACGAGTTGACATCACATAGACGTGAATGTCGCGCATATGCATGCAGCGCGTGTGGGGGGTGGCACACCACGAGTCGACCAACCCCGCCGCCGAAATTTTTCCCATGAACGACCACCTCCCCCCATCGCACCGGCGATGGGGGGATTTTGCGGTATGCTAGGACAATTACGGCTACTGAGGGGGATATATGGGTACGACGGAAGGACGAGTCGTCGTCATCGGCGCTGGTGTCGGTGGATTGGCGAGTGCGATACGGTGCGCCCAAGCGGGCCGACCGACTACACTCCTCGAAGCACGGCCTCAGCTAGGAGGGAAGCTCAATATTCGGCACGATGCAGGGTTTACGTGGGATACCGGGCCGTCGCTCTTGACGATGCCATGGGTGCTCGATGAACTATTGCAATGCGCTGGTACCTCACTTGCACAAGAACTCGACATCATTAGCCTGCCTTCCGCGTGTCGGTATCTCTGGGAGGATGGCTCTGTATTTGATGCATATGCGTCGTTGCCGAAAATGCTCGACAGTATTCGCCATATCTCGCCCGATGATGTCCATGCGTTCATGCGCTTTCTGACCTATGCGGGAAATATTTGGGACTTGACTGCCGATCCGTTTTTGTACCAGCCCTTTCATGGACTCAAGAGTGTCGCCAAAAGCAACATGCTCCATCGTAGTTGGCAACTCGATGGGATCCGCACAATGGATCAGGCGGTGCGTTCGTACTTCCGTCACCCCTACATGCAACAGGTTATGAACCGATTCGCTACCTACAATGGCTCTTCGCCCTTTCGCACCCCGGCGACCTTCAACACCATCGCCTGGGCCGAGTTTGCACTGGGTGCGTTTTATCCACGGGGAGGGATGTACGGCATCACCCAACTCCTCGAACGTACCGCACGACGGTTGGGCGTCGAGATCAAAGTCAATACCGCAGTTGCTGAGATTTCGCATCACAACGGTGCGGTGCGTGGCGTCTGTACGAGCGATGGTGACTACCATGAAGCAACCGATGTCATCTGTAATGTGGATCCACAAATCGCCTATGAGCGCTTTATCCCTGGTGCAAAAGGTCGTGCAGAGCGCCTCAAAAAACGCGAATTGTCGATGAGCGGTATGGCGATTCTGTGGGGTATCGACCGCGCATACACGCATTTGGATCATCACACCGTGTGCTTTTCGCCGAACTACCGCGCAGAATTTGCCGACATTGATGCTGGTCGATTGCACGACACACCAACGGTCTATCTCAACCACACCATGAACTACGACCCATCGCATGCCCCTGCAGGTGGACAAAACCTCTTTGCGCTGGTCAATGTACCTGCCCAACGCGGTGCAATCGATTGGGCGGCTACTGCCCCTGTGTATATCGAGCGTGTCATGGACCGCCTCGCGACGTTTGGGCTGGCGGATATCCGCGATCGGATTGTCGTCCAGCATGTGTACACCCCAGATGATTTTGCACATCTGTATAGCGCCCCCGGTGGTGCCATTTATGGTCTCGCCTCGAATGCACGCACGAGCGCGTTTATGCGACCTCCGCAGCGTGACCGCGATATCAATGGATTGGTGTTCTGCGGCACTGGTACGCACCCGGGCGGCGGCGTTCCGTTGGCGTTGTTGTCGGGCAAGCACGCAGCTGGTTACGTCCTCGGCAATCATACATAGGCAAACGTTCTATGGTATACTAAATCACTAGAATTGATAGAAGTGATAGGATACACATGAACGGGACGATTCCACGCAAGCGACTCGTCGTATCATTGGCTGCAGGTTTGGTGATGATTGCGGCGTATGTGACATTTGTGCGATGGCAAAGCGCCGGATACGTCGTGAACGCCGATGCACTGCTGGCGGGGTTTTTGGTGGGGATGCTCGCCCAGTTTGTCGATGGCGCGCTCGGCATGGCATATGGTGTCACTGCCTCGACGTTTTTGTTGACCACCGGGGCGTCGCCTGCGGTTGCCACCGCTGCCGTGCACATGGCCGAGATTTTTACAACCGGTGCATCCGGCCTGAGTCACTGGCGCTTCGGTAATATTGACCGGCACCTTTTTCGCAGACTCGTCATCCCTGGGATCATTGGTGCCGTGGTGGGTGTGTTTATTGTTACCGGGATAGACGGTGCAACAATCAAGCCCTACATTGGCACCTACCTTGGATTGATGGGCGTGTTCCTGGTTGCGCGGGCTGCGTGGCGGATTGCTCTGCCGGTCAACATGCTCTGGGGGACGCCCGTTGTGGGATTTGTCGGAGCATTCGTCGACACCATCGGCGGTGGTGGATGGGGACCAGTGGTGACAACGACATTGTTGGGTACCGGTCACGAGCCCAAAGAAGTCATTGGCTCGGTCAGCGCTGCAGAATTCTTTATCACCGTCGTCAGTGGGGTCGCGTTGGCGTTCCTGGTAACGGTCGAAGCATGGGAAACGGTCGCGGGGCTCATCGCCGGCGGCATGGTCATGGCCCCGGTGGCCGCGTATGTCGCGGGCAAGCTCCCCAAGCGCATTCTGATGGCCGTCGTTGGCTGTCTAATTATCGGGCTGAATTACGGTAACATCCTCAAGGTGCTCGGCTTGGCCTGATGGCACCTACAACAAACCGCC
>QWQY01000044.1 GCA_003670675.1 Chloroflexota bacterium
ACCTTTCAAATGGATAATGCCAAGCTCACGCACGCCCAACTCATGAACGCTATCAAACTCATCGGGACACACGTGTCGCCCCTTGTCAATCAGGTTGAGATTGCACATACGACCGTCCACCCTTAACATGCCGAGGATGCCATGACAACAGAGATGTTTCGCCACTATTTCGGATACCACTTCGCAGAGAACCGCGCCCTCTGGGATAACAACATCGTGAACCTCACCACTGGTGCCTTCACACAGCCCGGGCGCTACTCACGTGGTTCAATCCAGCGCCAGATCTTGCACATGATTGAAGTCGACGAGGTTTGGTTTTGCGGTCTGCGTGGTGAAGAATTCCCCGCGCCACTCGATCCGGCCAAATTCACGAACTACGAGACCATCCGTGCATACTGGAACAAAGTCGAAGCATCGATGCGCCTCTACCTCGATTCGCTGACACCCTATATCCTCGATTCAACCCCGCTCGAAGGCGAAGACGAAAATCTAAAGGTATGGCAAGTCCTCTTGCAGGTCGTCAATCACGGTACAGACCACCGCGCGCAAATTTTGCGCTCACTCCACGATCTGGGCCAAAAAACGACTTCCCAAGACTATATTTTCTATGCGTACAACATCAAATTGAAGTAATAAGTAACGATCAATTAGTAATGAGTAGTTGGTAATGAGTAGTTGGTGATATGAACAAACTCCTCAGACGCATCTCCTAGTTCATCATCGATAATTCATCATCGATAATTCAACATTCATAATTCATAATTCATCACTATCCCCACCACCCCTGCCGCGACCAGAATCAACGGCACGGGGATGGTTTTTCTCCAGGTGAGCACAAACGCGACACACGCAATACAAAGCGTGGCCACATCGATGCCGTTTTGTACAAAAATCTGCACAATCACCACCGCAAACATGCTCGAAACCGCGATCATCAACCCCCGCATGAACCCCTGAACCGCCGGGTACTCCCCATAGCGGACGTAGAGCGCATGGACACCAATGACCGATAACGGCGGTAGCGTAATGGCAATCAACGCCAAGATTGCACCCCGGAGCCCATCCACGAGATACGCAAGACTCAATACCCACAGCCCGGTTGGTCCAGGGCTCAATTGCCCTATTGCTAGCGCTTCTGCAAACATCTGCTCGCTCGCCCAACCGCGGCCTATCAGGTCCGTATGGAGCATGGGAAGATTGCCTGTCCCCGAGGTCGAAAACAATGCTGCCTTGAGAAATAGCCAAAACAACGTTATGGGATCCATTTAGACTGCTCCTCGCCGCAACCAGACTGCGCCTATTGCACACCACACCCCAGCCCCCCACAGCACAATGACTGCTGGCACACCGACCACCATCAGCAAGAGGGGGGCTGCAATGACCACCGCACCGCTGATCACGAGACTTCTCTTCCCTTCGGAACGACTCGCTTGCAGTACTGGACGGAGCATCTGATACGCCAAAACGCAACCGATACCGACGGTAGCGGGAATGATTGCATGGACCGCAGCCATCACCAATGGATTCGTCCGAATAACGGCATACCCTGCCGTGAGCGCGACGGTCAGCGTGGTACTCGGCAAAAGCAACCCCGCCAACGCGATGAGTGATCCGCGCAATCCGGCAACCTTATGGCCAATCAACACCGACTGACCAAGTAAGTTGATACCCGGTGCAATCTGGACCATTCCCCAAAACGCCGTATATTCTGCATCGCTGACCCAGCGTTGCTCTTCGACAGCAACACGACGCATCAGATAGAGTGTGGTTGCACCACCACCAAATGATTGCAGGCCGATAGCCACAAACTGCCGAAAGAGATTCCAATTGGGGGCTACTGGTTGCATCACAACACCTCTTTCATCCCATTGATGTGCCGAGCACAGCCCATGCCTACGTGCATTGTGACAATGGGAACAGACAAACTATACCACTCCGTCTGTACGTACTATGTTGGCTCCTGCATCAGTGGGGATGGGGCTACAGGCACGTGCACGACGACATCCGCTCCATACGCTGATGCAGATTTGACAAACCAATTCTCGACGTGATACTATTTGGGTGGTGAGGGCGATTAGCTCAGCTGGTTAGAGCGCAACGTTGACATCGTTGAGGTCGATGGTTCGAGTCCATTATCGCCCACCATTCCAACTATATAGAACTGAGGTGAGCACGTGATACGATTATTACGTGTTTTTTGGTATACATTTTGGCTGACCTGTCCCGCCTGCCAACGCGGACGCATGTTCCGTTCACTGTTTGTGATGAACGTCCGCTGCCCCACATGCAACGTCGTTTTCGAACGAGACAGCGGTGAAGTGACGGGCGGTATGGCAATCAACACGGCGTTATTATGTTTCATTGCGATTGCTGGTGGGGTTTTGGCGATTACGACGACTATTCCTACGGTACCACTCTTGCTCGGGGTGGGCGGATTCATGGCACTATTCGGCGTATTGTTCTACCGTCATGCACGTGCATTGTGGGTTGGTGTGCTGTATGTGACGGGGTCAATCAACGAGGATGTCTAAATGTCCATCAGTTCTTTTCTCTTACACAACATTGCGGGTCTGATGTTTGAACGGCCGACCCGTGGCCTCACCGCCGCAGTGGTATTGCGTCGCCTCGAACAGAGCCAGCCGGTATTTGCCCAGCAGATAGAGCAAAGTGCTGACTCACACAAGAATCGTGCCCTTTTGGGTCACATCATCGGTGTCGAACGGTGGGCGCAGGCACGCCTCCGCCAATGTGTCAGCGGGCCTACCGCACCTGACGAGTCTGATGCATATGTACCCGCACCAGACGTAACGATTGCTGACCTAGTGGCTGACGCTCGTCGCACGCGGAGCGACAGCGTTGCATTGTTGGGCGAGCTCATCGACGCAGGAGTACCGATGACCCGTACAATCGTGCACAATCAGTTCGGTGCACTGACGGTGGCTGCGTGGTTCCATTACATTGCCATGCACAGCATGTTGGAAGCCAAAAAAATGCGTTAAATCACTATCGACAATCACATATGCCACTGCAAAGACCTATCGCGATTCTTGACAGAACAATCTGTCAACGAGTAAGATAGGTCAAACAGTTTTTGGCAATATATTCGATGGTTGTCGATTTTTTGGCCGTATGAACTGTAAGATATATTTACTTGGAAGGGCCCGTGATGAATGAGTATGTGTCCATAATTATGTTGTTAATCGGCGCTGCCGCAGGTTTCGGCATCGCTCTGTTCATGAATAAAACCAACACCCAGAATCAAATCTCGCGCATTGAAGCCGAATGGCAACTCAAGCTCGAATCGATTCGCACCGAACACAAAGAACTCAAAATGCAGGCGTCCGACGAGGCATTGCGCATCCGTACCGATGCGGAGAACCACGTACGCGAAGGCCGACAAAACTTGCGCCAGCAAGAAGAACGCATCACCCGCAAAGAAGAAGCTCTCGACCGCAAGGTCGAAGGTGTCGAACGGCGTGAGCGTCAAATCACACAGCGTGAACGGCAAGCAGAGCAGACCAATGCCGAAGCCGATCAGTACAAATTGCAACAGCGGACCGAGCTCGAGCGCATTTCGGGTCTCACCGAAGAACAAGCGCGCGAGGTGATTTTGGCGAAAGTCGAGGTCGAGGCACGCGACGAGTCAGCACGCCGCATCCGCGAAATCGAGCGTGTTGCCCAAGACGAATCCGACAAAACCGCCCGTAAAATCATCAGCATGGCAATTCAACGCTGTGCATCGGATTATGTCGCCGAAATCACGGTTTCGACGGTTCCACTCCCTTCCGAAGAAATCAAAGGACGCATCATTGGACGTGAAGGCCGAAACATCCGCGCCTTCGAGCAGATTACGGGCGTTGACATCATCGTCGACGATACCCCGGACGCCGTCACCCTGTCGTGTCATGATCCTGTCCGTCGTGAAGTGGCACGATTGTCATTGGGTAAACTACTCAAAGATGGTCGTATTCACCCCACACGCATCGAAGAAGTGGTACAGAAAACCCAACAAGAACTCGATGTGGTCATGCGCGAAGAAGGCGAACGGGTCGCCTACGAAGCCAATGTCCAAGGCTTGCACCCGGACTTGATCAAGTTGCTTGGTCGACTCAAGTTCCGCACGAGTTATGGACAAAACGTCCTGCATCACTCACTCGAGTGTGCGTTGTTGGCGTCACACATGGCTGCAGAGTTAGGGGCAAACATCGCCATCGCCAAGACTGCAGCTCTGCTGCACGACATCGGCAAAGCGGTCGACCACGAAGTCCAAGGACCGCATGCGGTGATTGGTGCAGATATCGCCAAGCGCCTCGGCCGCTCACCTGCAATTGTGCACGCCATTGCCGCGCACCACAACGACGAAGAACCGCAAACCGTCGAAGCGTTCTTGGTACAGGCCGTCGATGCGATTTCTGGCGGACGTCCCGGTGCCCGCCGCGAAACACTCGATTTGTACATCAAACGACTCGAAGCGCTCGAAGGCGTTGCAACTTCATTCGAAGGTGTCCAGCGCGCGTTTGCCGTCCAAGCTGGTCGCGAGGTCCGCATCATGGTCGTCCCCGAGACGATTGATGACTTGGGCAGCATTCAACTGGCTCGAAATATCGCCAAAAAAATCGAAGAAAGTCTGCAGTACCCTGGGCAGATCAAGGTAACCGTCATCCGCGAGACTCGTACAACCGAATACGCCCGTTAGTCAGCCCTCCCTCCGATGCAGTTGCTGGCATCGGAGGTTCTTCAGGAGCATATCCGATGGATGAGCACACAGCCACAGACGTCTATGGCATCACATCGCAGCAAACCAACACAACCATGACGCACCCCACCGAAATCCTTAAGGTATCTACCAAATCTCGCCCCAGTGCGGTGGCAGGTGCCATTGCAGGAGTCATCCGCGAAGGACGTCACGCCGAAATCCACACCATCGGGGCCGGTGCAACAGGGCAAGCCGTCAAGGCGGTAGCAATTGCACATGCGTTTTTGTTGGACGAAGCCATCGAAATCGTCTGTGTTCCGGCCTTCATGGATATACGCATTCAAAATGAAGAACGCACTGCGTTGCGGTTGACGGTCTTTCGTCGCTGAAATATGTCAATCGGTGGCAATTGGTTGCGGGCAATCAGACGATTGCCCGTTTTCTGCATCGATAGAGTGAATTTCCGCATATTCACATGTATAATCAATGCAGTCACGCAAGGGGAATCTGATTGACCTACGCACTTACCCTTGGACCGTTTCATGCTGCATGGCGCGGACCACAACGGTTCATCATGGATATAGATGGCGAGTCCATCACCAACATTGACTGCCATGCAGGCATGAATGCCCGCAACTGCAGCGATGTCATTTGTCGTACAGCCTTGGTAGACATCCCCAAAATTGTCAGCCGTGTGTGTGGCACCTGTAGCAACGCACATGCACTCGCATACGCACATGCCCTTGAATCGCTCAATCGTATTCAGGTTCCGACGCACGCCCGCATTATCCGCGTCATCGTGTGTGAGCTCGAGCGCATAGCGATGCACCTCGCTGGCGCAGCAACAGTATGCGACATTGTTGGTGTTACGCAGCATAGTACCGACCTTCGCCAGCTCCAATTTGCCGCAAACACATTGCTGCTCGAGGTAACTGGCAAACGGAGTGATCATGTCGTTATTGTGCCCGGTGGCGTCACAATCGAGCCGAGTGCACGCATTCAACAGACCCTGCAAGCAGGAGTGTCGAGCTTCATCAAAGCACTGTATCGCTCAATTGACCACATTATTGATGATCACCGCCTGTTGGCGCGTACGGTAAATGTAGGCATCCTGAGCGGTCAAGTGGCCAATCAACTCATGATGGGCGGCATTGTTGGTCGGGCGTCGGGCATCGCACACGACACACGCTTCTCGCATCCATATGATGCATATGGCATGTTCGAAGCGTCGATGGTCACCCAAGACGGCGGTGATGTCTACGCACGGTTAATGGTGATGTTGCTCGAAGCACACGAAAGTGCAAAAATCATCGATCAGGCCAACCGACAGATGAAAGCAGGCCCTGTTGCCAACCCGGTATTCGAATCAATCCCCGGGAGCGCCGTCGGCACCGCAGAAGGCCCGCGTGGGTTGATTACCTATGCAATAAACGCATCACCTACCGATATCAAGAAGTGTGAGATCAAAATCGAACGGCAACTCGACCGATCACTCATCCAAGCGTTATCGGCAAATGCCCTACTCGACGATATCATTACGATTATTGCCTCGACCGACTCGTGTAGCGCCTGCGCAGAGCACTAAAGGAACCACTTCGTATGGAAATTGTGGCGCTCATCCTACCGCTCCTGGCAGGAATAACTGCCTGGTCGATTGACCGGGTCGTTCCAACCCGTCAAATTGGCTTCCTTGCGATAGGGAGTCTGTTGATAAGCGCGCTCATGCTCATGATTTCTGCGGTTATCAACGGTATGCCGCTAGAGATGCTTCCGTTCGATTGGATGCGCATCGACGGCTTTGTGACGTCGTTGTCACTCCGCTTTGACGCATTCACATGGGTTGTCGGGGTAATGTTGTTACTCGGTAGTGCAGCAGGCATGATTGGGCTAATACATTCGCTCCCGTATCAACTCCGGAACTACGGGCGCCTGTTGGCATTGCTGTTGTTCCACGTGACGATGATCCTCGTTGGCGTCGCAGCCCAAGACGCCACCTTGCGTGTATTTGCTTGGGGGCTTGCAGCCATGTTCGGCGGTGTAATTATGCGCCTCAGTGGTGCACTGCCAGGCAGCGATACACCGTTGATTAGTATTGTCGGTGGGATTGCTGGCGCTATTTTGCTCTTGGTCGCGATTATGTGGCGCGAATACGTTCCTGTCGGTCCGTTACCGGGGGCACTCATTGTCTGTTGGAGCCTCGCAGCCTTTCTGGGGATGGGGTTAGCGCCGTTCCACGGCTATGTCGCAGGGATGAGTAGCGCACCGGCGATTTTGGCTATTTTTTTGGTGCCGCTGGGCATCCCATTGCTTGGTGCGTTGACCTTTATCGATATGATGGCCACGCAAGGCCCGCTTATCAGCGAGTTCTGGCGTACTGTACTCATCATTGCAGCTATCGTGAGTGCATTGGGCACTGCCGTCGGAGCAATTGGTTCGACGCGCCTGCGCAGTTTGTACGGTTGGCATAGTAGTTCGGTGTTCGCAGTGGTGGTGCTTGCAGCGGTCAGTAATTTGCAGATTCTCGCATACGGCGTCCCGGTGCTCCTCGTGACGGCGATGTTCAGTTTGTGTGTGATTGCATTGGGGATTGCAGTAATCGAAACCCGCAACTACACCGATGATCTGCTCAAGCTGCGGCCACGCGCACGGATTGGATTTGCGGGTGTGTTGCTCTTTATTGCCGTTGCTGCATCCATTGGGCTGCCCGGGACCGTGGGATTCATCACCCGCTGGTGGATGGCAGAAGTGCTGATGATCGAAGCACCATGGATTATCATTGCAGTGCTCATCAGTGGGTCGATCATTGGTCTGGCCTGGGCGGGTGCCCTTTCGACCATTTGGCGACGCATCCCCAAAGGAACACAACCAGATTTACCGGTCATTTCGGCCATCCCGAGTGCAATCGCGATGTTGAGCCCGGTGCTCTTTGCGGCGGTGCTATTGATTACGGGATTTGTCCCGCAATTATTGTGGAGGTTCTGGCTTATCCCGCTCCAGGACCGTATGGTCTATGACAGCGTGCTGACTCCCCCTTCGATGCCTGGTGTTGCGCTTCAGCTCATGCTCACTGGGGTCTCGGTCCTTTTGGTGGCTGTACCAGTCTATGCGAGTCGATTACGACAGCGAGATATTGCGAACCCCAATGATGTTGGTTCGACGTCGGTGCCACCCGTGGCAACCGCCGAAAGTCTTTCTTTTCTGAGTGGGATTGTGAGTCCCAATCGGCTCCTCGCAGGCATCTGGGATTCACTGATCCGCTTCGGCAACGCAGTGCAATGGGTGCTTCGGTTGGGTGAAGAGCGCTATTATGTCGCAGGTTTGGTGCTCGGCTTGATTGTCGTAGTGCTCTTGCTGATTTGAGGTATGCATGGCTGATTTTTTTGCGACACAATGGCCGTTGATGGGCATTGCGGCTTCGGCAGGCATCATCCTCTTGGCCCAACAATGGCGCAGCACACTGACTGGCCTTTTTCTCAATTATGTTTTTGTGGCTGCGTTTTTGGCGCAACAACAGTTCATAACCCCGGATGTGTCATTGCTGGGGTACATGGTCAGCACAACCGTACTCGTCAAAATCATCGCCGGTTTGTCTGCGGTGCTCATCCTCGGCGTGACCGCCTTGACGTTCTCGCGTGAAGAAGGGACCGAAGAGCTCGATGAGTTTTCGCTGGCCGAGCTCCGCCGTGCTGCACGCCGTGCGCAACGCCAAAAAATCATCGCTCCCCTGCGCTTCACTGATTTTGTAGTACCGCTATGGGCCTTGATCCTGGCAGCAATCGCGAGTTTCATTTTGCCGCGTCTCTATCCAATCGGCAGCGAATCCGTCGACTTCGCCTGGTATTGGTTAACGCTGACGGGCATATTCACCATTGTGACGGCAAACGATGTGCTCAAGCTTGGTCTCGGCTTGTTGCTGTGTGTGAGTAGCATCGATTTGTTGTACACCGCCATCGCAAGCACCATTCAAGTGTTTCCGCTGGCAATGCTGGGACTAACCACCATTGTGCTTTCGCTTTCGGTGTCGTATCTGAGCGCATTGATGTACGGGCGCCTCAAGACACTCGAACTGAACGAGTTGTATAAACGCTGATGCTCTACCTACTCATCATCTTTTTTCCCTTTGCGGTCGCTGCAGGCATGTTCCTGTTGCGTTCACAACCGGGCCCATCGATTACCGGCGCCATCATCTGTGTGCTGACTCAGGCAATCTTGGTCCTCCAGATGCCTGTCGATGCACCCGTGCGTCTGCTCGGCTTGACCCTTACGATTGACCCGCTGGGGCAACTCGTTTTACTGACCATTTTGGGGATTGCGTTGTTTGCCTACACGGTGACGTTTTTTATTGCACATGGCGAACATTTCATCCCAGTCAGTTTGTTGTTGTTGGGGTTCACCAGCACCACGGTGCTCTTGCTCCAAGAGCCGTTTGTCGCAGCGCTATTGATGGTCAGTAGTGGACTCGTCGCCATTTTGGCAATTGTCGACCTCCCGATTGGGAGCACAGTGTTGGTCGAGCGTTCACCGCTCATCACGGCATTACATTACTTGGTGCTTGTGTTGCTGTCGGGGTTTGCCATGTATATGGCATTTGTGCTGTTGACCATATACTGGCCGACCGAGGCAAATGGACAAACCTCACCGTCGAACTTGATTATTGCATTGCTGATTGTCGGCTTTGGGATGCGCTTTGCGATTTTTCCGTTCCATTCTTGGCTCATCGAAGTCGCAGAATTCTCGGCCCCGATGGTGACGGTGTTCATTATCACGGCGCTCAACAGTACCGGATTGCTCTTCTTGATTTCGACGTTCCAGTTCTTTCCCATCATCGTGACCGAAAACGAACGTGGGATGCATGTCTTGATGGCACTTGGCGGCGTCACGATGATTGTCTCGGCGCTCTTTGGTCTGGCGACGCCACATTTGCGACGCACACCGACATACCTCATTGTCGGGAACAGCGGATTCATGCTCGTCGGGGTCGCGAGTGCATCGAGCAGCGGGTTGGCGGGGTCGATTCTCGAATTGTTCAACCACATGATTGCCGTGATGGTGATTTATGTGTCGATTGCATTGCTCGAACGTCCTGATGGTCGACCGGTGGTCACCATTCGTCGCGATTTGTTGTGGCGCTGGCCATTGGCAGGCAGTGGCTTCATTGGTGGGTGTCTGTTGCTGCTCGGTGCACCGCCGTTTAGTTCATTTACGAGCAAAGTACTCGTCTACGACGCTGCAGCAAACACGGGTGCTGGCTATGTGGTACTGTTGGGAATCGGCACGCTGTTGATGCTGGCGGCTATTGCACGGTTGCTCTACGAACGCCTCCTCGGAGCCGCAGAAGAATTGCCGACCGAAGAGATGCCCATCTTGATGGCAACTAGCGAGATAGCCACCAGCGATCGCCGGCAACTGCTCGAGCCCGTCGGATTGACCATTGTGATGTTTGTGTTGTTGGGCATCAGTGCAGTGGTGGGGATCTATCCGCAGCTGCTCTTGACCACCATCGAATCCGTCATTCGTGGCCTGACATTTGTTCATGTGGCGTCATAAGGAGCCCTCATGCCGCAGCAAATACGCGTGTTCCGCGCAAATACCGGTTCGTGTGGCGGCTGCGATGCCGAGTTAGTGCTGGCGCTTCATAAAGAGCGCGATATGACGGTCGCCAACGCCCTGATCGCTGCAGATGTGTGGCTAATTACCGGGATTATGGCCCCGTACGCACGCAGTGTGCTGAGTCAAACATATAGCAGCATGACCACCGCGCCGATTATCATCGCAGTGGGTCAATGCGCCATAAGCGGGGCGCCATATGGCCGTGCAGGCGTCGGTACCGCTCCTGAGTTGCCTATTAGCTACACGGTTGATGGGTGCCCGGTTTCGCAGGCGGTGATTATCAGCGCCATCCGCAGTGCACTCACCAATCGCGATCGTAAACGCAGAGAACGCGCCTAACCCACGTCACCACTTGAAGGAGCCGTTGTGGATATTGTCATTGCATATTTTCTCTACCCGGGGTTATTCATCATAGCCGCGCTTACGCTTGCGTTCGGATACATCGTGGCACAACGGCGCCCTGTGTTGCCACCCCATTGGGGGCGTTCGCTCCTCAGCATTGATGGCTTTGCGGCGTTGCTGAGCATGGTGTTGGCGGTGGGGGCATCGATTTATATGCCGTGGCCGTTCAATCCTGTCTATACCGCAGTTGCGGGACCACTACTGATGTGGGCTGCGCTCGAAGCAGCCTTTTTGGTGCCATCACTCGTGGCGCAGACCTCGGGCTCGGCGCTTGTTGTCCGTGGTGCCGCCCGTGCGCTACAAATCGGCTTTGCTGGGCGTATTGTGGTCTGGTGTGTCTTTGGTGCACTGTATTTGGCAAACCAAAGCTGGCAAATCGCCCTTGTACCGGCCTACATCCTTGCATGGGTAGCGGCCCTCATGGCGTTGCCCGCAGCCATCGGAATCGGCATGTTCCGCAGTGACACCGCGTTGACCGGCGTCATGACAACGGGCCTCGACTTGTCCACTGTTGCATTGATGCAATTGGCCGCTGACGTCCGCTCTACGGTCCTTA
>QWQY01000045.1 GCA_003670675.1 Chloroflexota bacterium
AGATTGGCCACCACCACCAGCCGTTAAAGAACGCACCTTGGGATTGTGCACCCCAAATCAAATTCCCCAACAGCGGCTCACGCAATGGTCCCAACCCGACAATCGCCAAATAGAACGACGAGAATACGCCGTTAAAGACTTGGCTGACAAATGCTGCTGCGATAAACGGCAACAAGTTCGGCATGATTTCGCCGAAGATGATACCGCCATTGCCCACGCCCGAAAGCTTGGCAACCGACACAAACTGGCGTTCCTTCATGGACAGCACCTGCGAACGAATCACCAGTGTGGGGGCCATCCAGGCGAGCATTACGACGATGCCGGCCATTGTAAAGATGGTGACATCCCGCTTATCGAGCGACGACGCGATGATGATTTGGATCATGAAGACAGGAATCGGGGTCAAAATCTGACAGATACCCTTGACGATGGTATCGAACAACCCGCCGAAATACGCCGACGTGAAGCCCAAAATTACACCGATTAATGTACCAGCAGCACCCGACAACACCCCAATGAGGGCGGTCTGCCACAAGCCCCGTACCATAGCTGCATACATGTCACGACCAAAGAAATCACTCCCGAGGGGCAACTTCCCAGGCCAGTTTTCAATGGCGAAATCAAGCAATCCCGGTGGCTGTTTGGAACGAACCGACAATGGGAAGGCATGCTTGGGATCGACGATGAACAGACCGGTGACGGTGAACAAAATCAAAAACACCAAAATCAATAGCCCGACCAACAAGCTCTTGTTGCGGCGCAAATAGCCGCGAATGAGCTTCCAACGACTCGGTTGGATGGGTGGAGCAACGGGAGAAGTCAACGTTGTCATCTGTGCTCCTAATCTTGCTTGATGCGTGGATCAAGCAGTGGGTACAAGAACTCGACGAGCACCATCAAGGTCGCCACCGACATGGTAATGAACAACACGATGCCGTAAATCACCAAAAAGTCGTTGGATTGAATCGCCTGGGACAACTTTGATCCGAGACCCGGCAATGCGTACAAACCTTCGACGACCGCACCCGAAGTGATGATGCTACCCAACGCGAGTGCGAACCCGGTGACCTGTGGCAGCATGGCGTTCCGCAGATAATAATCACGGAAGATCACGCCCCCTTGCAAACCTTTGTGTTCTGCAAAGTTCACATAGTCTTCGCCCTGAATGGTCACACCCATACCACGCATGGACAACACCCAGCCGCCTACCGACCCGAGGATCAGTGAAATCGCCGGCAATATTTGGTGCCACATCACGTTGATCATGAAGCTGAACGACCAGTCTGGTGCGATACCGGTGGAATATGCTTGCCCGAGAGGGAATAATTTCAATTTAAATGCCAGCAAGAAGAGCAGGAAGATTGCCAGCAACACCGGTGGAATGCCCATGAAGAGCACAAACGGCGTCGCAATCGACCGCATCCAGCTGGGCGACTTGGGCCATGCCGCAATTGCACCGAGGAGATTTCCGATAATGAATGACAGTATCGAAGAGACAAACAAGAGCGCAATGGTCCAGGGTAGGGATTCCATGATGATTTCCAACACGGTTTTGGGGAAGCGGTTGAGTGACACACCCAAATCGAGCTGGGCAATACTGCCGATGTAATCGGTATATTGCTCAAACAAAGGTTTGTCGAGGCCGAACTTTTTGTTGTACGATGCCACGATTGTTTCGAGGTCACCAGCAGAAAAGCCACCGGTCCGCGCCAATTCAGCGAAGCGTTCGCGGATCGGATTACGGTCAGACAGGCGTGGGATGAAAAACGTAATGGTCGAGGCCGCCCAAATGACCATAATCAAGAAGCTTATACGCCGCAGGATTAAACGATATCTCACAGTACTCTCCTTGGCTACAGCCAGTGGATAGACAACGCCCTCGTTGTGGCGAGTACTCTACGTTTGCGTTTTCGAGGGTGGGTGTTGGGAAGGGAGGGGGGATGGAAACCGTCCGGCATCTTGCGATGCCGGACGGACGACGGAACTGATTACTTGCTGGCCTTCTTGAGGTTTGCAATGACCAGTGGTGACGTCTGTGCCCAGAAGGCACCGTTCACACCACCAGCGACATTGTCTGCCGTTGGCCAGTTGGTCCAGTACGTCTGGTTGTATGGAATGCGGTGGAGCCACTGGATGACTGGGACGTCGATCTGGTCCTTCCAGTAGATTTCCATTGCTTGCGTTGCCAACTCGGTGAACTTCGGATCTGCGGAACCCAAAGGTGCCATCTCGTCCAAGATCTTGTCGTAGTCAGCGTTCACGTAGCGGGAGAAGCGGTTGCCGCCCGAGGTGGTACCGATAGCTGCGCTGTAGCGGCTGTGGAACAGCTGCAATGCGGCTTCTGGGTCACCCAAGGAAGCGCCGTGCCCGAACATGTACAAGCCTTCTTTGCCGTCTGCCATGTTCTGGTATGCATCGGAACCGAAGTTCACGTCAGCATCGAAGCCAGCGGCCTTCAGCATTTCGACCAACACCGGAACGATGTCGCTGTGAATGCCTTCGAAGCCGTTGATGACTGCGTTGACGGTCTTGCCGTCTTTTTCCCACAACATGTCGGCGTTCTTGGTGAAGCCGGCTTCGGTCATCAACTTCTCGGACTCGGCGACGTCGTACTTGCGTGGCTGATACTTCTCAACCAGTGCCTTGACACCAGCGGTGTCAACGAACTTCTGCAAGCCTGGGTACAGCGGGAACGGATAGATGGTGGTGACCTTGGCGCCTTCGTAGATGACTTCGTCGATCTTGTCGCGGTCAACAGCCAAGCTGATGGCGCGGCGGACGCGAACGTCGTTGTACGGAGCGATCTGGGTGTTCATCCACAAGCTGTTTGGCCACCAGTCGAGGTACCCGTATGGTGGGTTGTTGCCGGTGTGGGTGGTCACCTTGTCGTTTTGCTTCAAGATGTTGCCGATGACCGATGAGCGCATGTCCAGGGTTGCGTCGTACTCGTTGTTAACAACTTTCTGAGCGACCACGTCCATGTTCTGACCGACCGTGCCACCGATGTTGGTGATCACAACACGCTTGACTTCAGGAGCGCCGATGCGGCCAGCCGCAACAGCCCACCAGTCTTCACGGACGTCCATGATCTTCTGGTTTTCGTCCCAAAGAACGACGTTGTACCCACCGGAGTGAGGCATGTCGTTGCCGCCTGGGAACTCATTCACGTCAGCCTGAGCCGACAGAATGTGTGCAGGAACGATCGGAATACCAGTGTCGAACTTCAACATCAGTACTTCGAAGGCGAAGCGAGGGGCTGGGATCTTGAAGGTCACAACGGCCGTCAGATCGTCCACTGCCTTGACTTCTTTGACGTACTGGTCGAACTGAGCATGGTAACCAAGCTTTTCGTTCTTCATCTGGCCTTCGAAGGTGAACACAACGTCCTTAGCGGTGACAGCAACGCCGTCGCTCCACTTTGCGTCTTTGTTCATCTTGATGGTCAACTCGGTGAAGTCTGGCTTGGTGTACTCCATGCTGTCTGCCAACCAAGGAACTTCCTTGTCAGCAAAGATGGCATAGTAGGACAATGGTTCCCACAACAGCGCGTTGCCGTTCTGGTGGGTGTAGCCTACGGTTGCCCATGGGTTCGTCACGCCTGGGTTGGCAATCGACCATGCCAAGTTCAGGGTGTCTTCGCGAGCAACTTCAGCCAAACCGTTTGCAGGTGCTGGTTCTTCAGCAGGTGCTTCTTCGGCTGGGGCTGCGGTTGGCTCTGCTGCAGGAGCTTCCTCAGCTGGTGCTGCGGTTGGCTCTGCTGCTGGGGCTGCGGCGCCACCACATGCAACGACCAAGAAGGCCATTACGAGCAGTGAAGCCAGGGCTTTGAAGCGGAACTTCATTCTCTGTCTCCTTCGACAATCATCTACGTCGCTCTCTCTCCCTCACCCCCGCACCAGGATTGATCACTCGCGTGCAACCTGATGTGGTCTTGAAAAAGAGATGATTTGACATGCGTATTGTAACGCCTCATCACATCTGTTGTCAATTGTCAGTATGATGCGTTCATACGCGTCGGATTTACCCCGTTTACGGCATCAACAAAACCAAACGCCACAACTCATTGCATGAGTTGTGGCGTATTTTTCCATCATGTAGTTCAGAGTGCGTCGCGATGACGCAACAAACCACGGGCGGTATAGACCTCGGCTGCTTCGCGCACCATGGCCGCACATAACGGAGCAGCATACTGTTGCTCGAGGCGATCCGCGAGGGCATCGAGCTCTTCGCGGCGGGCGCGACCGGGGCGGAGTACGTTGTACATCTCGATAATCTCGCCACGCGGGACGACGGTCAGTTCTGCTGCCCGAGCGAAGTTCTGCGCCAACGGCACATAGCCGGCTGCGCGGGCAATCTCCGCTTGCGCAAGCAACGCACTGCGGTGGACTTGCACATCCTCGATACGCAACGAACCGTCCAGCGCAGCCTCGATCGTCACATCACGCAGTTTCCGGCCGTTGGCTGCCTGGAGCGTGTCGCCTTCGTTGTCATAGAGCGGGTAGGTGGGCATTGCTTATACCTCTGGTTCCCAATCGAAGCGCAATGCCTCGGGCGGCAAATCACGGATTTCTTCACTTTCGCGCCGATGGAGCAGCGCAGTTTTGACGATCAAGCGCAAGCGGGCCCAGTTATCGACCGACACCGGCACCGGTGTGGTCATTTTGCCTGCCGCGTAGCGCGCCGCGTTGCGCCCCATGGCCCGGTAGGTATCGAGCGTCATACTCGGCGATTGCGAAAAAAGCTCGAGATTGTTGAGACGTGCCAAATCGACCCGATGGATAATCGACGTGCCCCGCGACTGAATCCCAATCGACACGCCCGAACCGCTCAACTTTGCGCCGACATGGCCAATCTCGGCGCAGTCCGACGAACGCCAGATCCGTACGACACGGCCAATCAAGCCTTCTTCGGCGATACCCGTGAGCACCGCTTTGAGGACCTCTTCGTGGTCGAGTCCACCGATGGTTTTGGTGATGATGCGTCCAAATGCAGGACCAATGGCCACGACCACTTCGGTGCTACCGCCGCGTTTGGCATTGCCATACCCTGCCAGGCTTTCGATGGGTGACCCCAACCGATCGACGATGAAGTCACGGGGTGATTTTGCTTGGTGGATATGCGCCATCTCGTGCCAGCGGGCGCCTTCGACCCGGTAGCCGGTACCGGGCCCCGTGTAGTCATTGGGTTGATTGATCGCACTCTGCACCACAAAATCGCGGCCAAATATCGCTGCTGGCTGGAGGTAATCAGCGGCGATCCGTTGTCGCCCCATGGTCAGCACATGCTCGGCGACATCGGCGAACCCGCGGCGCGCCAATGCTGCCACGACATCGACCATGCTCCGCTCCCCCGCCAAAAAGGCATCGGCAGCGACCAAATCCGGCACAATGTCGCGCACGGGCATGTCGTCACTACTATGGGCCTGCACTGCCGCCTCGACTTCGTCGTCTGCGATGGCTGGGAAGCCCAGCTCGGCATAGACCGCCTGGATTGCCTGCGCACCACGCCGCCGGATCGCCTCGGCTTCGTCTTCGGTAATTGAACGCGTCCCGCCATCGATTTGCATGTCACGCTGCAGCACGGCATAGTCGTCGAGGTCGTCTGCATCGAAATTGCCGCCGCCGAACATGTTGTCTTTGCGGGGCACAGCACTGTATCCAGAGAAAATAAAATCGGTGCCTGGGATGAACTGCAACATGAGTTTGGCCGATTTGCGGATTGCCGAATGCGATGCCAGGGCATCATTGCCCGAGGCGACTTCGAGCCCAAGCATCGAGGCCATCAAGTTCTCGGCCAACACCGCTCGCACTCCACCCGGCAATGATTCGGGGAGGGCAATGCACGAAATCGATCCGTTTTGGACGCCTTGGCTCCCGGCACCACGGGTCACGCATAGGCAGCGCGCCTCGAGATAGAGCATCGAACGCTGTTCGGCACTGCCCATCAAGGCCTCGGATCCCGTGCCCGACGTGAAGCGGACTTTCACCCCCCGCGAGGCATACGCCGAGGCAAGGAACGCCTTGGACCATGGCGAATCGTCGCCGTCCACGAATGCCTGTTCGGTGCCATAGACCGAGAGTGTCTCGGCGTACGTCGTCAAGCCCTTCATGGCGATGCGCAATCCCAGTGACTCTTCGACCGCACACTGGGTCATCACCCCGCCACGACCGGTTTGTGCGCCGACCAGGATAGCGAGCGCGTTGAACGGTGCGGCACGGGCCACCCCGACCGTTGTCTCGAGCTCGGCGAATCCGCGCAACGCGGCTTCGGCGGCATCGGCTGCTAACAATGCCGGGTTTTCGCGGCGATTGGTCACATGTGCCTGATTGGCGGGGATGCGCCGGACACGCATTTTGGCCAACCCATTCATCATTTCGAGTACGTTCATGTGACGCATGATGTCGACCAGTTTGGCTGGGGTACATCCCGTTGCCAAGCGCAATACCACTGCTCGTGGGATATTGATGTCGGCCAGCATGTGTGCAATCGTCAACGAATCGAGTGCCATTGCCTCGGGTGCAACTGCGAGGTCGATCCCATGACGTGCAATATACACATCGAGGGTGTCGAAATCTTCTTCGGCGCGACCGTCGAGTTCGACAACACGGCCATCGACGATGCGGATCGACGGTGCAGGGTCGTACGGACTATCTGCTACCATCAGCCCCGCTTCGGGCCAGGATTCGACAAATGTCTCGCGGTTAATATCACGTTCTTCGAGGACACGAAATCGTTTCAATCCAGCCACTGCGTTCTCCAATCCGGCGCCATAAATCCGACTAGTGTGTGCGCAGTGGCGGCGGCCCACTCGTTGCACGAATGCACAGCGGTGCATGAATGACCGCAGTGATGGGCATCATGGCAGGCACACGCAAGCGGTTCATCATGACATTGACGGCCAACATGCCCATAGTATGGGCATCGATTTGTACCGTCGTCAATGCGCTCTCTTCGGTCGATCCACTCACGTCACCGAACCCCGTCACGGTCATCCGCCCTGGCACTGCAATACCCCGCTCGTGCAAGACCTTGAGGACCCCGTGCGCGACGGTATCGTCGCGGCATATCATTGCGGTCATTTCTGGGTAGCGCTCGAGCATACGTTCTGTGGCTGCACGGATACTTGCATCGTTGTTCGTACAGGGTTCAATATAGTCAGGTGCAAGGCCATGATCGGCCATTGCATGCAAAAAACCGTGAAAACGGTAGCGCAAGTTCGGTATGAACGAATCTTGGCCACCGATCATGCCGATGTGGCGATGCCCCGTCGAAATTACGTGACTGACCAAATCGTACATACAGCTGTAATGATTAATCTGCACCGCATCGGCATACAACGTATCCGAAAACATGCCGACCAAAACGACCGGGATGCCCAGATCGAGCAGTCGTGCATTGAATTCGCGGTCTGCCTCGGTCGCAATAACCATGGCAGCATCAAACTGACGTTGGGCAAGATTGGTGAGTTCATCATCGATAAACATCGTTCGTTCGACGAGCACGACATCACATTGCATCCGAAATTTTTCGATGATTTCTGTGGTTCCTTGGATCAGCCGATGGACGAACCCCGAAGACATGGCTTCAGAGTTTTCGGTCTGGTCGACCACGACGGCAATCCGCCGCAAGGGTTTTTCGCTTACTCTGATGCGCCGCTGGTAACCCATAGTCTGCGCGACTGCGGCGACCCGTTTGCGCGTCAGTGCGTTGATTCCGGGTTTACCACTCAGCACCATGGATACGGTTGCGACCGATACATGACACGCACGGGCAACATCTTCGATTGTGACACGAGCCTTTGGCATGGCAGTTTACTACCTCCTGAAAGGATCGATGAACGGTCGGTAATGAATCAGTGTATTATACGGTCAATCTCGCACCTCACCGATTTCGGGAATACGAAAGGGAACATGCTCACCCGCATGGTCGTTCCTGCTGCGATACTCACGCGGGGACATCCCAACTTCGCTCCGAAATACCTTGCTGAAATAGCCCGGATCATCAAATCCCACCGAAATCGCAATATCCGTAATGCTTTCCTCGCTCGTTCGCAATGCATGGCATGCTTTTGCAATCCGGTAGCGTGCCAAATACGTCCATGGAGTGACGCCGAGTTCATTTTGAAACACCTGGGTCAGATAACTTTCGCTGACACCTGCCTCAGTCGCTATGCGTTCGCGGCTGAGGCGTTCTGCATAGTGGTGCTGCATGTACGCCAGCGCGTGCCGCGCTGCAGTACTCAGATGTGGTGGATTGGCAATCCCGCTGCCCATAATCTGATCGAGCAAATCTGCCATGCCCTGGTACGTATTGCCCAATTTGGGGCGCAACACCGTCTGTGCATATTGGAGTTTTTGTACTTCTGTACGCGTCAGTACCTTGCCACTGAGGACAATCACGGGTATACGCGCATACTGCGGTTGGCTCCGTATCCACGCTAATGTCGCAAACCCATCTTGGATCGGCATGACCAAATCGAGCAGAAACATCGTCGGCGCAGGATTCGTTTTCAGATGGTCCACAAGTTCGCTGCCATCAAAACATGCAGTCATACTTGCATGCGGCAGTACCCGCTGGATCATTTCGCGGTACAGCTCGTGCATGCGCGGGTCATCGTCGATGACCACAATATGTGGCGTTTTGCCCGTTGTATGCGGTTGCACAAACACCAATGTGTCACTCAATTGATCCCGTTGAAACGGCTTTTGCACGATGGGGAGTGTGTTTCGCCGGTCAGTACTGTCATAGACAAAGAACGGGATGTGGGCCAACACGGGATGTGCTTGGATGCGTTCGATGACTACCCGCTCATCGTGAAAAGGCTGTGTGGTATCCCACACCAATGCCAACGGCGATACCCGAGGCAACAGCGCTTCGAGGGCAGCGACCGTTGGGATATGGACCACGGATGCACCGCTCCGGTGCGCCATGTTTTGGACAGCGACCGGGACCGCAGCGGCATCCCCGAGGACCACAATTGCTACAGGCAAATCTGGGAGGTGCGGCGCAGCAACCTCGCCATCGAGCCCCCGCACCGGCACATAGACATGAAAGGTACTGCCACGCCCAGGCTCGCTCTCGACCGTCAAGATGCCACGATGTAGCGCCACCAGACGCCGCGTAATTGCTAACCCCAAGCCGACTCCACCGTAGCTGGTATCTGCGTCCGTGAGGGTCACAAAGGGTTCAAATATGGCCTCTTGTTTTGCAGGGGCAATACCGATACCGGTGTCTTGTACCCAGATGTGCACATAGGGCGGTTCGGATTGTGCCCCCAACACAATCGAACCGTTGGAAGTAAACTTCGCTGCATTTCCAAGCAAGTTAAAGAGAATCTGACGCATCCGTGTCGGATCGACGTGGATCATCGGCAACGGATCGGGGATGTCGATGTGCCATGTCAGACCCGGTTTGTACAACGTCGTCATCAGCTCGGTGAACAGTTCTCGCATGAGTTGATTGATGTCTGTTTGTTCGGGGAACAGGAGCAATTCGTCGATTTCGGCACGGGATATATCCAGCAAATCGTTGATGAGCAACACGAGATGCTCAGCACTGCGTTGAATCGTGACGATATCGTTCCGCACATCTGCCCCGATCTCCACGCCATGCGGAGCGCTATCGGTAATCAGGAGCTGGCTATAGCCCAAAATAATGTGCAGTGGGGTGCGCAACTCGTGGCTGACATTTGCAAGCAGTCGCGTTTTGAGGCTATCGGCTTGTTCGGCGACGAATTGCGCTTTCCGGGCTGCTTGGTAGAGATCGATGTTTTGGAGCGCGATGCCGATTTGGTTTGCAACCAATTGCAAGCCTTCGATTTCGCCACTGATATGCGGCAAGAGCGTCGTGTTTTGCAAATCGAGCAAACCGGTGATAGCGCCGGTACAGCGCACCGGCAAGACCAACCGTGTGCGCGTATTGGTCTGATGCACGCGCTGGTCAAAGCGCATACTGAGCCGCGTATCGGGGATATAAATGGCCCGCCCTTCGGCGAGTGCTGCAGCCAGCGGGGTCCCACGCAAGGGGATGGTCGGAGCGGTGGCGCTCGCGAGATTGCCATCACTATCGAAGCGCCACAACGTTACCGAATCGTAGCCGTAGTTTTCGCGGATCAACGTCGCCACCGCACGCATCAATGCATCATGCTCGAGGATCGAGCCAACCTGTTGGGTAATCGCCAAGCTCGTCTCGAGTTGGCGCACGCGTTCTTGTTCGCGCTGTCGATTCACACCGACCAACCGCGTCGGCAGATCCGCCAACGAAATGAGCTTTTCGAGTGCGATAGCGCCGACGTTGTGTGCATCAATCAGCCGGCGTTGTGGGTCGTATGTCGGCGGCACGGCACCTGTCTTGATGCCCATGAGGGCCAATTGCAACATCTCAGCCGCAAACGAATCAAGCATCGTCTCGATGGTTACATCCATCCGGCCGCGACTAATGTCTGCCAGTGCCAATGGGTCACCGTTGATGCCACAGACCAATGGCCGCTGACGCTGCGGGTACGCATCATACAGCGCATCACGCCCACCTAATGCGAGCGAATCCGATAAACCAACAACCGCAGCACATTCGTCCTCGGGATAGGTGCGAACCCAATCAGCGACTGCACGATACCCGTCATCGTATTGCCACTCGCACGAAACATGGACAACCGTTACCGTAGGAGTCGCCGTCAAGGCGGCCCGAATACCGTTCAGCCGTGACAACCCCATTTCGTCGAATCCGCCAACGACCAGCACCGTCGCTGTCGGGGCAAGGCGTCCGCGTAGCCACACACCGATATCGTACGCGGCGTCGTACAGACCACGCCGCGAGGTATACAAGGAGTGCGTGACGGTGCTCTCGGACGCATCCACCACGGGCACTGCGCTCGTGCGCAACATCGATAACAATGTATGGTCAATCGAATTACAAATCACTGCGTGGATGTGTTGGACCTGCAGTTCCTCGTAGATTTGCACTGCATTGGTCACTTCCCGCAGGCCATCTGTGGCAGTAGAAAGGGTTAACAGTTCACAATTGATGTTCTGTGCTTGGCGCAGTACCGCCTCACGCACCTGCACCCAAAAGGGGTCGGCCACGCTGATTTGCAATGCTATTCGATATCGTGCGTCGGTTGTCACACCATCTATCCTCTGCAGCACCCGCTGCGTCGTTCATTAATGCCGAGTCTCGCACACTCCACGACAAACACAGGTTTGTAGATTCTTCCTACTTCTGTGACGAATTTTCCAAGTCTTGATG
>QWQY01000046.1 GCA_003670675.1 Chloroflexota bacterium
CCTCGAGGAGCGAATCGAGCTGATTTTGGAAAGCGAAGATCGATGAAGCTACGGCTCCGTAATAGGCATCTTTGGTTGCGGATGTGCTGGAACTGGTGGTGAACCCAATGGTGGGATCCGCGGCATCCGCCATGGCTTCGTTGCCCAGCAGCGTGTAGAGGTCGCTAATGCGGCTGCCCATGTAGAGCAGCGCGTTGTTAGCGGGGGCATAATTCACCGGAGGCGATCCATCGGTGCTCAGTGACCGCGCACGTCGCAAAACCGTCTCATAGGCCTCGATCAAGCCGATCTTGTTCAAGTAGTTGGGATCTGGATTGAAGGCCACGTCGCCTTCATAGCGACGCCCTGCCTGCTCGAGCATAGAGATCCGCGCCGAGGCTGAGGCGGTGCTTAGATCCGAAGCCCGTTCATCAAACGGATTCAACCCACGCACCACCCGCTTGACCCAGCCTTCGGCTAGCATCGGCAAGGGGGTGGACAAGCTCGACGGATCGCCAATCCAAGGGCTCCACACGTTGCGATTGTTGCCCACGTTGTAACCACGATACCGGGCAATGAACCAGTTATCCGACATGACCAAGAGACCCGATTCACCATTCTCACCCAGGGTAATCATGTTCTTGCCCATGCCAGATCCGGGGGTGTACTTAATCCACCCGTTGGCATTGTTTACGGTGCCATCCGAATTGAGGGTCGGCAGGAGACTCTTTTTGAAATCGGCGGTGTCTGGCTTGTACCACCATTCGAAGTCAAAGCGCTCGGGCTGACCACCGAAGTCGCTCGAGAGTCGCAGCGTCAACCGCTCGTCAAAGACATTCGCCGGCGGCAGAACCTTCATGTCACCGCCGTGAGGTCCGGCACCAATGGCGATCACCGACAAGGTGACCGGCAGCCCGGCCAAGCCCGGATCGTTGTTCTGCATTAAGGTAACAAACCGCGGAGGAATACCCCACGACTGTCCGGTGACGCTTTCGGTCGTGACGGTCCCGATGGCCACTGCGGTCCCTCCGACTCCATAGGGGAGCAGGCGGCGCTGCGGGATGGGCAGGTTGGCGTTGCCCCCCTCCCAGGACCCATCGGGCAGTTTCCATCGAACCTCCAGATGATCGCTGCCGGTAATCTCGGCGGCAACCGCTTCGATGTAATAGGAACGGCCGGCTTTCAAATCGACCTCGACAGATTTTTGCGAGGGGAAGCGCTCCCAATCGTTCGTGCTAGTAGTTGGAGAAGGAACCGAAGCCAACTTCACCTTGTTGGCTGGGTTTTCATCGGTGGAGACGAACAGTTCTGCCTGATCATCAGCCCCGATCCAGAAGGTGTACTTGCCGGAGAGCGGCGGTACTAAGAGCGCCTGCAAGCGAATCGCGACATAGTCTAAATCGGGTGAGCTGGGCACCACAGCCATGCTATCAACCCTGCGAACTGTTGCCGGTTTTTGGGACGTCCAATCGGGCAGGGTGTAAAGCTTAACCAGCTTCCCGGGATTCACCCCGTTGTAGGTGGACAAGGTCGCACCGAATTCTTCCAGATCCCGTCGGAAGCCGCTGACGTCGGCAAATTTGTCGCCATCCAACTGGTCGAACGACCAATAGCCGACGAGTCCTTTCTGCCCAGCCACCAGAGTCTGATCGCGGAAGGCCTGCAACTGCGAGGCATCACGCACCTGACCGTGCCAAATGCGAACCTCGTCGATGGATCCCTTGAAGCGTCCGGAACCGGCATTGCCACCGATGCCCAGCGGTCCAGCCGCTGACCAGGCGGAGCGGGTTACGGTCAGGACCGCGACGCTCACACCATTACGGAACAACTCCAGCTGACGGGTGGCTCCATTGAAGGTCCCTGCCCAATGATTCCACTTGCTGACGTCATCGGTGTAGCGGCCGGCCGTTCGGACCACATCCGAACCGAGCGCGAACTCCACTTGGTTCTGGGCCGTGAAGCGGAAGGACATGGCATCAACGTCCAGACCCCGCGAAAGAACCACGTCCTCGCGACCATTCTCGCCGCGTTTCACCCAAGCTTCCCAGGTGAAGGACTCTTGGGAACCAACGGGCATCCAGTCGGAACGCAGCCAAGTCGAACCGGCGAAGACCGCGGCCGAACCCGGGCGGGGCAGGGCTGGAATATTCTCGCCCACAGCCGCAGTGAGTGCCTTCAGCCCCGCCGGCAGCGATTCAACAATGATGCGAGTGGTGTCGTACTCGTAACCCACCGCCGTCCCATTGACAAAGTTAGTCTTATTAATTGGGTATTGGTAACCAATCAAGAACGACTTGTCGGGGACGTTGTCCTTGTTGAGGTCAAGACGATTGGGATTGCGAGTCAGCTCGTAGAGTGCCTCTACGACCTTGTCGAACTCGCTGTTGCCCGGACCATCAAGTTGCTTGATGCGATCTCGTTCGTCCGGGGACAAAATATTGGGCAGCAAGAGGGGTTCGCCCACCATGGTGTTGTCGTAATGCCCCTTGAACCCGAGCCGATGCCCCATCGGATCATAGCTCAAGCGCAATTGGATGGGATACGGGAGATCCCGGAAGGCGCGCCGGCCGGCCGGGGCATCGATCATCCGAATCGCATCCGGCAACTTAAAGGCCTTGGCCAAGACCAGCACGCGCTCGCTCATCGGATCGTACAACCGGACCACGTTGGTCGGCGGCACGGTTAGATAGCCTGCGCCAATCTTGAACGAATTAGTGAAGGTCGGATTCAACGTGTCGTAAACCATCTGAGCGGAAGCCCAATTGGCCACACCCGGCAGACCCTTCTTGGCCTCAAACAGTGTGTCACCCACCTCGAGAATCGGTACGGCATCGGGCCAGCGGACCGTGTAGCGGACCGGGAGGGGTGTCCCCACGGTGGTTCCGGCATTGCGGTCCAACCACGGAACAAAGGACCCCTCTGCGAGATCGTTAACTCCATTGCCATCCAAGTCATACCAGAAGCCCGGCTGCATCGGATAGAAGAGGCGCAGGATCAGGTTGTTGTTGACCGCGCCGGCCACACCGGCCTGACGGGCGTAGATCTTACCGTTGTAGTCCTCGAGGGCCAATTCATGACCCGCTGAGATGTAGTTGGCGGGCGCCACCGGCAGGATGCTCAGCGGATACGGAGGCTGGATCTCGGTGCCGGCCGTTGCCGGGTAATCGAAGAGGAACGGGCGCTGTTCGGTGATGACTTGGTACACGCGATGCCGCCAGAGTCCATCGACGGGGTGGCGGTACTTTAGGAGCGTATAGGGCTTGGAGTACTTGCGAACATCGTTCAAATCGTTCCGCAGGGCGTAGGCGGCCTCGGCCACGCTGCCGGGAAGAATCAGAGCATGTTCCTCGTTAGGATTGAAACCCGCCCATCCAGGCACCGGTTGATTGTAAATGCGCGCGTCGGGATAGGTGACCGCCGTGATTGGATCGACTCCGAACGGATCCGAACCCCGAGTGCTGGCGATGACGATGCTATTAACATCCACAGGCCAAGCGGGCGTGTAGCGGACCGGTTTGCTGGGCCAAGCGACGTTGATGTCGTTGTTCATCTTGTACCAAACGACCACCAAATTCTGGTCGCCAATGGGTGATTCCGGATGAAGTTCGTTGACCGGGATGATAGTTCCTGTCCGCGCCAATCGGTTGTAGGCGGCATCCGCACCAATGGAATCCACGGCCGTCTTGTCGAAGAACAAGTAGCCGTTCCGACCTGGATAATCTCTGTGGTAGGCATCCCTTATGGGAGTACCGATGGGCCACCCAGCATCGGTGAGCAAGGTCGTGTCATTCCACAAATGCGTTCGAACCACGTGGAAGAGATTAGATTGCGTGGTGGAATCTTGCGTCTGGTTACCACTCTTCAGATAGCGAATCACCGAATGCCCTGTACCCTGCTCCGAAGTGTTGAATACCTTGGTGACGCTGTCCACCGTGGCCCCCGCAGTGGTGGCGTAATGGAGCGCGTAGTACGAGTACAAGCTGTCAGGCTTGATGGGATCGACTTCAACCGGGGATCCAGCGATGTGGATTTCTGGAATTGTAGGCCAAGTGGCCACCGTCAACCTGGAAACAACATCCAATGAGATCGCCGCCATGTTGTTGTTCCGATGCCAGCGAATCGTGGCTTTGACTGGACGGATCGCAAAGAGCGCCCGCTCCACATCGCTCCAGAAGAACGAATTGCCAGAATTGTCGCCGGGAGAGGCTTCCAAGATGTCAATAAGGGGAGAACGTGCCACCGTGCCTTCCGGTCGAGCCACGCGCTTTCCGATGACGCTGGCCGGTGTTGCGAGGAAGGCCCGGATTTGATCCTTTGTTCCATCGCTAATCCGACCGGTGCCTACAATCTGACCTGCTGAATTAATAGCATTAGCCCTATCCAGCTTCCACTTGGAGCCCAAAGGCTGAATGGAATTGAGGTCGTAGGCAGCATCGCCTATCCACAAGAACGCCTTGCGTGACCCGTCGGCCAAAGTAGCCTCGCCCACGATCTGGCCGAAGACATTGATGGCGGTCGCTTCGCTCTGCACCCAAGTGCTGGCAAAGGTGCCGGAGGGACTCTTCCACACACCCGAGCGATAGGCGATGGCTTTGCGCTTGTTATCGGATTTGACCTGATATCCAACCACGGCACCCGTGTCATCGATGCCGGTGCCCACCGTCTCCAGCGCACCTTCAGGCAGCGGTAAATCAACGAGCACCGACCCGTTGTGAGTGAAGGCGCGCTTCTTGCCAGAAATCAACCTGTAACCCGTCGCCAGATTGAATCGATTAATCGCCAAGGCTCTTCCGTTGATCAGAACATTGGCTCCGTCCTTAAGAAGGTGTTCAGCCGTGATGCTGGTTTTGGTGAAGTCCAAAAGCATGGGGTTTTCAGTCCCGTCGGCCTTGGTAAGATAACCCACCAGCGATCCAACTATGTTGACCGCTAGCGCTGAGCCGGAACGATAATCCGATGGGAAAACAAGGCTGTTGGTGGTCGCACGTATTCCGACAAAGGCGCTGATTCTTGCTGAAAATGCAGCTGCTTCCTTTTTGTTTTCAACTGGTTCGGCCGCGTAGGCTTTTGACGCAGCTGCATCTCGATCATCCACCAAAATCCTAGAAAACCGCCATGGCATCGAAGTGCCATTGGCGCCGACGACTCCGACAGCAAAGTGGTTGGTGCCATTGACACCCATCTTCAAACCCATGATTTGACCACTCATGGTACCAACATCCGAGGCAGGTCCGTTCAAGAGCATCTGTTCGTGGAACACCGGCTTATCAACCGATCCCACACCGGTCCCATGGTAATATCCCGCAATGCGATTATCGTCGTCGATGGCGGTACCAAACGATTCGGTCGCCTGTCCTGGATCGTTGACTTCAACCGCTGCGTAGGCCAAGCGGGGAACGAAGCTGACGGTAATCGATTTCTGAACTGTGTCGATGGTGTCGGTCGCGGTCACTGTCACTGTGGTGAGACCATAGGCACCCTCGTAGGGAGTCATTTCCAGGTAGCGGTCTGAACCGGTACCGGTAATGGTAACATTGATCGACGGCAGGATGGTGCTGTCACTGGATACTGCACTCACGACCACTTGAGGCGAAGGCCCATCGACGTCGTTGACCTTGAAGGGAATCCGGTGCGTCGCTTCTTCCTGGAGCACCAGGTTATCCAAGTTGGAGATTACCGGCGGGTCGTTAATATTCTCCACCTGAATCAAGGCCGTGCCCGACGCCGTGACACCGTTGGCGCTGGCCGTATATCGAAACGAGTCTGAGCCGGAGTAGTCCGGATTGGGGGTGTAGACGTAGGCCGTGCCGCCGGCAGCCGAAGCCCTCTTAGTCACCCGACCATTGGAAGGTTGAGTGTGTTCACCCAGAGTAATTGTCTGGGTTCGGTCAAACTCCAAGGCGGCCACGAAGATTTCGAAACCTGCATGATCTTCGGGCACTACGACGGTCTTGGTGGGCGTGTCGCCATTGGTGATCCAATTCACCGTACCAGAGATCCGTAAGTTCTCCTTAGTTTCGTCCACTTCCTTGGACAAGTCGAAGGCCCACACACCAAAGCCCTCATCGAAGCGGTAATAACCAATCAGACCGGTCTCGAAACCACTGAGCGGGTTCCGATAATTCATACGCAACTCGGTTTCGGACCGGGCGACATTCCAAACTCGAAGCTCATCCAGATCGCCGAAGAAATTCGAACCATCACCCCGAGCTCCAATCCGAGCATCGGTATATCCAGCACCCACTGCCGTTTCATCTAGCGTTTCATTACGGAGTTGCCCATTGACGTAAATGCGAATCTTCGATCCGTCGTAAGTTGCTGCGATGTGAGACCATGCGTTCAGCGTCAGCGCACCGTTATTTGATGTATCAACAACCCAACTCCACGGAGCGTGCTCTCGCCATACACTCACCTGCCCGAGATTGTTTAATGACAGAATAAAATTGCCATACACCCCTCCGGTATGACGACTAATGACATCCATCCACGCGCGAGATGTGGGCCGCACCCAAGCTTCTAGAGTAAACGCCGCTCGCCCTTCAAAAGCAAAGGCGTTGTTCTGTCCAGGCACGAAGAGGAATCCGCTGCCATTGAGATTGACGTAACCGTCATTGCGAACCACCGGAGCGTCGTCGACCGATTCCACATTGAAACGGATCCGTTGACGGACCACGTCCTTGCCATCCCCATCACGGATTGCATAATCAGCTACTAGATCGAGATCTGGAGAGTCCTGCCGGTTGAAGTTGGCCAGCGGGGTGTAATTGAAAGTGGCCACCGAACCATTGTTCAACTCCAAGACATAGCCCAACCCCGTGGCACCGTCGGCGTCATCCCATTTGCCAGTGGGCAGCATGTACACATAATCTTGAACTCCACCCGAGTTGTTCGGTTCGCCCGAGTTCCAATTACCAGATCCTGCAAGGCCAATAGTATTCCCTCCGTTCAGCCATTTAAAGGTACCTTCAACCTCGACATCGGTCCCTCCGATCCACGCTGAACCTATGGGATTCACCGCCGTAGTGGTCGCGGCATAATCTGAGCTGGTGACGGTGGCCAGTCGGCCACGTCGGGCGCGGGCATCATGGTAAGAATCCCAGAAGTTGCGAGGGCCTGAGATACCGACAAATTGCTTGGTAGCAGTGCCACCAATGCTGCTAGTCAGAGTGCCTTCGGCAGGCGAACGAAGCATCTGCAGGGTCTGGTTGGCGATGAGGTCATTGAGTGTCGACGTGACAGTAAGGGTCGTATCCTCCTGGACGGTCACCGTCTTCACCGTGGGTATACCCGGGACATACACGCCACCGACCAACGTCGACCGCCCGCCGGTCACAAGGTTGATCGGGGTGTTGTTGCGATCATTCAAGCTCCAATAACCCACCAAGCCGGTCGCATTGGAGGCCAAGGGCGGATAGGCTTGGGCGATGAGTTCGGCTGGGGACTTGGCTCGGTTCCAAATGCGGACCTCGTCGATCATGCCGTTGAACCGACCGTCCGGCCAGTTGCTCTTGCCAATGTAGCTGCGCTGACGACTGACCGCTGCCGGACGGTGCATCGTCTGCGAGCCGACCAGACGACCATCAAAGTACAGGAAGGCTGTTCCACTGCGGTGTACTGCCGCCACGTGGGTCCAGCGATTCAACGGAAGAGCCTCATTGGCGGTCAATGCATTGCCCACACCCGCTCGAATGATCCCCAATTGAGGCCTGCCACTGGTACCCTCGGTCAGAGCGAAGTAGACATTGTCTACGCCGGCCCCGTTACCGAAGTCCAAGATACGGCTCCAACTCTCGAAGCTGCGCGGATAAACCCAGCTCTCGATAGTGAAGTCGGAATCACCGAAGAGACTATTATTGCCCACGTCGATGTAATCCACGTCCCGTTCGAGGGTCAGACCGAGCGAGTCGCCTGTTTCGTCATTAAAGCGAGTTCCGTAACGGACATTCTCCTGATATCTCACCACCAAGTTGCCGTTGGCCGAGGTGTTATCAGAGTCGGTCACTCGGATGCCCAAGGTCACCGTACCAAGGGCTGTTGCCACGTTGTTGGGCGTAGTGATGGTGACATTGCGGAAGCCATTGCCTCCACTACCGGCGGTGATAGCCACCTTGGATAAGGGAATGGCATCTGAGCTCGTTGAGATCGCCTGGACTGTGAGGTTTTGGAGTGGGGTGTACTCGTCGTTGACTTGAATGGCGTTGACTAGAGTGACCGTGTGTTCAGCGCGAACCAGGTCGTTCTGCCGTATAGCAGGGAACGTGGGGGCAGCACCCACCCGATTGACGGTCACCCAGAAGCCATGGCTCCTAGAGGCCGCGCCATCATTGATGTTGACGGTTACGTAAGTGCTGCCGAAGGCATTGGCCGCCGGCTGGAAATACACGTGGTAGTAAGAGTTCTTCCCGGAACAACCGGCCTGATACACGTTAGCTGTACCCAGTCCCGGGTTGCTACTGGACGTGCTGGCTCCCGGATAGCATCCGTCTGGATCCGCCATGTTGATTTGGTTTACCCAAGTGTTGCCGTTGTTCCAGTTCATACTGACAGTTGCACCACCATTCCACAGACTGCTGTCGTGAGGGGTGTTGTAGTTGTAGTTCCACAGCACCGAGTTGAACCAAAAGTTGTTCCACGGGCCCACCCAATAGTCGCCGACATCGGTGGCATGATCGCGGATCACCGTCCAATTCGGCTCCCAGACGGTCACGGCTGTGTGGCCTATCACCCAGTTGCGATCGGTGTTGTAGAAGCGGACATTAGCCAACTGGTTCCGGAAGTCAGGCCAGTCCATGTTGACGTTGTAAAACACCGCCTCATACCAATTACCACCGTAGAAGGTCCCAGCCACCTGCCAGTCCCGACCAAAGCCGTTGACCCGCAGATTGTAGGCTTCCTGACGACCACAGTTACAATTACCCCACCAGTTATGGCCGCAGCACCATCCTTCGGTAGCGGCCACATAAATCTTCACCCGCACATGGCCCACCGTGGGATGGGCCACGGCGCTACCGACACCGACCAGAAGGAACAGTGGCAGCAACCAGCGCCACAGGCAGACTGCCAGACTCGAGGATTTCACGATGGGAGTCATGATGGGAAATTTGTTCAAGATGCTGTAGTTGGTTGATTTGGCGTCGTTACCAAGTGGTGGGGTTGATGACGCCGAGGGTGCTGACACGCACCATTTCTACCTGTCCCGTTACTTGGATCGGAAGGCGGTGCAATCCACGGATGACTTCCGTGTACGTCCCCTTCATGACTTCAGATCCGTCCTTGGATCCTGCTCCGTCTTGGTCCGCATTCAGTGCCACGGTGATGTCCCGACTGAACCCGTACGCCTCCTCCTGATACACCTTGAAGTCTGCCGTCAGGTTATCGTGATCCGGGTGGTACTTGTGATAGAAGGGATTCAACGGCGACTGGGAATCCATCCCCACCGTCACCGTCACCGCATTCCCCGCTTTGAACTGCCCGCTCATCGCCAAGTACCCGTTGGTCCGCGCTGCGCCATTGAGCCCCAACACCATACTACTCAATCGCCGACCGCTCCGCTCACGGCCCTTCATCGCCGTCCCTTGGAAATTCGCCAGATTCCTTCGATCCGAAATCAGCACGAAGGATCCCGGGGCTCCATTCGCCGATTGGGGCGCCTGCATTAGGTATACCTCTTGCAAAATCTTAGAGGCTCCCGTGTTGTCTACGTGGATCAGTACATTGAACTCCAGCGGCTGCGACACCGGCGTTACCTCCGCCATGGTCGTCTTTGCCACATACGAGATTTCCACGGCGTTCGTTGCCACTCCGTCGTCGTTCACGAAACTCTTGATCGTTTTCAACGTGTCGTAGCCGTTCACCGGACTTACTCCGCCTATCGACACACGACCCAACCATAAACCCGGTGCCGTCGGTGCCGTCTTCGGCTTGGCAGACGATCCCCGGCGTTTGCTCACCGACTTGCCCGTCAACAACGTCGCCGAGCGCTTAATGCTCGCAGGCACCTGATAGGTTGAGATTCCGTCATCCAGCAGCAGCAGGTTCCGCCATCCAGTGGCGCCTACGGAACTGCGGTTGGCTATCAGCACGAGCGTGCGTTCCTCGCCCGCGGCCAACTCCACCACACCGCTCAATCCTAGATTAATGGGCACCATGCCGGCCACCGTCGGTGTTACTATCTCGATCGGTGACACATTGTTGACCCCTTGGCTGCCTGAGGTCGCCTGCCCCGTCGGCGGCTCTGTCACCGTCGCCTTGTTGGGATCTCCGAAATTCGGATCATTGGGTGCAGCGATCGTCGCTGACAGGCTCACGGTCCCGGCGGCTTGCAACTGGATGCGCACCTTCGTACTCGTGGACTTCGGGTTAACGAGTTTGATAGTCCGCCGGTCGTTGTCGTCCGGGAAATCCAGCGACTCGCCGTAGTCTAATTCTAAACCGAACGAGCCTGAGGTTTTGGGCGCTCCTTTGGCGTACACCCAATAGGCTTCGCCGTACTTCACTTCATCGCCCGCCACCATCGGGACCCAAATGCCATCGGCCGTCAGCCGATACATACCTCTCGGCGCCGATTGGGTACCGTCCCACAACTCGGGGTAGGAGGAGAGAAATTCACCCACCTTCGGAACCGAAGGGGCCGCCGTAGTCGGAGCTCCGGAGGGGGCCGGTGATAAAACGTTGCTTGCACTGGGGGTACCAGCAGTCCCCACCACAACGGGAGCGGGATTCACGGGCAATCCGGTAAGATTGTAATTGTCGGTCACCCAGCGGACCGGAAGGTGTCCTTGTCCCCCCTGAACCCGCAGCGTGAAACTGTTGGTTCCTGGAATATGTACCAGGTAGGAGTTGTGCCGAGACACCTTGGAAAGGGTATTGTCAAAGGCAACGGGATTAAGCTGACCATTGGCTGGGCCGTTGGTGAGCTTTAAGGGCCACCGGACGAGCCATTTGGCGCTGTCCCACTGGGCTTCACTCATGTCTTGGATGAACTGCACCTGGTCGCGCCTGTTCTTAAAGCGCCACACGCTCGACCACGGGATCCCCGCAAACACCGTATCAATGGCTGAATTTGCCGGCTGCACCGTCAGGTAGATCGCATTCCATCCCGGCTTCAAATTGAAGGTCTGGATCGCATTAGTATCGCCACTCACCGCCAACTCGCTCAGCGCCTTGAGCACCACCACCAACGCAGGCTTGCTCGTCACCTTCCCCGCCGCGTTCTCCACCACGCAGTAATACTGCACCACTCCCTCC
>QWQY01000047.1 GCA_003670675.1 Chloroflexota bacterium
GCCGATGCATATGTCGACCACGCGGCCCATGTGGGGGTCGGCCGTGCACAGGCGCTTACTGCTGCTGCCACACACTATCTCGCGGCGGGAAACGACGACGCGACGCTGGCACTGCATCCACAGCGCGCGGCGTTGTTCAACCGGCGGGCCATTGCTATGATCGAAGCCGCAGAGCTGCCCGGTGCGGACCGTGGCGCATACTTGGCCGATGCGATCGCGAGTTGCGATGCCGCGCTGGCAGACCCGCAGCTTGATGCAAGCTTGTATGCGTCGATATGCCAAAACAAAGCGAATGTGTTGCACGAGCTCGGTCGCGAGGCGTTCCCTGGCGGTACGATGTATTTGGACAACGCCATAAAGAGTTGCCTCGATGCATTGGCCTATCTGCCGACGAAATTGACCGCACAGCACTTCGTCGGCCTCTATGGCACCTTGGCGTCGCTCTATCGGTCATACGCCGAATGCGAAGGGGTCGAACGCAGCCTGTACCTCGGCCACGCCCGTGACGCGAGCGGGACGGTGCTTTTGCACCTCGACAAAGAGCGCGACCCGATGCGCTATGCGCGCGAACTGATGAACCGGGCGAATATTTTTAGTGATTTGGCAGAAGAACTCGATAGCCCGCATGCCCGCTGCATCGAACAGGCCATTGAGCACCTGCACGAAGCCCTCGCCTACCGGACCGAAGCGACCGTGCCGCTCGAATACGCCTGGACCCACCACAACCTGGCCGTCGCCTATCGCACCCAATCGACGCTAGTAGGCGAAGACCAGGTCGCCTGCCTCCACAAGGCGCTCGTGTCGATGGATGCAGCCTTGCGCTACCGAACTGCCGATGAGGTGCCCGCATATGCAGCCTTGAGCCATTACATCGCGGCCACCATCTATCGTGACCTGGCAGACGCACTCGACACGGCGGATCCTGCGCGCGACCAGGCACTCGTCGAGGGCTTCGCCCATATCGACCAAGCCCTCGCACTGTACGAAACACTCACCGACGCATTTGCCGTGGCGGCCTGCTACGACGTACGCGCATCGTTGGGCTGGCGCCAGGCGGTGGTGCCGATTGTCCATCGCGCATCGATCCTGACGCGTGCGTTGGAGGACGTCCGGCGCGCGCTACGGTCGTTCAGCCCCAGCGAAGAGCCCAATGATTATGGCGAATCCCTGCTGACCGAAGCCCAGATCTTGATCCTCCAAGAGCGGCGCCACGAGATTGTCTGGAAGGGGCTGCAGCGTGCCTTCACCTGCATCACGCATCAGCGCAATGCAGAGCTCTTTTGTCGGGCGCGCTTGGTCGGCGGCGAGGTCCTGCGGCAACGGGTCGTGACCAAACCGGTCGCCGTCCAACTCATCCGGATGGGAGCAATTGCCCTCGACATCGCCCAACGCCTCGACCATGGTCCACACCAGCGGCGGGCCTATGCCATCGTGCAGGCAGCGGCGGATGTGCTCGGCGGCGACCGCTTCAGGCATATCTGGGCCGAGATAACCGGTGTACCGGTGCCGGTGTTTATTCGGCTGCGCTAGCCTCCAGGACCGATGCGCAGGCATGGGGTCGGGGCAGTGCGAAAACGTCGGCGCGCTGCGGTTTTCGTGGCTCTGAGGCGCCCCGGGACGCGCCAGACGGACGCAGATCGACGGCGCCCGCGGCACTCCAGACGACCACAACGCCCCTGCCGCAGTGGCGGCAGGGGCGCTTTTCCATGACCAAAAGGACTGCTAGGATGCGGCCCGTAGGGTGGCCAAATCGGCGGCGGCCGATGCACTGACGGTGCCGAACGTGCCGGTCTCGCAGACGACGTGACCGGTGTAGCCCCCGCTGCGCAGTGCGCTCAAAATGGCGGCCAGGGGGACGTCGCCGTGCCCGAGCGCCTTGTGGTTGAGCATGTCGAAGCGGGGTGCGCTCCGGCTGCCGACGGGACCAGCGTCGCGGACGAATTCTTTGGCGTGGACCTGGACAATGACGCCGGCGAGGGCTTTGGCGTCGGCGACAGGATCATAGCCGACGGCCATACCATTGGCCATGTCCCAGTAGATGCCGACGTTTTTGGAGCCGACCGCCGCGACCACAGCCAGGTTGGCGGCGGCGGGCAGGGTGCTCTCGATGCCCAGGACGACCCCGGCTTTTTCGGCATCGGGGGCCAGGGTCTTGAGCGCCCGTACGAGGCGTTCGATACCGGCCTCGCCGACGATTTCGGCGTCATAGAAGAACGGCACGAGCAACACACCGGCGCCGATGTCGGCACACAGGGTGATGCCGCGCTTGATGTTGAGGATGGCGTTCGCCACTGCGGCGGGGTCGTCGTTGGCGATGTTGGCAGCATTGAGGAAGTGGGCCGCTACCGAGGCGATGGTGATGCCGTTGGTGCGGGCCGTCATGCGGATCATGTCGCGCATCGAGGGGCTCATGCGGCCGCCGGGCAGGGCATCGGCGGGGCTGTTCCAATCGAGTTCGACGCTGTGATAGCCGAGGGCGGCCGCACGGTGAAAAACCTCGCCGATGTCGCATTTGAGGACACTCTGCATGGTACCGAACTTCATTTAGGACTCCAATCGGATGGTCTGGCCGCCGTTTTGGAGCGAGCGCTCGGCTGCCATGGTGAGCTGCAGGGATTGGACTGCGTCGGCATACGAGGATTTGATCATGGCTTGGTTCTTGGTCTTGAGGGCCGTCAAGAACTCGCCGACCTGACGGATATAGCCCGTCTCTTCGCCGTGGTAGCTGACCGGTTTGCCATCGATGACACCGCTCAGTTCGAGGTCCATGGTGAGCTTGAGGTACAGGTCGCGACCGGTCAACTCCCAGCCACAGCCCTCGGGGACTTCGGTGCAGCTGGTGCTGATGACCGTGCCGATTGCGCCGTTGGCGAACTTGAGTGACACGATGGTGCTGTCTTCGAAGTCGGCGATGTCGTCGGCGGCACCCTGATGCCCAAATGACTGGACGTGGCTGACCTCGCCCATCAGGTGACGGAGCAGGTCAAACATGTGGGTGCTTTGTTCGATAATTTGGCCGCCGCAGATGCTGCGTTTGCCCCACCAGGGGTGGTTGGCCGGCATGCGTACCATGAAGCGGGCCAGACCCATGACGATTTTGCGGTCCCCGATGAGCGCGCGCGCCTTGCCGACGATGTCGGCATAGCGGGCCATGTAGCCGACTTGATTGATGACGCCGGCGGCGTTGATGGCGGCCAATGTCTGGGCTACCAGCGTGGGATCGAGGCCGACGGGTTTGGCCACAAAGACGGCACAACCGGCCTTGACGCAGTCGATGACCTGCTGCTGGTGGTAACCGGGGGGGATTGCAATAAAGACCGCGTCGAGGCGCTCGTTGGCCAGCATTTCGCGGTAATCGGTATAGCCTGCGCATTGTTCGGCAGCGGCCACCTCGGCGACGCGCGCGGCGTTGATGTCGCAGACTGCAGTGACAGGCGTCTGGTACTGTGCCAGCGCTTTGCGATAGATATCGACGATGCCGCCGATACCGATGAATCCGATTCGCATGACAACCTCCATTGGGTGATGCAACAACACGGTAACGGTTACAGCGTACCATAGCAGACACGCTGGTGAGTCAGTGGGTAATTGGGTCGGTGGCTCCGAGATACTGCAAGGCAGACGCGTACATCTCGTCGGCGATGACCTTGCAAATGCTCATGGACGGAATTTTGCCGCTGTAATAGAGAAAAAACGGGGAGTTGACCATGGTCAGCGCGGTCATCGCGGCCACCAGCGGATCGCGCCGGATGAGCACCCCGCTGTCGATACCGAAACCCACGACAGCACTGAAATGCTGGGCGACCTCCTGCAAGCGGGCGAGATTCTCTTCATGACTCTCGAAGCCCATGTGCGGAGAAATCCAGGCCAGTTTGTACATATTCGGGTTTTCGACGGCATAGGTCGCCATGTACTGCAACACGCGTTGGACAACGGGGATGACGGTGTCTGGGCTTAAGTTCGCCACAATCAGATCAATCTGCGCGCGATTGCGGGTCCATTCACGCTGGGAGAGGGTCTGCAGGATGTCGCGCTGGTTGACGAAATACGTGTATAGCGACATGTGCGCCATCCCGAGTCGCTCGGCAATGGCACGGCTACTCATCCCTTCGGGACCTTCTTCTTGGAGGATGGCATTGGCGCAATCGAGGATGCGCTCGCGCATGAGGGCTATTTCTTCGCGGGTCTTTTTGGGACGCGGCATCGCAACCTCACCCGGTACAAACTATACCTCGTTGTATAATTTACACAGCAGAATACCACAAAAATCGTCGTGCCTCGCGTCTGCGAGGCACGACAAACATGGAGCCGATAGTCGGGATTGAACCGACGACCTACTGTTTACGAAACAGTTGCTCTACCACTGAGCTACATCGGCAATATCTCAAGTGTATCAGAAAAAATCGGCGAATGCAAAATGAACCGTGTCGGGTGTCGTTTTTGCGTGGAGCATTTCGATGGAGCGGTTAGGTTTCTCATTAAGCGGGGCTTATTGCAATAAGCCCCGCTCGATCCGACGGAGCGCTTCGCGGCGCGCCACGGTACTCAACTGCGGATGCGCAGCGACAAACTCTTGGACGCGGGCAGGCTGATATTTGGCGATGTCCCGGAGCGCCCAGCCGATTGCTTTGGCCACAAAAAACTCGCTGTCGGCCACATGCGGGGCACACAGGGCAAACACCAGATCGACATCGTAGTGCTGTTTGCGGCCTCGTTGATGCTGGATAGACGCACGGATCAGCCAGCGATTGCCGCTGCCGTTCCAGTGCCACAGCGTGGTCGCACACTCGTAGCGATTGCAGAGGGGATTGATGACATCGCTCCCCCACAAATCGACGCTATCCCACCACGGTGTCTGGAGCAACAATGTGGCTGCATGGTCTGCAATGAACGATGCATCGAGCAGGCGTAGCCAATACGCGGCGACATCCGCGGCAGCGTAATGGAACGCACGTTCCGGCTCGCGGCACAGGAGAGAAATAAGGCTACAAACATCGTAAGCGCTATGCAGGGAGAGCTGACTGCACCATGTACGCACCACGCGCCGGCGCAGATCGGCGTGGACCCCGACGAATGGCGCGATGTGCTTCATATAGGCAGCCATCGGCGCGGCATTGGAGGGGTCGGCTACTGCAGCAAAGGATTGACGTAGCTGGTCAACGGCATCCATCAATGCACATCCCCGACATCGCGCAGGGGTTGCAACGATTGGGCAACAGCGTGAGCATTCATAGCAGACCTCGATGGTTTGGGGTTTTGAGCGGGGCTTATTGCAATGAGACTCGCGCAAACATCCATCAGTATATATCGCCGACTGATGTCTGATTTCTGATCACTCAATGTTGATATGCATTTGGATGACCGCAAAGATACCACTGAGATGCGAAGAGGGGGACATATCTCCAAAGAACGCTTTGACGGTACGTTTGTGGCTTTCGAGTTCCCGTTTGGCGAGTTCTTTGGTATGGAACCGTGCCTGCAAGAATCGGACGCGATTGCTGTCAGCACAGAGTGCAGTGGTTCGTTTGATGGTGTCGGCATGCCGTTGTTGGGCTGCGCGATAGACGAGCCATGCGACGACACCAGCGATTGCCCATGGAATGGCAAGCAGCGGACTGATCAACACGGCAGTGGGGATCAATCCGGCCAGGGTCAACGCGGCAATAGCAAGGTAGATTGATTTCTGAGCAATTGGCGTCTGTGCGGCAGCCAGAAGGGAATCGAGCTTCGTTATGGTGTCACAATGAGTGAGATAGAAATTCGCGTCATCGATGGATTCGTACGCATGCACCATTTCAAAGACTTCAACGATTTCGTACTCGGGCAGGATGCCGATGACCTTTGCCATCTGTGCGCTGATATAGGTCGACGCCTGGGCCATGAATTCTTTGTCGACGATTTCGTCGAACAGATCATAATCGACCCGCGAGTATGCCACACGATTGGCCAGCAACGCCAGGACTCCAGCGCACAAGCGTGGGCTGCGGTCTACTTTGGCGACGAGTGCTTCGGCGGTATGCCGGTAGGTGAACACCTCGTCGCGGACGCGTTTGAGCACAGCAGCTGTTTTTTCGGCAGAGGCATTGGAGTCGCGGAGTGCGCGTACCTGCAATGCGGTAGCGACGTCGCGGAGGGGTTGCAACGATTGGGCAACAGCGTGTGCATTCATAGCGCACCTCGATGGTGAGAGTTGATAATACCCACACTATAGGCCAGCAGAAGACTGAATGATTCGTGTTTTTTGACAAATTCGGATGTGTCACGTTGCGGGGTTTTGAGCGGGGCTTATTGCAATAAGCCCCGCTCAATATCCATCAGTTCACATCACCGACGAGGAGCGCATCGACCAAGCTGCCCGCATGCAGACGCTGCTCACCCGGCGCGATGATCAACAACGCATTGGCCGCCCGCATCGACAGCAAGCGGCTCGAGCCCTGGGCGCCCGTCGTCGTCGCCACCAATCGTCCATCCTGCCAACGGACGATGGCGCGCATATACTCAGGGCGATCGGGCGACGGCATGATTGCATCAGCAATATGGACCGACACCCGGGGGCGCTCGGGGGTTGCATCACCCATCAAGCGGCGCAACGCCGGTCGCACAAACACCTCGAACGACACCAGCGACGACACCGGATTGCCGGGCAGACCAAAGACCACAGTCGAGCCGACGACGGCGCACATGGTCGGCTTGCCCGGTTTGAAGGCAATCCGGCCGAACTGCACCTGGCCGAGTTCGGCCAAGAGCGGCTTGATGAAATCTCGGGTGCCCATCGACACACCACCGCTGGTAATCAGCACATCGGCGCGGGCCAACCCCTCGCGCACGCGGGCACGCTGGAGCTCCGGCTGATCGGGCGCAATCCCGAGCGCGATGCCTTCGCAGCCCGCCGCCGCGATAGCCGCCAGCAATGCGGGGCTGTTCGAATCACGCACCCCGCCGTATGGGATGGATTGGTCGTATGGGTAGACTTCGTCGCCGGTCGAAAGAACCGCCACCACCGGGCGCCGATAGACCGTGACGTGGCGCAGCCCGATGGTGGTCAGCAGACCGACATCGCCGGGAGCGACGACACTCCCCACCGGCATGATGACATCGCCGGCGCGCATGTCGCTGCCGGGCTGGATGACACAGTCGCCGGCGCGGACACTGCCTGTGTAGGTCAATTGCCCGGCGTGTTCGTTGGTACGCTCGACCATGACGGCGGCATCGGCGCCCGCGGGTAATGGCGCACCAGTCATGATACGTACCGCCTGGCCCGCCACCAGCGTCACCCGCTGCCCGTCACCGGCGGTGAGTTCACCGACCACCTGGCGGGCAGTATCGCCGTCGCTGCTGCGGATGGCATAGCCGTCTACGGTTGCGCGTGGTTCGGCCGGCATGTCGGCATGGGCACTGACCACCTGCGCGACAACGCGCCCTGCCGCCTGATGCGACGGGACGCGTTCGTGACCCAACGGTATGGCACTCACACGGGCAACTGCAGCGTGGGCGTCGGCCACGGTGACCATCGGCCAAGACGATTCTCGCTGCATGCCCATGCCGTGCTCCTTGTCGACTAGTTGGCGGTTTTGGCTTTGAGTTGGTCGGCGTAGTCTTGGGCAGCCAAGTACCAGACCGCTTCCATGGCGGCTTTGCAGCCTTCGCCGGCGGCCGTGATGGCCTGGCGATAGACGTGGTCTACGACATCACCGGCAGCAAAAATACCGGGGATATTGGTGCGCTGATGTGCATCGGCGACGATGTAGCCGTTTTCGTCCAATGTCAGCAACTCGTTGAAAATCTTGGTGTTGGGGGTGTGCCCGATATAGGGGAAGACGCCTTCGGTGGCCAAGTCCGTGACTGCACCCGTCTTGAGATTGCGAATCTTGACACCGGTGACACTCGTCTCGCCCAGGATTTCTTCGACGGCCGAATCCCAGACAAAGCGGACCTTGGGGTTGCTCATGGCACGATCCTGCAACACTTGGTCGGCGCGCAGACTATCGCGGCGATGGACAATCACCAGTTCGGTGACGAATCGGGTCAAAAACAACCCTTCGTCCAACGCACTATTGCCGCCGCCGACGACGACGGCGCGCTTGTCGCGGAAGAAGAAGCCGTCGCAGGTGGCACAGTACGACACACCGCGGTTAGCCAGTTTGTCTTCGCCGGGGACATTCAACTTCTTGGGCGAGGCACCGGTCGACACGATAACGGTGTCGGCAGTGATGATGTCGCCGTCGTCGGTGTGCAATTTGAACGGGCGTTCCGACGTGTCTATCGAGGTAATCAGCGTATCGCGATACTCAGCACCGAAGCGCTTGGCCTGCTGTTCGATGTTGTCGGCCAGCTCGAACCCACCGATGCCATGGACAAAGCCGGGGTAATTCTCGACCTCGCTGGTCGTCGCAATAAGGCCACCGGGCTGTAAGCCACGGATGACTAGTGGTGCCAGGCTGGCCCGGGCAGCGTAGAGTGCAGCGGTCAATCCTGCTGGTCCCGACCCGATGATGGCGACGCGCGTATGCATGGGAGCCTCGTTTCGTTGTGTTCATTTACCGCATTAGACAGCGGTGCATTGCCGGTATTTTACCACAATCAGTCGCACTGCCTTGGCCTCCCGTACCTTTTCGTGCAGTTCTAACGGTATTCATAGAAAGAGCAGAAAAGGAGTGCGCCATGCTTGCCCTGGTCCTGTCGCTTACTATCCTCATCAACGAAGTCATGCCAGCGCCGGCGAGTGGCCCCGAATGGGTGGAGCTCTACAACCCCAGTGACGCCGCGATCGACGTGGGTGGTTGGCGCATCGACGACGACACCCCCGGCGGCACACAAACCACCATCGCGGCGGGGAGCGTCGTCCCCGCCCGTGGGTATCTCGTCGTGCCGCTGTCGAGCGCCATCCTCAACAACACCGGCGACAGCGTCACCCTGATCGACGCAGAGGGCAGTACGATCGACGCCGTTGCGTTCGGCGCCGTGCGCAGCACCGAGAGCTATAGTCGGCGCACCGACGGCGCAGCAGAATGGCTCAAATCTCCCCCATCCGCCGGGACGAGCAACGCATTGGTGATCGTCACCGCAAGCCAGACTGCCACCGCCGTGGTGCACACCCACACCCCGACCCCACTGCCTGCCACCACGGTGGTCGACGCAAGCGAAACGCCCATCCCATCCGAACTTCCTACCGCCGTGCCGACACACACGCCGACTGCTTCGGCGCTCCCCGATGAGGCATCACCAATCCCCACGACGACACCCATCGACACCGCTGTTCCTTCGTCGACTGCCACTCCAACGCAGACGCAGACCAGCAGCCCGACCAAAACACCGTCGCTGACCCGCACGCCGAGCGACACCAAAACACCATCGCTGACCCGCACGCCGAGCGACACCAAAACACCAACGCTGACCCGCACGCCGAGCATCACCAAAACACCGTCGCTGACGCGTACCCGGAGTGTGAGCAAAACCGCCACACGCACCAAGTCCCCGACGCGCACCAAAACACCCGCAGCCACCAAAACGTTGTCTCGTACCAAGACCGCATCAGCGACACGCAGCGCAACGCAGAGCCGTGTCGCACGGCAAAGCCGCGTTACCGATGATGAGTCTGCCAGCATGCAGACAGCCACCGCGACGCAGCCGGTCGCGACACGACGAATCGCCCCGAGCCCGCAGCTTGCTATCCAAAACGCCATGCCACCGACGAAGACCGTGCCACCTACTGCGACACTCCACCCGACGACGGTGGCAGTGGTGGCAGCGGCCCCGTTGCAGGTGCCCGCACCGCCACGGTCGTTCCCCATCATGCCGCTCGCGAGTGTCTTGCTGTTGGCGGGCTGGATCGGATTGCGGGTGTTTGCGAAAGCAGCAGCGCCCGTGCTATACTCGAAAACAGACGAAGAAGCGGAGAGTAGTGCGTCTGACCTGCCCAGCGAGTCGAGAACGGTGTGAGCTCGACCAGGGATACCACGAACGGCACCGCAGAGTCTGTACACAATCTACAAAAGTGACCGAGTCCGCTCGGTAACTGGGGTGGGACCACGCACACAGTGCGTCCCCAGGCGATTCATTTCGCTTGGGGTTTTTTTGTGCCCCCAAGCCCTTTAGAGGAGCAGGATATGCCGGCAGCATCCATCGAACAGTTGGCGTCACTGTGCAAACGACGCGGGTTCATCTTCCCCAGTTCTGACATCTACGGCGGCTTGCAAGGGGTGTTTGACTACGGCCCGTTGGGCGTCGAACTCAAAAACAACATCATCAATGCGTGGTGGCGCACCAATGTCTATGCCCGTGACGACATGGAAGGTCTGGACGCCGCGATTTTGATGAACAAACTGGTCTGGAAGTACTCGGGCCACGAAGAGACCTTCAACGACCCCCTCGTCGACTGCCGTGCCTGCAAAGGCCGCTGGCGCGCCGACCACATCAAAGGCAAATGCCCCAGCTGTGGCTCGAGCGATCTGACCGAGGCGCGTCCCTTCAACATGATGTTCAAAACTGCCGTCGGCCCCGTGGCAGACAGCGACTCGTTCGCCTATCTGCGCCCCGAGACCGCCCAGGGCATCTTTGCGAACTTCGGCAATGTCTTGTCGAGCACCAGCCGCAAACTGCCGTTCGGTATTGCCCAGGTCGGCAAGGCGTTCCGCAACGAAATCAACCCGCGCAACTTCTTGTTCCGCGTCCGTGAGTTCGAGCAGATGGAAATCGAGTTCTTTGTGATGCCCGGCACCGACGAAGAATGGCACGAAAAGTGGCTCGAAGCCCGCCTCGCCTGGTGGGAGTCGATCGGCGTACCGCGCTCCAAGATCCAGATCTACGACGTCCCCAAAGACGGCCTGGCACACTACTCGAAGCGCACATACGACCTGATGTATGATTACCCGACCCTGGGGTACGAAGAAATCGAAGGTATCGCAAGCCGGAGCGACTACGACCTCGGCTCGCACTCACGCGACCAAGAGAACCTCAACATCAGCGCCAAAGTCAGCGTCAACCGCGACAGCGTCGCCAAGCTGAACTACTACGACCAGCCCAACAACCGGCACGTGGTGCCCTATGTGATTGAACCGTCTGCCGGCGTCGGCCGTTGCTTCCTCGCAGTCTTGTCCGAGGCGTACGACGAGCAGATGGTGAAGGAACCCGCCGCCGACAAGCTCGAGGCAGTACAGGCAGCCCTCGACACCTACAAGAA
>QWQY01000048.1 GCA_003670675.1 Chloroflexota bacterium
CTGTTGTATAATCCGCGCCTCGGGGCGTAGCGCAGCCTGGTAGCGTACCTGCATGGGGTGCAGGTGGTCGGAGGTTCAAATCCTCTCGCCCCGACCAAAATTCAATTCTGCCCGTAGTGTTTTGCCTGCGGCGCAAATACTTCTACCGCCGGACTTGTCCATGACCACGCCATTCCGTGCCGCGTGTCTGCAGATGAACAGCTGCAGCGATCTCTCCGCCAATCTGGCGCAACTTAAACAGCTGTTGATCGAAGCGGCCGGCAACGGTGCGCAATTCGTTTTGTCGCCCGAGTATTGCCTGATGATGGACGGCAGCGGCAGGGTCATGCGTGACGGTGCGCTGCCTGCTGATGGCGGAACCACACTGGCTGAATTACGGCAGTTGGCTGTTCAACTCAATATTTGGTTACTCGCGGGTTCGCTGACGCTGAAGACTGACGAGGAACGTATCGTCAACCGCTCTTATCTGATCGCTGCGGATGGCACCGTTGTCGCGACCTACGACAAGATTCACATGTTTGACGTGACATTGCCCGATGGCAAGGTCATTCGCGAGTCTTCAGCCTACCGGCCCGGCGAGAAGGCGGTCATTGCCGCAACGCCCTGGGGCAAGCTGGGCATGACCATTTGTTATGACGTACGCTTTCCGCATCTGTATCGCGCGCTGGCACAACAGGGCGCGGAGTTTCTTTCGGTTCCGTCGTCGTTTCAACGCCAGACCGGCAAGGTGCACTGGCATACATTGCTCAAATCACGTGCGATTGAAAATGCCGCTTACGTGCTTGCGCCGGCGATGTGCGGCGACCATCCGGGCAACCGACAGACTTATGGCCACGCGCTGATCGTTGATCCCTGGGGCGAGGTCCTTGCAGATGCCGGCGAAGAGCCAGGCATCATCTACGCTGATATTGATCCGGCGCGAGTCGCCAAAATTCGCGGCATGATGCCGTCGCTGCAGCATGATCGACCGTATGCTGTTGCTGATAATAAAGTTAAATAAAACAAATACTTATATTCGATCTCTGCCGATAGCAGCGGAATCGCAACTTCAGTAAGACTTTGGCAGCCCGAGCACACGCTCTGCGATGTGGCAAAGGATCAGTTGGGAGCTGACCGGCGCGATGCGCGGAATCATCGCCTCGCGGAAATAACGCTCGACGTGAAATTCTTTCGCGTAGCCCATGCCACCATGGGTCAGCACGGCGGTCTCGCAGGCTTTGAATCCGGCTTCTCCAGCGAAATATTTTGCGGCGTTGGCTTCAGCACCGCAGGGTTTACCGGCGTCGTAGAGGCTTGCTGCGCGATAAGTCAGCAACGCAGAAGCTTCGAGTTCGATCCAGCGCTGCGCCAACGGGTGCTGGATCGCCTGATTCTGGCCGATAGGACGGTCGAACACGATGCGCTCACCAGCGTATTTTGCAGCGCTTTGCAGTGCTATGCGGCCCAGGCCTACTGCTTCCGCAGCGACCAGAATGCGCTCGGGATTCAGTCCGTCCAGGATATAGCGGAATCCCTTGCCTTCTTCGCCGATTCGATCGGCAGCGGGCACGCGCATGCCGTCAATGAACACCTGATTTGAATCAACGGCCTTGCGCCCCATTTTGTCGATTTGGCGAGCCTCGAATGTGTTGCGGTCGATGTCGGCGTAAAACAGCGTCAGGCCGTCGATCGGATTTTTTGTTTCTTCAATCGGTGTAGTGCGTGCCAGCAGCAGGATCTTGTTGGCAACCTGTGCGGTGGAAATCCAGACTTTTTGGCCGGAGACTACATAGTCGTCGCCGTCACGTACGGCTTTTGTCGTCAGTCGTGTCGTGTTAAGTCCGGCACCAGGTTCGGTGACACCGAAACAGGCTTTGTCGGTTCCGGCGATCAGCGGCGGCAGCCAGCGCGCTTTTTGCGCATCGGATGCGTAGACCACGACTGGATGTAAACCGAAGATGTTCATGTGTACGGCAGACGCGCCGGAGAATCCGGCGCCGGAAGCGGCAATCGTTTCCATCATCAGAGCGGCTTCGGTAATGCCGAGGCCGCTGCCGCCGTATTGTTCGGGCATCGCGATGCCCAACCATCCGTCGCCGGCGATGGCGGCGTGGAACTCATACGGGAAACCGCCGTCACGATCATGCTTCAACCAGTAGTCTGCGGCAAACCGTGAGCAGGTGCGGGTGACCGCATCACGGATGGCGCGCTGCTCTTCCGAGAACTCGAAATCCATTTTGCTTACCTTGTCAGTCGGGCAGGGTAGTCACACCAGAGGCTGCTAGCGCCCGTATTTCTTCATCGCTGTAACCGGCAACGCGCAGCACTTCGCAACCATGTTCGCCAAGCCGCGGGGCGCCTCGCTGTGGTGCAGTAGGCGTGTGTGACCACTGTGTCGCGGCGCCTGTTGTTCGCAAACCGCCTTCGCTGGGGTGGGTTTCCTTGTGGATGAAACCAATGCTGTTCAAATGTTCATCATCGATGACGGCATCAATCGAATTCATCGGTGCACAGGGAATGTCGCTGTCGTTCAACGCGGCAAGCCATTCAGCAGTGCTGCGTTTAAGCATTTCGCCGGCGACGAAGGCGTTTGCCTCTGCGATGAGCGCGGAGCGGTTTTCATGGGTATTGAACCGGGGATCATCGCGGAACAGGTCCTCGCGTCCGATCAGACGGAAGAAGCTTTGCCATTGCTTGTCGTTGTACATCAGCACGCAGACGTAGCCGTCACGGGTGCGGAACGGACGGCGTTCAGGAGCGAGCACGCGTGCATACCCGGATGAGCCGAGCGCAGGTTCAAAGGTGCGGCCGCCCAAATGATCACCAAGGACCATCTGGCTCATGCACTCGAACATGGGCACTTCGACAGCCTGACCTTCGCCGGTGCGTTCGCGGTGAAACAGTGCGGTGGTGACGGCATAGACCGCATGCAGGCCGACAATCCGGTCTGCCAGAGTCGCCGGGATATAGCGAGGGTCCGTGGAGCCGGCCTGCTGCGCCAGCCAGGGAATGCCGGTCATGCCCTGGATCAGGTCATCATATGCTGGGCGGGCGGCGTAAGGGCCTTGCTGGCCATAGCCGTAGGCACCGACATAAATGATCTTCGGGTTCGCCGCAGCCACATCGGCATAACCCAGGCGCAGTCGCTGCATGGCCTGGGGGCGGATGTTGTAGATCATGACGTCGGCGGTGGCGGCAATGCGCAGCAGCGCGTCACGGCCGGCGGCTTGCTTGAGGTCAAGCACCACACTTTTCTTGTTGCGGTTCAGGTGCATGAACATATGCCCCATGCCGCGGTTGCGCATGGGGCCGACATGGCGAACGTTGTCGCCGCCCGGGGCTTCAACCTTGATGACGTGCGCACCCAGATCGCCGAGGATCTGGGTGGCATAGGGTCCCATGACTACCGTGGTCAGGTCGATCACGGTAGTCCCGGCAAGCGGACCGGCCATCAGCTGCGCATTTTTGGCGGAATGACGCAGCCTTTTTCGCGCAGCGTTTTATCAACCCAGCTGCGGTCCAGCTTGCTCTTGCTGCGGATGGTCTTCAGCATTGCAGCTTCTTTTTTGGCCTGATCCTGCGCCAGTTCGATGGTTTCATTGGCCATTGCCTGCGGCAGGGCCAGCAAACCGTCGTCGTCACCGATGATGATGTCGCCGGGGTTGATGACCGCGTCTCCAATGACTACCGGCACATTGATTTCTCCGGGCCCATTTTTGTAAGGTCCGCGGTGGGTAACTCCGCGTGCGTAAACGGGAAATGAGGACACCGCCAGGGCATCGGCATCGCGGATGGCGCCATCAATGACCATGCCTGCAGCGCCATGGCGCTCGGCAATTGCGGACATGATTTCACCGATGATGGCCTGGGTGCAGATGCCGCCAGCATCAATCACGATAACGTCTCCTGGACGAACGATGTCAATGGCCTTGTGCACCATCAGGTTGTCACCAGGGCCGACCTTGACCGTCAGCGCGGTGCCGACCATGCGACCGCCGCTGTGGCAAGGCCACAGGTCGGGGCCGATAGCGTGCAGCCGGTTCATGTTGTCGCTGAGATGCGCGGTGGCAATCTTGCGCAGCGTCGCAATGGTTTTTGCAGGGGGTTGCGGGGCAAAAGGCAGTATACGGAAGCCAATGGGGGCCATGATGGGGTCACTAAGGTGTTTAAGGGGTGGATATCGTAGCACCGGCACCGGCTTCCGCATGCGCGCGTGCTAAAATCCACCCCGATATTCAGGGATATGATTTACAAGACTCCGCCGGAAAGGCGGGGCGCAGCAGACACTCCGAAACGGCAAATACCAGCGTGCGCATCCTGCTCAGCAACGACGACGGTTATTTTGCGCCGGGCCTGGCCGCCCTGGAGCGTGCGCTGTCGCCGCTGGGTACCGTCACCGTAGTGGCTCCGGAACGCGATCGCAGCGGTGCCAGTAACTCACTTACCCTGGACCGGCCACTCTCGGTAAGGCAAGCGCCCGGCGGGTTTTATTACGTCAATGGCACACCGACAGACTGCGTGCATCTGGCGGTGACCGGACTGCTTCCGGAACTGCCGGACATTGTGGTGTCCGGAATCAATGACGGCGCCAATATGGGCGACGACACGATTTATTCAGGAACGGTCGCCGCTGCGACAGAAGGTTTTCTGCTGGGTATTCCGTCGATCGCCATCTCGCTGGTGTCCGGCGAACACGATCACTTCGATACGGCAGGGCGGGTGGCTGCCGAACTGGTTGCCCGTTTCGGTCGACACCGCATTGATCAGCCGGTTTTGCTCAATGTGAACGTGCCCGATTTGCCTTACGAATCCCTGCGCGGGCACCAAGTGACCCGCCTTGGCAAACGACATAAAGCAGAGCCAGTGGTTAAAGCCGTCAATCCACGTGGTGACACGGTTTACTGGGTTGGTGCCGCTGGACGTGCACAGGATGCCGGCGAAGGCACGGATTTTCATGCTACGTCTGCGCAGATGGTTTCAGTAACACCGCTGCAAATGGATCTGACACGGTTTGGGCAGATGGAACTGGTTGGCAACTGGCTGCAAAGACCGGCGGAATCATGAACGCAGCGAATTCGGGAATCGGTATGACTTCGCAGCGTACGCGCATGCGCATGGTGGAACGGCTGCGTAGTGAAGGTATCATTGATGAAGTCATTCTCGCTGCGATGGGCGAAGTGCCCAGGCACATTTTTGTTGATGAAGCGCTGGCCAGCCGGGCTTATGAAGACATGGCATTGCCTCTGGGTTTCGGACAAACGATTTCCAGCCCCTATACCGTGGCACGCATACTGGAGCTGCTGCGCAGTGGAGGCAGCAAGCTCGACAAGGTACTGGAAATCGGAACCGGTTGCGGCTATCAGGCGGCGGTGCTGTCGCGCCTGGCGCGTGAAGTGTATTCGCTCGAGCGCCTCGCGCCGCTGCTGACCAAGGCGCGACGCCATTTGCGTGATGCGCGGGCGCACAATGTGCGTGTACGCACTGCAGATGGGCAACTGGGCTGGCCTGAGCATGCGCCTTTTGACGGTATTGTGGTGGCTGCGGCGGCAACGCATGTCCCGCAGGCGCTGCTCGATCAACTGGCAGTGGGTGGTAAAATCATCATTCCTTTGACCCATCAGGGCAAACAGTCTTTGCATGTCATCGAACGTACAGCGCAGGGCTATGTCGACCGCAAAGTTGAAGATGCGCTTTTTGTCCCTTTGCTGCCCGGTCTCGGCTGACCGAACGGTGGCCATGTCCACCGTTTTTCTTGGTGCGAACGCGACTTCCAAACTTGCTTTGGTTTTCTCAGCGGCTTTGATTGCGGGTTGCGCAGCGCCGCGTCCTGCCCCGGTGATCGACCGCATGCCGCAGTCATCGACAAAACCCGCGGCCAAACCGGCGCCTTCGCGAGTCGCACCACAGCAGGATCAGCCACGACCGGAATCGTATACCGTAAAACCCGGTGACACGCTTTATGCCATAGCCCTTGAATTTGGCCTTGATTACCGGGAACTGGCTGCCTGGAACAGCATCGATCCAAGCAGGATTCGCGTCGGTCAGCAATTACGGCTTTCGCCGCCACGCGGTGCCGTGGCTACTCCATTGCGGACTCCCGGCGGCAGCGTTGAAGCACAACCACTGGACGGCAGTGCCGTAAAGCCTGTTGCCGGTGGCGCAAAAAACGAACCTCGGGGTGTTCGGGTACCGTACTCCGATCAGGCCTACGCGCAAATGTCGGGTGTCAAACCGGAACCCGCCGCCATCCCGAAAACCGAAGGGCCATCTGCATCCGAGCCGAAATCCGCGGTTGTGGCCGGTGATGATGTCGACTGGATCTGGCCGGTGAACGGCAGGATTGTTACACCATTCAATGAAACCTCGAGCAAAGGAATCGGTATTGCCGGAAAACCCGGCCAGGCGGTAGTGGCCGCAGGGCCGGGTCGAGTCATTTTCAGCGGCACCGGAATTCGAGGACTGGGCAAACTCATTGTGATCAAGCACAACGAGAAATTCCTCAGTGTTTATGCACACAACCGCGCACTACTGGTCAAAGAAGGGCAGACCGTCACGCGCGGTCAGCGCATTGCCGAAATGGGCGACACGGACACGGATCAGGTCAAATTGCATTTCGAGATCCGGCGCATGGGAAAACCCATTGATCCGGCAACGTTGTTGCCGCCGGCGTGATATGATTTTTTAACTAATTGATTTATATGATAATTATAGATTTAGCGCACGAATTCGGCGCTTAAATTCCCGGATCGATTCTGCTGTTGCATCTGTTCCGTAGCGCAACGCCACGTAGTCCCTGCTAATGGCATTGATTTCCTGCCCGGCCTGCGAGTTCCACTGTGCCGCCCGCCCGGCAAAATCCATCGGACCTTCAGCCGGATTGCGCGGCAAGCCACGGCGGGCAAGCTTGCGGCAAAAATGATCATAGGCTGTACGCACCAGGTCACTGCGATTGGCGCGCAAATCACGCAGCGCGAGCATGGCACCCAGCAATACTGCTGTTCCGGCGCACACAAACAGGATTACCGCGAGCATCTGCCAGGTTGCATCGCTGAAGCCGATGTTGGCCAGAAACTGGCGCTGACGTTCCGGGTTATATCCCAGCACCCACTGGTTCCACGTATATGTCACGCTATCCCAGGTCAGGCGCATCCTTTGCAGGAATTCGAAATCACCGCGGACAAACATCGGCAGTGCATCGCTGCTGGGAAGTGCGGAAGCGATGCCGCGCTCGACCCGGGCGGGTGATACTGCCGCAGTCGGGTCGATACGTACCCAGCCAGCGCCCGACAACCAGATTTCAGTCCAAGCATGCGCATCGGCTTGCCGGACCAGCACATAATCACCCACGGGATTGACCTGGCCGCCCTGGTAACCGGTGACCACGCGCGCAGGTATTCCTGCGGCCCGCATCAGGAATGTGAAAGACGAGGCGTAGTGTTCACAGAATCCGCGCCGGGTATCAAACAGGAACTCATCGACTGCATGTTCTCCAAGCAGCGGCGGCGACAGCGTGTAGACATAATTTTCATTGCGAAAGCCGGCCAATACTTCATTCACGAGTTGGCGGTCATCACTGAACTTGCGGCGCAATTCCTGAGCATGGCGAAGTGTGCGAGGATTGTAGCCATCGGGCAGTTGCAGGGCACGGCGCAGAACGGATTCACTGTCATCGGCGCCGTAGGTGGATTGCAAGTGCGAGCTCATGTCGTAACGCATGCGATTGCGTACGAGCGTTGTACTCAGCAACTGCATGTCCCGGGTCACGACTGCGCGTGGGGGGCGCTGCATTGGAAATTCCAGTGCGAAGAGCCAGCGCTTGTTGTGCGGTTCCAGAGTAACGGTGTATTCGATGGCGGGCTCACCTGCCGGCAATTCCTCCGCATTGAAAACAAAGCGGGGCGCTGTCCAGGTTCTGCCGTCGTAGTCCCAAAGAACAGGGCCCCGCCAATAAAGCGCCCGCGCTTCCGGGATACGGCCACGGAAAGACGCGCGAAAGGCTACAGCGTCAGAAAGAATCAGGTTATTGAGACTGCCCGGGCTCATGTTGTCGGAAAGACCGCTGAGGCCGGCATGAGCATCGTGGGGCAGCCCCCATAGCGGCCCCTGGATTCGCGGGAACAGCAGGAAAAGCACCAGCATCAGTGGTATTGCCTGCAAAAGCAGCAAACCTGCACGTTGCGCCGGCCGATACCACCCAGGCCATGCTCCGGTGAACTGCATGGCGATCAGCACGGTAATCAAAACCCACGCACAGGCCAGCATGTACAGTGCTGTGCCTATTGTTTGCGAATACAGAAAATTGGTGACGAGCAGAAAGAACCCCAGGAAACCCAGCAATGTGCCGTCGCGCTGGGTATACGTTTCCATCAGCTTCATCGCGAGCATGACGACCAGCAGGGCAACACCGGCATCTCGGCCCAGCAGCGTGCGGTATTCAAGCAGGATGCCTCCTGCTGTTGCGAGCGCAACCAGTACCAGCAGCCATTTGCGCGGGGCCGCAGTTTTGCGGTGGGCGAGATACAGTCGCCAGAACACAATGACGCAGATCAACCCGCTCAGCCACAGTGGCAGTCGCAGAAGGTGTGCCAGGCCCGCGAGAAGAAATCCGGCCCCAAGACCGAACGTTTCCCGTGCCGTGATCGGGCGTTTACTGAGGGATATCGGCTGTTGTGCCATGTAGAGCCAGTGCACGCAGGCAATCTGCACGATGGGTTGGTCCGTTGGCCGGCGGTAGCGTGGCGCCAGGCAGACGCAATCCGTAATTCAGGCCGCAGTTATCAGCGTCCAGAACCCAGCGGGTCAGGTGTGAAAGCCGGAGTTCGGCATCCATCCCGTTCGGCAGGTCATTCCACGACAGCCACAATTCAGCATCGGCACGGCCTGTGAATTGTTTGGTCAAGAGCGAGTCGTCACGCGCAACGGCTTTCCAGGCGACATGACGGGGAGAGTCACCGGGACGATACGGACGAAAACCCGAGAATTCGTCCTGGCCCTGACCTTTGATTCCGCCTTCTCCATCACCGGCAACCTGCTGTGGCAAAGGCAAACCGGGTATCGCTGGCGCCGGGTAGACCAGACATTGCACATCAGGTTCTGCGTAAGACCATGCCCTGAACAACCCCACCGGAAACCGAGTGTAAAGGGTCAGACGTCCGGGACTCAGCCACCCCCGTCGCAATGCATGAATGGACACCACAGCCACGGCAGCGGAGCCCGCAGGGACGTCGACATAATGTGCATTGATGCGATCACCGGTGACGCCTATGCTGAATCGGTCCGCACGCGTCTGGTTGTGGATGTGCATTGAAAACTGTGCCTGCTCTCCGGCAAAAACTGGCGCCAAACGTCCCGCGGAAATTTTCAGATGAGCCAGGTTGCGAAAGGTGTGCAGCATGCTTTGAATGCCCGCCGCGCCAAGCAGAAAGGAGAGAATGAATCCGAGTGACAGGTCGTAATTGATCGATCCAATGAGCATCAACAGAATGATCCCGACGAACAGCAGCCCCTGCGGTGTGGGCAGAATGAACACTCTGCGCTGGACCAGAACAATGGTCCCGTGCTCTGGTCCACGCCACTGGAACAGCCATTTCAGAGCGCTGTCTTTGAGTGGACGATACATAGGCGATCAGGGAATGGCCACTTGCTGCACCAGCTGCTCGGCAAGGCGTGTGCCGGTGGCTGTACCGCCATCGCCATTGGCTGCAGAAAGGCGATGCGCAACAACTGCGGGCAGAACGGCCTGCAAATCTTCCGGAATGACGGATTTTCGACCATCCATATAGGCCCATGCGCGAGCGCCGTGCAGCAAGGCAAGACCGGCCCGTGGTGAAAGTCCATGGGCAAATGCGGAATCCTGTCTGGTGTGATTGAGCAGGGCCTGCAGATAATCGAGCAGCGCAGGGGAGACATGAACCTGCTGTACCTCGCGTTGCAATTGCAGAAGGTCTTCGGGACCGATATGCGGTTTCAGGCTTGCAAGCAATGCGCGACGATCGGTGCCGTTGAGCAACGCGCGCTCAGCCTGTGCGTCAGGGTATCCCAGTTCCAGTCGCATCAGGAACCGGTCAAGCTGTGATTCCGGCAGGGGAAAGGTGCCGATCTGGTGCGAGGGATTCTGGGTGGCGATGACAAAAAAAGGCTGAGGCAGCAGTCGGGTTTCCCCCTCCGTGGTCACCTGGTTTTCTTCCATTGCTTCCAGCAACGCGCTTTGCGCACGAGGTGTTGCTCGATTGACCTCGTCAGCCAGCACGACATTGGTGAATACCGGTCCCGGGTGGAACTCGAAACGGCTCGATTCGCGGTTGTATACCGATACGCCGATGATGTCCGCCGGCAGCAGGTCACTGGTAAATTGGGTGCGCTGGAATTTCAGGCCAAGGCAGGTTGCGATCGCGTGCGCCAGAGTGGTCTTGCCGACCCCCGGCACATCCTCAATCAGGAGGTGGCCGCGCGCAAGCAGGCAGGCGATCGCCAGCCTGATCTGGCCTTATTTGCCGAGGATAACGCTGTTGCTCTGTTCAGAAATAACTGTGATTTGGGCATGCATGAAGGTTACTGGGCCTTGGCTCGTGAGAGAGGGTGAGTCCGGAGTTGCCGGTTCTTTCAGATTAGACAACGGTCAGGGTGGATTATAAGATGAAGCACACGTCATAGACCCGGGCCCCGAGTGGACCCAAAGGCCAAGGAAGCCGTTGTGAACGACAACCCAGGAAGCCGAGAGTTCCGCGTCCGTGACGGCACCCGCAGCGGCATTGTGCCTGCAAGCGGAAGGCCTGGTTCCTGGCTGTCTCGCGGTATGGTCATCGCAGGCGGGGTCGGCGTGGGCGCTGCGATATTGTCCGGCAATGACACAATCCTGATTGCTTCATTGTTTGCTGCGCTTGGAGGGTTGATGTTTGCGGCATTGCTCCGCCAGCAGGCAACCCAGCGGGCCTTGCGCGACAGTGAGACCCGGTTCAGAGCACTCAGCGCACTGGGTTCGGATTGGTATTGGGAATCAGACGCCGAGTATCGATTAACCCATGTC